>NZ_JBDLAK010000014.1:0-135436 GCF_039748055.1 Burkholderia sp. RS01
CACGCCGGCGCAGGTGGAGAACGCGGCCGAGATCGCGATGGAGCACAACCTGGGCCTGACCTGCGATCCGATCGGCGGGCTGGTGCAGGTGCCGTGCATCGAGCGGAACGCCATTGCCGCCGCGAAGGCCATCAACGCGGCCAAGATGGCGCTCTGGGGCGACG
The DNA here is from genome assembly GCF_039748055.1 of Burkholderia sp. RS01. Taxonomy (NCBI): domain Bacteria; kingdom Pseudomonadati; phylum Pseudomonadota; class Betaproteobacteria; order Burkholderiales; family Burkholderiaceae; genus Burkholderia; species Burkholderia sp. RS01. The sequence goes on from NZ_JBDLAK010000014.1 coordinate 165, forward strand.
GCTCGCACCGGGTTTCGCTCGACGAGGTCATCGTGACCATGCGCGAGACCGGCAAGGACATGAGCTCCAAATACAAGGAAACAGCCATGGGCGGCCTCGCCGTGAACGTGGTGGAGTGCTGATTCGGCAGCGGTGACCGGGGCGGCGGCGGCCTAATTGTGGGCGGCCGCCCACACATTCAGGCTCACGGCAAAGACCACCCAGGACAGGTAGGGCAGCATCAACAGCCCGGCTGTCCGGCTGATCGGCCCAAAGCAGAGCACCGCCGCGGCGACCGCCAGGGCAAGGGTCACGATGATGGCAAGCCCCAGCCAGAGGGCAGCGGACCCCAGCGCCGGATACAGCCCAAAGAACACGGGCGTCCAGGCCAGATTCAGGGCCAGCTGCAGGCAATACACCGTGAGCGCTGTCCTGCGTCCGGGGTCATCGCTCCGCCAAACGAGCCAGGCGGCCACAGCCATGGCCATGTACAGCACTGTCCACACAGCGCCGAACACCCAGCCAGGCGGAGACCAGGGCGCTATGTCCGCCGTTGCATACCAGCCGTCGACGTTCCCCACGGTGACCTGGGACCCCAGATAAGCTACCACGGCAGACGCAGCCAGAAACGCGAGGAGGGCTGCCGCCTGAACGGCCTTTCCGCCGCGGCTATCGTCTGTGGGCTCCATGGTTCAACAGTCGCCACGGGAGGACAGAGAGTCAAGCCGGTGCAACGATGGACCCATGGGCACAGGATACGATCCCGGCTTCCTGCGGGCGGCCGTCGAACTGCCCTGTCCGGACCGCCCCACCATCCTCCTCGACTACACCCACTTTTCCGTCCGGCTCGTGCCAGCGCGCAAGCTAGCTGCCGTGGTCGGCGTCAACATCAACGGCCGTGAGTTGGTGCCGCTTGACCGGATTGGAGTCTGGCATTTCGACCCCAGGGTGCCCCGGAGTGTGCAGGCCGGGCCGGAGGTCTACCGCCACAACGGCCTGGACCGCGGCCATCTGGTCCGCCGCCTTGACCCCGTGTGGGGCGATGACGCCACGGCACGCACCGCCAACCAGGACACCTTCTCCTACCCCAACGCCGCCCCGCAGGCTGCCGACTTCAACCCAGGGCAAGGAATTGTGGCTCGGGCTCGAAGACCACGTGCTGAACCACGCCGCCGGGCACGATGCAAGGATCAGCGTCTTCACCGGCCCGGTCCTGGCCGACGACGACGTGCCGTACCGGGGAGTCCAGATACCGCGCAAATTCTGGAAAATAGCGGCCTGGACCATGGAAGGGAGGCTGGGGCAAGTCGACGGTCCTCACCGACCTCAGCCAGATACGACTGTGAGCAGCATGACTACGTCCAGCCACCGGCAAGGCTGGCCAGATAGACTTGAGGCTGCCTCTCCGGGCACCTGCTGACGAAACGTACGCGAAGATTGGACACGGCACACTTGCGAGAATTCACTGCCCGCTTTGCCTCCGCCGAGGAGGTCGCCAACTGGGACTCCCACGTCACCGCGAATCCGAACGGCGGTAACCTGCTTCAGTCTGAGGCGTTCGCCGACGTCAAACAGCACTTCGGCTGGAAGACACTCCACCTCGTCTACGAGACGGCTGACTACACGAGCTACAACCTGGTGCTGGAGAAGAGCTTTCCGGTGCTGGGGAAGCTGTGGTACCTGATCAAGGGGCCCGATGTTGCCGGCGTCGAAGACATTCCGGGCATTGCCGCGGCCAACGCGGACTTCGTAAAGAGGGCTCGGCTGGGCGTCTTCGCCATCAAGATCGAACCTGACATCGTGCAAAGCGACGCGGCCCGGGAGGTCATCGAAAAGGCCGGGCTGGTCAAGACGCACAACCTGCAGCCCAACGATTCCACGGCCCTCCTGGACATTTCCCCGGACGAGAACCAGCTGCTCCGGAACCTGCATTCGCGGGGCAGGAATGCCGTCCGGCGCGCCATCCGCGAGGGGGTCGACGTGCTCAACGTGGAGCCCACCGAGGAAAACTTCACGGCCATGTATGCGCTCATGACCAACACCGTGGAGGCAAAGTCCCAAGTCCGGGTCCGCGAGTATGAGTACTACCGCCAGTTCTGGACCAATTTCATCAAGCGGGGCCAGGGACGGCTTCTGTTCGTCTACGAAAACGGCGTACCGTCAGTAGGGGCGTTCGTCATCAACTACGGGCACAAGGGCACGTACAAGGACGGCGGATCCCTGCAGAAACGCGGCCAGTACGGCGACTCGCACCTGGTGCAGTGGACGGCGATCAACCAGCTCAAGGAGCTGGGCTGCACCGAATACGATTTCTGCGGAACCCCGCCCAGCGACAAACTCAAGGACACATCCAACCCGTTCCACGGACTGGGGCTTTTCAAGACCAGCTTCAGCAAAACAGTCACCGACTTCGTTGGCTGTTACGACCAGGTCATCAGCCCGCTGAAGTACAAGGCGTGGATGGCAGCTGGCGAGCGTGTAGCCCGTCAGGTGTACACGCGGCGGACGGGACAGCAGTTCTACTAAGACCACAGGCATGGCACGGAGGTAGGCCCGAATGACCAAACAGCCCCGCGGCGCCAACAGGCCGCACACGGACGGGCTGCCCAAAACTGAGCCGCTTACTCCCTCCCAGCTGCACCAGAACGCGGCGGCCAAGCGCATGCTGCGCCGCCTGGTCCAGGGGGAGAACCCGCCGACGGCGCCGCTGAGCATCGTGGACAGGCTCACCGGCAGCCCCTACGCCAACCCCATGATCCAGGTGGGCGGCATCGACACGTCCGCGCGCAAGACCATGGACTTTGCGCTTCGCCTCGCCGAATCGATGTTCCGGTACGGCGCCGGTGCCCTCGAGGTGGAAACCAGCATCATCGCGGTCACGGCCGCGCTTGGCCTGAGCAACATCGAGGTCGACATCACCAACCAGTCGGTGGCGATCAACTATGCGCCGCAGGACCAGACCCCCATTTCGCTGCTGCGCGTGGTGCGCTCCTGGACGAACAACTACGCCGGCCTGGCCAAAGTCCACCAGCTGGTCACGGACATCGTGGCCGGAGGCGTCGGCCGGGACGAGGCCATCCGGCGGCTGGACGAGATTGTCCGCAGCCCCAAGCCGTTCCCGCGGTGGATGGTCACCGTGGCGTTCGGAGTCTTTTCGGCCGTGTTCGTGGGGGTCCTGGGCGGCGGACCGGGGGCGTCCGGCATCGCGTTCGCCTCCAACCTCCTGATCAGCCTGCTCGCCCGGCAACTGGGCCGCTGGCGCACGCCGGACTTCTTCAACACGGCGGCCTGTTCCTTTGTGGTAACGCTGATCGCGCTGCTCATGTGGAGATTCGGCAGCCCCCTAGGGATCCAGATTGCTCCTGCCATCGTCGTGGTGGGCGGGATCCTGCTGCTGCTTCCCACGGGGCGCCTTGTCTCTTCGGTCCAGGATGCCATCAACGGCTTCCCCGTCACGGCGGCCGGCCGGTTCCTGTCCACGGTGCTGACGTTCGGGGCGCTCGTCGCAGGTATTGCCGTGGCGTTCGTGGTGGGTGACATGACGGGCATGGAACCGATCAACGTCACCGAGACCTTCCCGCCGGCTTATCCGTGGTGGGCGCTGGTCATCATGGTCGCGGTCGCCGTCGTGGCCATCGGCATCACCGAGCAGACGGACTGGAAGCTGCTTCTTCCCACGGCGGCCGTGGGCGTGATCGGCCACCTGGTCCTGATCGGCGGAGAAATGCTCGGCGTCGGCCAGCGCTTTTCCCCCGCGGTGGCCGCCGTCGTGATTGGCCTTTTGGCCCGGGTGGTGGCGCTGCGTATGGGCGCCCCGCAGCTCGTGGTCGCTGTGCCGGCGGCGCTCATCCTCTTGCCCGGCCTCACCATCTTCCGCTCGATGTACGTCCTGACGATCGAGGAATCCGAAATCCTGCTCGGCGCCGGCGGGATGCTGAGTGCCGGGGCGATTGTGTTCGGTGTCGCCGGCGGGATTGTGCTGGGCGACACGCTTGCGCGGCCGCTCACCCGGAGCCTTGCGAGCAATGAACGACGGCGGGCCCGCCGCCGCTAGATCTTACCGATCGGCAGCTTCTTCTCGGCCTGGAAGTCATCCTCAACCCGTCCCGTGGCCCAGTAGCCGGACAGCGACACCTGGCCGCGCTCCAGTCCGCGCTGCCGGAACAGCACCTCCCGCAGGCCCTTCATGTAGCCGCGTTCCCCGTGGGCAAAGACATCAACCCTGCCGTCGGGCCACACGGCATCGCGGACCGCGTTGACCAGCAGGTCGCTGCCGCCTGCGGCGGCGCCTTCGCGTTTGAGCCAGACCAGCTCGAGCCCCGCCGGTGCGGCGATCGGCTGGATATCGGCGTCGGTGTCCACTTCCACGAATGCCAGGCCCCGGGCGCCGGACGGCAGGGACTCGATGACGGCGGCGATCGCAGGCAGGGCGGCTTCGTCTCCGGCCAGGAGGTACCAGTCCGCCGCGGGATCCGGGTTGTAGCCCCCGCCAGGTCCGGTGAAGATGAGGGTGTCGCCGGGCTGGGCCGCGGCCGCCCAGGGCCCCGCCAGGCCTTCGTCCCCGTGGATCACGAAGTCGATGGCAAGTTCGCCGGCTGCCGCGTCCACCCAGCGCACGGTGTAGGTCCGGGTGTGCGGCCACAGCTCCCGCGGCATCGATTCGCGGACGGCCCAGAGATCCAGCGGCTCCGGGTAGTCCACACCCTGCTGCGGAAAGGCGATCTTGACGTATCTGTCCACAAAGTCGTTATTGACGTACTCCGCGAAGCCTTCACCGCCCGCGACAATGCGAACCATGTGGTCCGAAAGCTGCTCCCGGCGCAGGACAGTCAGGTTGGTCTGGGGACGGGAATTCCGTGTGGCGGACGTGGCGGCAGGAACAGAAGTCATGAAAGTAAGCCTAGGCTAAGTCCGGCGCCGGATCTCCTCCCGTTCCCCCGGGTTCGCTAGATTACTGCACTTGTTGGTCTAATTGGTGGGGACTTCATTGCAGCTGACCGGGGGACAGCCATGCCAACGTCAAGAAACTTCCTTGCAAAGCACAGGCGGTTGCTTCAGGCGACGGGCTTTTCGGCGGTGACCGCACTGGTGGCGGCGGCAGCCTTTCTCTACCCGGGCGTAAAATCAGCCGACGTCGACCTCAACGACGGCGGCGTCTGGGTGACGAACAAGAGCGTCGGAATGACCGCGCGGCTCAACTATCCCTCCAGGACCCTGGACGGCGGCGTGACCCCGCCGGGGGCCGGCTTCGATATCCTCCAGCACGAGGGCGAAGTGTTGGTGGATGCCGGCTCGTCCCTGACGGCCGTGGACCCGGCATCCATGAGGCTCGGCGAACCCGTCATGCTGCCCGGTGGCGTGACCGCCGCCGCGGGGCAGGGTGCCTACGTATTCAGCGATCCGGGCACGGGGGAGGCCTGGCTGGCTTCCACCGACTCCGTCCGTGGTTTTGACCGGCAATCCTCGGAGCCGGTGATTTCCGGGGCACCTAACCTCCAGGCAGTCATCGGAGCGGACGGAGCCGCCTACATCGCCAACCCCGGGGCACACGAGGTCAGCCGGATGACCGTCGAGGACAACGGAACCGCCGGGGACAAGGCCACGGGGTCCTACGCCGATTTCTCGGCGGTGAAGAGCCTTCAGCTCACGACGGTGGGAGCCGACGCGGTGCTGCTGGACTCCGATTCCGGCCGGCTGTACCTGCCCGGGGGCCGGACGGTCGACCTGCCCGACGCCGGCGGGTCACGGCTCCAGCAGGCCGGCCCGGCCAGCAGCTTCGTCGCCGTGGCCACGCCGAAGGGCCTGGTCGAACAGCCGCTGGACGGTTCCGCGGCCACCACAAAACCCTCCGGCGCCAACGGAAATCCGGTCCGTCCGGTGCAGCTGGACGGCTGCGTGCATGCGGCCTGGAACCAGAGCAACCGGTACCTTCGGGACTGCGCCGATGATGCCCACGACAAACTGACGGATGTCCCGAACGCCAACGACAAGTCCGACTTGGTCTTCCGGGTGAACCGCAGCGTTGTGGTGCTCAACGACACCAACGGCGGCAACGTGTGGCTCGTCCAGCAGGCGATGCAGCTGGTCAACAACTGGCAGGATCTCCAGACGCCGCCGAACCGGTCCGAGGAGGAGAAGGAAGACGCCGCCGACCAGAATCCGCTCAACCAGCTCCCGGACCGCACCAAGGCCAACCGTCCGCCCAACGCCCAGGACGACGTCTTCGGCGTCAGGCCGGGCAAGACCACGCTGCTGACTCCGCTGGACAACGACTCCGACCCGGACGGCGACCTGCTGACCCTGAACGTCCTCGGCTCGGGGCCGGCCAACGGCACGGCGCAGCCCATCTACAACGGCTCCGCCCTGCAGATCGCTGTCCCCGAGAAGGCCTCGGGAACGTCCGACTTCGGCTACCAGGTGGACGACGGCCGGGGCAAGAGCGCGCAGGCCAAGATCAGGGTGGCCGTGCGGAAGGACTCGGAGAACGGTCCGCCCGCCCAGAAACGAAAAACCGTCATCCTCCTCGAACAGGGAAAGTCCGTCAGCCAGAATGTCCTGGCGGACTGGACCGACCCTGACGGCGACGATCTCTTCCTCAAAGCCGCAACGGCGGACAACGGCAACGACCAGGTCCAGGTGCGCCCGGACGGCCTCCTGCAGTTCCAGGATGTGGGCACAACCCTGGGCCGCAAGGAGGTCACCCTCCGGGTGTCCGATGGCCGGACCGAGATCGAGGGCAAGATTACCGTGGAGGTGCGCCCCCGCGGGAGCCTGCCGCCGGTGGCAAACCCCGATCACCTGAGCGTTGTGGCGGGCCGGGACGTCGTGGTTTCCCCACTGGAAAACGACTTCGACCCCGCCGGTGCCACGTTGCGGCTGGCCCGGGTGGAAGGTCCTCCGGCCGCCAAGGTAGCCCCCCATTTTGACTCCGGCACCTTCGTTTTCAATGCTCCGGCCGCCGGCACCTATTACGTGACCTACCAGGTGACCAACGGGCCGGCCAGCCAGCTGGGCCTGGTCAGGATCGATGTCACCAACGGCGGGAGCAACGGCGCCCCGGTGGCCGTCCGGGATGTGGCGCGGCTGCCGCAGGGCGGGCACACCCTGGTGGATGCGCTGGCCAACGACATCGACCCCGCCGGCGGGGTGCTGGTCATCCAATCGGTCAACGTTCCTTCCGGGTCGTCGCTTTCCGTGGCCGTCCTCGACCACAGCGTTCTCAAGATCACTGACGCCAACGGTCTTGCCGCCCCGGCAACGTTCACCTACACGGTGTCCAACGGCCTCGAGAGCTCGGTCGGTGAAGTGACCGTCCAGCCGGTGCCCGCACCGGCCCGGCTGCGGCCGCCCCGCGCGGTGCCGGACGAAATCACGGTGCGTGCCAACGACGTTGCCACCGTGAATGTGCTGGCCAACGACAGCCACCCGGACGGGGCGACACTGGCGCTGAAGCCTCAGCTCGCCCAGACCGTTGAACCCGCCGATGGGCTACTGGGCATTTCCGGCGACGTCCTGCGGTTCAAGGCCGGCCCGACGGCGAAGACGGTGCACGCCATCTACGTGGTCCAGGGACCGGACGGCCAGGAATCCTCCGCGCAGGTCACCATCCGCATCAAGGGCGGCGGCGCGGACCAGAATTCCCGGCCTGAACCGAAGAACCTGACCGCCCGGACCATCGCCGGCCGCGCCACCCGCATCCAGGTACCGCTGGACGGGATAGACCCCGACGGCGATTCCGTGTCGCTGGTCGGCCTGGACAAGGCTCCGGCCCAGGGGACCGGCACCGTCGGCGCAACCTACCTGGAATACACGGCGTCGTCGAAGGCCGCCGGGCAGGATGCCTTCAGCTACGTTGTGCAGGACACGTTCGGCGTCCGCAGCACAGCCACCGTGGCGGTGGGCATCGGGGCCGCACCCGCGGCCAATCAGCAGCCGGTGCCGGGCGACGATGCGGTCACCGCCCAGCCCAACAGAAAGATCGCCGTGGACGTGCTGCGCAACGACGCGGACCCCGACGGCGACGCCTTGGCACTCGTACGCGGCGGCGTTGAAGCGGATGCCGCGCTGAACGCGTCGATAGAAGACGGGAAAGTCCGGTTTACGACGCCGGACGCCACGGCCGCCGTCGTCATCCGTTACCGGATTTCGGACGGAAGGGGAGGTCAGGCAAAGGGCACGCTGAACGTGGACGTCACGCCGTCCGCCCCGCGGAAGGCGCCGACCACCCGGGACGACCGCGTCACCTTCGCGGAAACGCTGGGCAAGTCCGCCGTGGACGTTCCCGTGCTCAAGAACGACGAAGACCCCGACGGCGTGACCTCCGACCTGACGGTCACTCTGGCCGCCGGAACAACCGACGCGGCAGTCCGGGGCGGCGGCAGCGTCAACGTCACCCTGTTGCCCGCTCCCCGCATCATCCCGTACACGGTCACGGACCTGGACGGCCTGACCTCCACCGCGTTCATCCACGTGCCAGGAACATCCGAGCAGCGCCCGGCGCTCAAGAGCCCTGCCCCCTTGGAAGTGGTCAGCGGCCAGGAACTGGCCCTCAACCTGAACGATGCCGTGGTTGTCCGCCAAGGCCGCAGCCCGCGGCTCACCGTTGACTCGCGTGTGTCGGCGGTGGCGGCCAGCGGCAGGCCGCTCGTCAAGGACGCAGCCTCCCTGGTGTTCACCTCCGCCGACGATTATTCCGGGCCGGCGTCCCTGACCTTCGAAGTGGCCGACGGCCCATTGGACGCGCCGGACACGCTCACATCCGTGCTGACCATCAGCATCAACGTGCTGCCAGATCCGAACCGGAACCACCCGCCCGTCATGTCCTCCACCCGCGCCAGCGTGGTCAAGGGCGAGGCAGCGGAGGTGGATCTGGACACCCTGATATCGGATCCGGACCAGGCTGACAGCGGCAAACTCACGGTGACCCTGGGCGGCCAGCTTCCTCCCGGCATCAGCGCCAGCGTGGACGGGACAACCCTGAAGATCAGGGCCGCAGCCGATGCGCCGGAGCCGGGAGGCATCCTCCCGCTGACTGTCACGGACCCGCGTGGACTCTCGGCCCAGGGCACCGTGGACGTGCAGCTGACGCTTTCACTTCGTCCGCTGCCATTGGCCAATGACGACGAGGTGGGGGAGGCCAAGGCCGGCGAAAACCGGCGGGTCCAGGTGCTGGCCAACGACGTCAACCCGTTTGCCGACACCCCGCTGAAGGTTGTCAGTGCCGTGGTGGAAACAGGCAACGGCACCGCAACCGTCTCAGGGGACGCAGTGGACGTCCGCCCCGCGGAATCGTTCGTGGGCAGCATGGTGGTGCGGTACCGGATCCAGGACAAGACCGGGGATCCGCGGCGCGAGGCAGACGGGCGCATCAGGCTGACGGTCAAGGCGAAACCGGACAAGCCCGGCACTCCCGTGGCCAACGAGGTGCGCGACAGCACCGTGGTGCTGAACTGGACGCCTCCGGCTGCCAACGGCTCGGCCATCACCGGCTACAGGGTCACGGGGACCAACGGCGTGTCGCAGCTGTGCCCCGCCAACACGTGCACCATCGGGTCGCTCACCAACGATGTCGAGTACACCTTCAGCGTTGTTGCGGTGAACAGCATCGGTGAATCCGCGGCCTCGGAACGTTCCGCTCCGGCCCGCCCGGACCAGCGCCCGGAGGTGCCGCAGGCGCCGTCGCTGTCGTTCGGCGACAAGCAGTTGGCGGTCAGCTGGCCCGCGGCCAGGACCACCGGATCCGCCGTCACCGACTACGAGCTCCAGCTCTCGCCGGCGCCTCCTGCAGGCTCCGGGGTGCGGTCGGCCGGTCCCGGGCTTAGCTACACGTGGACCGGGCTGGCGAACGGCACGTCGTACCGGATCCAGGTCCGGGCCAAGAACAAGGCGCCCACGCCCTCAGAGTGGAGCCCCTTCTCGGCCGCGGAAATCCCGGCCGGGGTGCCCGCAGTCCCTGCCAAGCCGAGCACCACGCTCGCAACGTCGGGGGCCAACAGCTCGGTCATCCAGGTCAGCTGGACGGCACCCGACGCCAACGGCGACGCCGTAGCCGAATACACCGTGGTGTCCTCGCACCCCGGCTCGCCCGACGCCTCGCAGGTGGTGTCCGGCGGGCGGACCAGCGCGGTCTTCACCGTGGGCAATTCGGATGCCGGCTACACCTTCACTGTTGCAGCGCGGAACAAGGCCGGATACTCGGCCGACAGCGCCGCATCCGACCCGCGCCGGGCCGTCGGGGCCCCCGGCCCCGTCAACGGACTCCGGGCGGATCCGCTGGACAACAGCGCCCAGCTGACGTTCACCGCGCCGTCCTCCAGGGGCGGGGCGGCGGCCGGAGAAACTGTGTATGAATATCGGGTGAACGGCGGCCAGGTCGCGGCCGTGCCCGCCAACAAGGTCATTCCGGGGCTGGCGAACAACGGCACGTACACGATCGGCGTCCGTGCCACGAACGTGGTGGACGGACAGTCCTACCCGGGCCCCTTCACGGACGCCAACCCGGTGCAGCCGTACGGAAAGCCGGGGGCTCCCACGGCCACCGGATTCAACGAGGGGCACTCGATCCACTTCATTATCAGGGCACCCCAGCCCAACGGGCGTCCGATTGCGGAACTTCGGTGGATCACCTCGGACGGGCAGCGGGGATCAACGTCGGCGTCCTTCGCGGATGTGAACGTGGGCAACGGCCCCAACCAGAAGGTCTGGGTGGACGTTACTGCAGTAGACACCATGGGACAGACGTCCCAGGCGCGCGGCGAGGGCACCACAACGGTCAGCTCCGCGTTCATCTCCCGGGGTGCCGCCGCCGGCCCGCCCGGTGAATACCAGATTCGGCTGAGGCCCGTCGATTTCCCGCCCGGTACGCATACGGTCCTGTGCTACAGCAGTTACACCAACGATGGTTCGGCTCCGTTCTGGACGGGTGCCGTGAACTTCCCGTCGGCCAGCGGTACCGTGGAGCTGCCCTGCGCCGGGCACATCGACCCCGCCAAGGGAGAATGGCTCTCGGCCGAAGTCAGGGGAGTGGCCAGCGCGCCGAGGCTCTACAGATGGTAGGCGGCGGGAATGGCCGGAAGCTCCCAGTCCACCCCGCTGGCGCCCTGCTCCTGGAGCAGGGCGTTGGCGCGGCTGAACGGCCGGGAGCCGAAGAATCCTCGCGCGGCGGACAACGGGCTCGGGTGGACGCTGGCAACGACGGGCGTGTCGCCCAGCAGCGGCCGCATTCCCTCCGCGTCTTTTCCCCACAGGACGGCGACGAGGGGGAGCCTTCCGCCCTCGGCGGAACGGCGGCCTGCGACGGCGGCAACGGCCGCCGTCGTGATGGCTTCCCAGCCCTTTCCGCGGTGGGAGCCGGCGGCACCCTCCCGGACGCTGAGGACCCTGTTGAGCAGCAGGACGCCCTGCCCGGCCCAGGCGCTCAGGTCGCCGTGGATGCGTGCCGGGAGCCCGAGATCGGCCTCAAGCTCCCTGTAAATGTTGACCAGGCTGCGCGGAATGGGGCGCGTGCTGCCGTCCACCGAGAACGCCAGCCCGACGGCATGCCCCGGCGTGGGGTACGGATCCTGGCCCACGATCAGCACCCGCACGCCCGCCAGCGGCTGGCGGAACGCACGGAGGACGTTCGACGGCGATGGCAGCACCCTGTGCCCCTCCGCCACTTCTCCGGCCAGGAAGGACAGCACCGACCTCAGCTCAGCCTCCACACCGGCCAGCGCCGCGGCCCAGTCAGGGGCCAGCAGCTCATCGAGGGGCATCCCCGCCATCTCGGCAAAGCCGGGGGCCTCCGGCCCGGACGGCTCCAGGTCAAACAGCGGTTCAGGTTCAATCACCCCCTTATTCTCCCCTAGCGCTGTCAGGCGGGCCGCGGCGTAACCTGGCGTAAATGACAATGTTGTTATTCGTCCGTAACATGGGGGTTGGGCTTTTACCGGATTCAGCGAAGGAGGGTGCAGTGGCAGAGCCATTGCAGGACCAACTCGCCGGCCAGCCGGCGGCGGCTGTCGCAGGGCAGGACACCGGGTCGCAGCGCGGCTCGCTGCTGAACGACTTCCAGTTGCGGGACTCGCCGTTGAGCGAGCGGGAGCAGCAGATGCTGGCCCTGGAACGGCAGTGGTGGAAGTACGCGGGAGCCAAGGAACAGGCCATTCGCGAGCTGTTCGACCTCTCGGCCACGCACTACTACCAGATCCTTAACGCGCTGATCGATACCGAGGCTGCACTGGCCCACGACCCCATGCTGGTGAAGAGATTGCGTAGACTACGTACGTCACGCCAGCGGGCCCGCACTGCACGCCGCCTGGGATCTGACGCGTAAACGCCAGTGCCGGACTGCCGGCAAGAAATCCACCAAGGACGTCACTTCACCATGACCAACTATGCTCGGGACGAATTCGACAGGGTCCCTGAGGCCTCTGCCCGTCAGGGCGTACACCGTGCCGCGTCGGCGCCGGCCCGCGCCAGGCTCTGGCCGATTCTGACCGTGGGAATCGGGTCCCTTGCCGTCGGCGTGGTCGCGTTCCTGTTCTTGCCGCAGCTTGGTTTTCAGGCAGCCGCGAGCCCGCTGTCCGCCATGACCGCCGAAGCGCCGCCCAGTTCGCAGCCCAGCGCGTCGGCCAGCGGCACGGCGACGCCGTCCGCCACGGCTGCCTCGCCCGGCGCCACCGCCTCCGGCACGCCGTCGGCTTCGGCATCCGGGTCTGCCCCGGCCGCGGACTCGGCAGGGACGGAGGCGCTGAGCTCGTCCCTGCTCGACAAGTCGCAGCCGGTATCCGTCTACAACGCGACGCTCACCTCGGGCCTGGCCGGACGGGTGGGCGCCACGGTCCAGAAGGACGGCTGGACCTTGGGCCAGGTGTCCAACTGGCAGGGAGCACCCCAGCAGGAGTCGGTGGTTTTCTACTCCGACGCCGCGCAGAAGGCCAACGCCGAGGCCCTCGGTGCGCTCCTGAACATCACCAAGCTCGTTGAAACTGCGGACCTGCAGGCCCCGGTTGCCGTGGTGCTGGGCCCCGAATTCCAGTGACCGTTTGGGTTACGCCTCAATAACTATTGGGCACGGTCTTAGCTGCCTGACTGCGCCCGGACGGGCCCGTCGATAGAGTGATTCCAGACTTCAACGCGTAATTCACGGCACACACTGAAGTGGGCCTTACGGAAGCAATCTGAAAGTGTGGAGATCATGGCATTGGGAACCGTGAAGTGGTTCAACGCGGAAAAGGGCTACGGCTTTATTACGGTTGACGGCTCGGGCGACGACGTCTTTGTGCACTGGTCCGCCATCCAGGGTGACGGTTACCGCGCTCTTGACGAGGGCCAGCGCGTGGAGCTGGAAGTCGGCGAAGGCGAAAAGGGCCCGCAGGCCGAAAACGTCCGGCCCGCCTAGTGACGCCCCGCGCCGCCCGCAGGTCCTCCCCGGTGACTGCCCGACGTCGGACCGGAACCTTGACGTCCGCCCGCACCGCCGCCTGGGGTGCTGCCGCCGTATTGGCGCTGGGCGGGTGCTCCGGTTCTGCGGGCAACGCGAGGACGGCCTCGGTGGAGGCCAGCGGTGACGGCACCCTGCGGATCGGCCTTATCCTTGACAACACCGGCCCGCAGGCGTTCCTCAACGCTGCCCAGCTGGCGGCCGCGAAACTGGCCGTCCAGGAAATCAATGCGGCCGGCGGCCACAAGGGCCGGCCGGTGGAACTGCTGCCGGCGAACACCGACGCCGACACCGCCGCGCAGGCGAGGGAGCTCGTGGACGCGAAGGCCGACGTCGTGATTGGCCCCACCGATTCGAGCCGGGCGCCGGGCGCCATTGACGTTTTGTCCAAGGCCAAGGTCACGCTCATTTCTCCGGCGAATACTTCGGCGGAGCTGAGCAAGTACAACAGCGGCGGATATTACTTCCGCACAGCCGCGGCCGACGTCGCCCAGGCGGCCATCCTGGTGAAACTGGCCAGGGACGGCGGGGCCAAGAGCCTGGCCGTGGTTTACGAGGACGGCGGATACGGCAAGGACGTGTCAGCGGCTGTGTCCGCTTCAGCGAAGGGGGCCGGGCTGGAAGCGGTGACGCTTTCCGCCTTCAAACCGGGGGAGGCGCAGAAAGCCGCGGCGGCCGCCCGGGAGGCCGCGCCGGACGCTGTCGTCGTCATTGCCCGCGACGGGGCGCAGGGGGCCGTCGCCGAACTCACCAACGCCGGCGTGCCGGGCAGCAAGCTCATCCTGAGCGACGGCGCCTTCAGGCAGTACGGCTCGGGGCTCGGCGCCAAGGCGCTGGACGGCGCGCGCGCCGTCGTCCCCGGAGTCTTCCCATCCGCGCACCTGCAGGGTGAACTCGTGGCAGTGGACGCGGGCCTCAAGGACATGACCTTTGCGCCGGAAACCTACGACGCCGTTAATCTTGCCGCCGTGGCGGCCGCCGTGGCGGATGACGACGCCGGCGCCTCGATCGCCGCGAAACTGATCTCCGTCTCGGGCGGCTCTGCAGGCCAGGGCCAAAGCGCCGCCCAGCCCGCCGGGAAGCCCTCCGTCTGCAAGACGTACAAGGAATGCCTCCCTGCCATCAAGGCCGGAACCGCCGTGGACTATGACGGTGAATCAGGCCCTGTTCGGTTCGATGTGAACGGCGATGTCACCGCTGCCAACTACATGGTGTTCACCTATGGCGCGGACAACAACGCCAAACTTACCGGCACCGAGGCGGCCGGCCGGGCCGCCGGCTGATCGCTGGGAGCGAAGCGCCTGCCGCCGTTCCACGGTTTTCGGCCGCATCTGCTTGCACTCTCCCCGGGGGAGTGCTAATTATTGATTAGCACTCCTACGTATCGACTGCTAAAGCATCGCCCGGTTCAGGCCGTCAGCGAGGTCAGTCGCCTACGTGGAGCGGAAGAAACACCTGGTTGGGGTGAGATCCGGACTGCCGGCATACAGAGGCCTGCAGGAAGGATCGTCCGTCGCGGGCACCGCAGCGAGGTTCATTCTTAACGACCGTCCCGAAAGGACCACTGCCGTTATGGCCAAGATCATTGCATTTGATGAAGAGGCACGCCGCGGCCTTGAGCGGGGCCTGAACATCCTCGCCGACGCCGTAAAGGTCACCCTCGGCCCGCGTGGACGCAACGTCGTCCTCGAAAAGAAGTGGGGCGCCCCCACGATCACCAACGATGGTGTTTCCATCGCCAAGGAGATCGAGCTGGACGATCCTTACGAGAAGATCGGCGCCGAGCTGGTCAAGGAAGTTGCCAAGAAGACGGATGACGTCGCAGGCGACGGCACCACCACGGCTACCGTGCTGGCACAGGCCCTGGTCAAGGAAGGCCTGCGCAACGTCGCGGCCGGAGCTGACCCCCTGTCCCTCAAGCGCGGCATCGAGAAGGCAGTTGAAGCGGTAACCCGCGAACTGCTGGACTCCGCCAAGGAAATTGAAACCAAGGAAGAGATCGCCGCTACGGCCTCGATCTCCGCTGGCGACAACGAAATCGGCGCGCTCATTGCCGAGGCCCTGGACAAGGTCGGCAAGGAAGGTGTCATCACCGTCGAGGAGTCCAACACCTTTGGCCTGGAGCTTGAGCTCACCGAAGGCATGCGCTTCGACAAGGGTTACATCTCCGCGTACTTCGTCACGGACACCGAGCGCCAGGAAACGGTCCTTGAGGACCCGTACATCCTGATCGTCAACTCGAAGATCTCCAACGTCAAGGAACTGGTTGCTGTCCTCGAAAAGGTCATGCAGTCCTCCAAGCCGCTGCTGATCATTGCCGAAGACATCGAGGGCGAGGCCCTGGCCACCCTGATCGTCAACAAGATCCGCGGCACCTTCAAGTCCGTCGCCGTCAAGGCTCCGGGCTTCGGTGACCGCCGCAAGGCGCAGCTCGCCGACATCGCCATCCTCACCGGTGGCCAGGTCATCGCCGAGGAAGTCGGCCTCAAGCTGGAGACTGCCGGCCTCGAACTCCTGGGCCGCGCCCGCAAGGTCGTAGTCACCAAGGACGAGACCACCATCGTCGAAGGTGCAGGCGACGCTGACCAGATTGCCGGCCGCGTTTCCCAGATCCGCGCCGAGATCGAAAACTCCGATTCCGACTACGACCGCGAGAAGCTGCAGGAGCGCCTGGCCAAGCTGGCCGGCGGCGTTGCAGTCATCAAGGCCGGTGCCGCAACCGAAGTTGAGCTCAAGGAACGCAAGCACCGCATTGAGGACGCTGTCCGCAACGCGAAGGCTGCCGTTGAGGAAGGCATCGTCGCCGGTGGTGGCGTTGCCCTGATCCAGGCCGGCGCGAAGGCATTCGCCAACCTGCAGCTTGAAGGCGACGAGGCAACGGGTGCGAACATCGTCCGCGTTGCCATCGACGCCCCGCTCAAGCAGATCGCCTACAACGCAGGCCTCGAGCCCGGCGTTGTGGTGGACAAGGTCCGCGGCCTGCCCGCAGGCCACGGCCTGAACGCAGCAACCGGCGAGTACGTCGACCTGCTGGCCGCCGGCATCAACGACCCCGTCAAGGTAACCCGCTCTGCCCTGCAGAACGCAGCTTCCATTGCCGGACTGTTCCTCACCACCGAGGCTGTTGTGGCCGACAAGCCGGAGAAGAACGCTCCGGCCATGGGCGGTGGCGACGACATGGGCGGCATGGGCGGTTTCTAAACCCCTGCCTTCCGGCTAGCGCACAACGCTTAAAGATCGGCGGCGGTCCCACCTTCGGGTGGGGCCGCCGCAGGTCTTTAACGGCAATGATGCGTGTCCCGCATGGCCGCGGGGTGCCCGCGGACGGCAGTGTCGGTGGTGTCTGGCAGGATGGATCCGTGACGATTACTGCAGCGGCCGACGGTTCGGCTTTAGGGAATCCCGGCCCGGCCGGATGGGCCTGGTACGTAAACGATGATTGCTGGCGCGCCGGAGGATGGCCGCACGGCACGAACAACCAGGGTGAGCTGATGGCTGTGTTGGACCTTTTCCGCGCTACCGCCCACATCCCGCAGGAGGATCTGCGTATTCTCTGCGACAGCCAGTATGTGATCAATTCAGTGACCAAGTGGATGCCCGGCTGGAAGCGCAAAGGGTGGCGCAAGGCTGACGGCAAGCCGGTCCTCAACGTTGACATCCTGAAGGACATTGACCGGGAACTGGTCGGCCGGAAATACACCTTCGAGTGGGTTAAGGGCCACGCGGGCCATGACCTGAACGAAGCGGCCGACGAGCGCGCCCGTGCCGTCGCCGTGGCCTACCAGCAGGGTGTGGCCGCCCGGTCGGGGCCGGGCTTCCCCGGGGCTGCCGCCGCGGCCGAGGAACCGGAGGCGCGGCAGACCGTGGCCGTCCGTCAGACATCGTCTTTTTCCGAGCCCAACGGAGCGGACGAGCTGGACCTGTTTGGCGGCCTGGACAGCGAGGGCCCGGGCAGCGCGGGGGAGGACAGCGCCGGAGCGGGCAGCAACGGATCAGGACCGTTTAGCGAGCCGGACCTGTTCAGTGAACTGGGCACGGACGTTTTCGCCGCGACGCGGGGCCGCGGTCCCAGCGCTGAGGAAACCGTGGAAGCGCTGGAACGTGAGCTCCTGCGCCCGGACGTGCGCAGCGACATCGGGCGGACCGGCGTGCTGCTGCATCCGGATTTCGTGGAAATCGGCAGCGCCGGAAGGATCTGGACCCGGGACGCGATGATGATGTCCCTCGAGGAAAGCCCGGCAGGCCCGGTCGACCTGGACGTTCTCGGTGCCGACCGCATCGGAACGGACACGATCCTGCTGACCTACCGGAGCTACTCACGCTCCGGCACGGCCCTCCGGAGCTCCCTGTGGGTCCTGGACGGCGGACAATGGCGCCTCCGCTTCCACCAGAGCACGCCGGAGGCCTGACAGGGTCCGCCGCCCTTCGCGTCCGCTAGCTGAAGCGCTGGGCGTTGCCCTGTTCAGCCTGGGCATACGTGGCCGCAGCGGAGGACAGCGCGAGGTTGATGGACGCCAGCGACGCCTCCACCTTGCTTTGCGTCAGCGTCCATTCGGTGACGAGTGCCTGGAAGTTGGTGGCGGCTGACCCGCGCCATGTTCCTTGGAGTTCGTCCAGGCCATGCTTCATGGCCTGGACGTCGGCGCTGATGCGGTCGACCGTTGCCTTCACGTTGGCTGACTTCATCTGAAGGAGCTCGGTATCGACGGAAATGATGCTCATAGCTGTGGCCTCTCGATATAGTGCGGGGACTGCGGTGCACAGTACTGCGGTGCACGGCACCGCGGTGTGCGGGACAGTCGGTTGCGGAATGGGGCCGGTTGTCCGGTCCGCTATGCCGATCCTATGAAATCAGCCGAGGCGGGCGCGACAGGTCAGTTCCTGTATGTGGACAACCCGGCCTGGCTGCTGTCGCTGCCTCGACCGTCGCCGCCCTGGCTGGAGGCCCGGCTGCCGCCGTCGCCGGTTCCGTCGCCGTGGGGAGTGCCGTCCAGGCTTTCGCTCCGGGCGTCTTCATGGCGCTCTTCCCGTGCATCATCGCGGACGGGCAGGCTGACCGTCAGCGTTGCGCCGCCGCCCTTGGTGGTGTCCACGCGTACGGACCCGCCGTGCGAGCCCACGATGGCCGCCACGATGGCCAGGCCGAGCCCGCTGCCGCCGGTATCCCTGGTGCGCGACGTGTCGGCCCGGTAGAAGCGTTCGAAGACTTTGGGCGCTTCGCTGTCCGGAATTCCGGGCCCGTGGTCCCGGACTTCCAGGACGGCCCGCTGCGAACCGTCGGCGCCTGACCGCACGCCTACTGCGAGTTCGATCGGCGTACGTTCGGGTGTGTACCGCAAAGCGTTGCCTACGAGGTTGCCCACCACCTGGCGGAGCTTCGCTTCGTCGCCGAGCACAGGTGCCGGCTCGGCGCGGCTTCCGTCGAGGCCCGTCAGGGTGATCACGCGCTTCTGGTCGCTGGCCTGGGTATCCACCACGGCGTCGTGGGCGAGCAGCTGGAGGTCGACGGGTTTTTCCTGGAGGGGCCGCTGCTCATCGAGCCGTGCCAGCAGGAGCAGGTCCTCCACCATGGAGCCCATGCGCTTGGCTTCGCTCTCGATCCGGCCCATGGCGCTGGCGACGTCCTCAGGGGACTCCAGTGCGCCGTGCCGGTAGAGCTCCGAATATCCCCTGATTGTCACGAGCGGAGTGCGCAATTCGTGCGATGCGTCGGCGGCGAAACGCCGCATGCGGTCCTCGGAGGCCATCCGTGCTGCGAAGGCGGCCTCGATGTGGGCGAGCATGGCGTTCAACGACCGTCCGAGGCGTCCCACCTCCGTGTCCGGATTCTCCACTGCGACGCGGCGTGACAGGTCGCCGGCCGCGATGGCGGCCGCCGTCTTCTCGACCCGGGCCAGCGGGCGGAAGGATCTGGTGACTGTCCAGGAGGCGATGAAGAAGGCGAGGATCAGCGTCAGCATCCCGACACCCACCACCACCAGCGTGGCGTGGCGCAGGACTTCATCCACCGTCGAGAGCGGCAGCCCGATGACCACCACGGCCCGCTGCTGGTTGCTGTCGACGATGCTGACAGCAACCACCCGCCAGTTGGCGTTGTCGGTGCCGCGGACCTGGTAGGGCTCAAAGCCGCGCTGCCGGGCCTCCTCCACGGTGATCGCGTCGATGTCCGGGCGGGGGTCCTTGCTGTCGCCGAGAACCCGTCCCGGGGCTCCCGGGTAGTAGACGACCACCGAGTAATCGGTGGGGACGCTCGTGTTGGGCATGGCGATCTGGCTAAAGGACCGCTCCTGCTCGGCAGATTCGACGGCGGCCTTGAGTTTGTCGTCCACCTGGCCTTCGAGGTAGCTGCGCAGCAGTGTCAGGGTGCCCGCCCCGGTCACAGCCAAGGCCACTAGCATGAGGGCCATCATGATGGCCACCAGCTGGGACCGGAGGGTGGCGGACTTCCAGCGTTCCAGCAAGGTCAGCGCTTTTCTGCTGTCCGCAGCACGTAGCCGACGCCGCGTTTGGTCTGGATCAGGGCAGGGGCGTCCGGATCGATGTCCACCTTGCGCCGCAGGTAGGAAATGTAGGACTCCACGATCGAGGCGTCACCGTTGAAGTCGTACTCCCAGACGTGGTCCAGGATCTGGGCCTTGGAGAGCACGCGGTTGGGATTGAGCATCAGGTACCGCAGGAGCTTGAACTCGGTGGGCGAGAGCTCAATGACCGTTCCGCCGCGGCGCACCTCGTGGGCGTCGTCGTCGAGTTCGAGGTCGTCAACGCGGATCACTGCCTCGTCGTCGTCCAGCAGCGGCTGGGTGCGGCGCAGCACCGCGCGGATCCGCGCCACCACTTCGTCGAGGCTGAACGGCTTGGTGACGTAGTCGTCGCCGCCCACGGTGAGTCCGGTGACCTTGTCTTCGGTGTCGTCCTTGGCGGTGAGGAACAGGACCGGGAAATGCTTGCCCGCGGCGCGGAGCCGCCGCGTCACCGTGAAGCCGTCCATGTCCGGAAGCATGACGTCGAGCACGGCGAGGTCCGGAGTGTGGGCCTCCGCAGCGGCGAGGGCCTCGCGCCCGTTGCCGGCCGACACGACCTCGAACCCGGCAAAGCGCAGCGAGGTGGACAGCAGCTCGCGGATGTTGGGCTCGTCATCGACCACGAGGAGCTTTGCCTCGGCACCGTTCTTTTTCATATCTCCCATGATGCTCCCAGAGTCTGGGAGTTTTCTGGATGAAAGTTGTGTGTTGCGTGGGCTAACTGGCCTTGTCCACGTCCTTGGCGTCCATGATCCGGTACGCGTAGCCCTGCTCGGCCAGAAACCGCTGCCGCTTGGCAGCGAAGTCCTGGTCCAGCGTGTCCCGGGCCACGAGCGAGTAGAAGCGCGCCGCGCGGCCGTCCTGCTTGGGACGCAGCAGCCGGCCGAGTCGTTGGGCTTCTTCCTGCCGCGACCCGAAGGAACCCGACACCTGGATGGCAACGGATGCTTCCGGGAGATCGATGGAGAAGTTGGCCACCTTGGACACGACGAGGGTCTGGACTTCACCTGCGCGGAATGCGTCAAAGAGCCTCTGGCGTTCCTTCACGGAGGTCTCACCCTTGATGACCGGCGCCCCCAGGCGCTCGCCCAGCTCATCGAGCTGGTCGATGTACTGCCCGATCACGAGCAGCTGCTCGCCGCGGTGCCGTTCCACCAGCTGCTCCACGACGAGGGTCTTGGTCTCGGAGGTGGCGCAGAGCCGGTACTTGTCGGCGTCCTCCGCCATGGCGTAGGCGACGCGCTCGTCCCGGGGAAGGTCCACGCGCACCTCCACACAGTCCGCGGGTGCGATGTAGCCCTGGGCCTCGATGTCCTTCCAGGGCGCGTCGTACCGTTTGGGTCCGATCAGGCTGAAGACCTCGCCCTCCCTGCCGTCCTCGCGTACCAGCGTGGCTGTCAGGCCCAGCCGGCGGCGGGCCTGGAGGTCCGCGGTCATCCGGAAGATCGGTGCGGGGAGCAGGTGGACCTCGTCGTAGATGATCAGCCCCCAGTCGTTGCCGTCCACCAGCTCAAGGTGCGGATACAGGCCGCCCCGCTTCGTGGTGAGGACCTGGTACGTGGCGATCGTCACCGGCCGGACTTCCTTGACGGCGCCCGAATACTCGCCAATTTCGGCCTCGGTCAGCGAGGTCCGCTTGAGCAGTTCGTCTTTCCACTGCCGTGCCGAGACGGTGTTGGTCACGAGGATCAGCGTGGTGGTGGAGCTCGTGGCCATCGCCGCGGCGCCCACCAGGGTCTTGCCCGCGCCGCAGGGCAGCACCACCACGCCGCTGCCGCCGGCCCAGAAGTTCTCGGTGGCCAGCCGCTGGTAGGGCCGCAGCTTCCAGCCCGACTCGTTTAGCATGATGGGGTGGGGCGTGCCGTCGACATAGCCGGCAAGGTCCTCTGCAGGCCAGCCGATCTTCAGCAGCAGCTGCTTGAGCTGACCGCGCTGGGAGGAGTGGACCACCACGGTCTCGCCGTCGATGCGCGGCCCCAGCAGCGGCTGGATTTTCTTGGCCCGGCTGACCTCCTCAAGTACGGGGTAGTCAGTGGTGCGCATGACCAGCCCGTGCTGCGGATCCTTTTCGAGCCTGAGCCGCCCGTAGCGGGACATGGTTTCCTCGATGTCGATCAGCAGCGAATGCGGCACCGGGAAACGGGAGTACTTGAGCAGGGTGTCGAGCACTTTCTCCGCATCCAGCCCGGCCGCCCTGGCATTCCAGAGCCCCAGCGGCGTGAGCCGGTAGCTGTGCATGTGTTCGGGCGCACGTTCCAGCTCCGCGAAGGCAGCGATGGCGTGCCGGGCCTCGGTGGCCTGCTCGTGGTCGACTTCCAGGAGGATGGTTTTGTCGCTCTGGACGATCAGCGGGCCGTCGTTCACGCTGCGAAAACCTTCACTAATGCGATTCCTCTGCTGTTTCGATGTCGATGATCCGGTGGATGGAGAGCACCCTTTCAGTGTCCTTGGCGGGGTCGAAGACCCGGACGCGTCCACCGGTTACAGAGACCGGAACAACGGTTTCCAGCCTCGCATTCCCCAGGCTGTCCACCACGTTCATGGTGACCCGCTGTTTGAGCCGGATAGCCCTCCTGAGCGTCTCGAGCCCCAGCTGCGTGGCTTCTTCGGCGCCGCCGGCGAAGGCCGGATGCGCGCCGTTGGCTCCCGTGCCGGCGTCCGCGGCGTGGCTGCGGAGCACCGCGAGCTGGGCGTCCACGTCCGCGTCCGCCGGGGCCGTGCGGGGTGCGCTGTACACGGGGCGGGTGCTGCCTTGAAGCGGCGCAGTACGGTTCAGGTGGACGACGGCGGATCCCGGGTCATCGACGGCGGGCGAAAGTCCCAGCCCCCGCAGCACCAACGCCGTCTGCCGGGGCGATGCCGTGGAAACCAGGACGGTGGGGGCGATCCGGACCAGGCCCAGTGACGACGCGGCGGCCTCGCCGGCCAGTTCGCTGAGGGCGGCCTCGTCGTCGCTCTGGATGAAGCTGGTTGCCGCGCCGACGCGCAGCTTGCCGTGCCGGGCGGCGGTGTCCTCCACGAGATACTGCAGCGGCTGCGGAACTGCGGTGGCCGAGTGCTGGCGGAGGAAGCCGAGGATGGCGGCGGCGTCCAGTCCCGAGTCCAGCGCACGCCGGATGGACGCCGCCGAGAACCGGTAGATGGTGGCTGGGCCCTGCCCTTCGGCGTCCGACATCCGCAGCAGTTGTTCGCTCAGCTCCGGGGCCAGGTAGCCCGGCGCCACGGCCGTGAGATCAGCCTGCAGGAGCACGTGGCTAAGCGCCGCGGGCAGGTGCTCGCCGAGGATGTTCATGGCGTCCTGGGGCGACTCCGCGGCGATGGCCGCGCCCAGCTGGCTGAGCGCGCCGGAGCCGATCAGTCCGAGCATTTCCGCCTCCGCAAGCACTCCCCGGATCAGCGAGCTGAACCGGCGGGCCATGCGCGGCTGGGACCACTCGGCGCGCTGCAGCACGGCCTCGGCGTTGAGGACCGGGGCTGTCCCGTCGGACGCTTCCGCTTCAAGGGTCAGCTCCTGCAGGATTTCCAGGATCCTCCTCCGGACGACGGGCGCATCGGTTCGCTGGGCCTCCGCGGAGAGCGCGTTGACCGTGGTGCCGGCGGCGGCCCGGTGGCCGGGTTGCCCGCCGGGCTGGCCGTTGATGGGCTGGCCCACCAGTGAGGGGGCGCGTTCGCTGGCCAGCCAGGCGTTGACCAGCCACAGCCACTGTTCCTGCCGCGGCAGTCCCAGCCACTCCAGGTGAGGGGGCTGCACCCAGCAGGAGCTGTCCACATCCAGCCGGACCAGTCCGGACAGTGCACAGAACTCCAGCAGCACTGCGGCCACCTGCTGATCGACCCGCAGGGAATCGGCAAGCCGCCGCATTTCGCGGATACCCACGCCGCCGCTCCGCAGCGTGGCCAGCGGCTGCATGCGGACGGCATGGAGCAGTTCGCCGGTGAGCCGCAGGGTCTCGGCGATGGCGCCGAGGGCGGCGTTGCGGCGCAGCGCGGCGGTGGTGGTGCCGAGCGTCGGCACCGGCGGAGTCAGTGAGAAATTGTCGATGACGGCGCCGCCCCGGAGCGACATACCCACGCTGTGCGGCAGCTCCACGTGCGCGGCGTCCAGCGGCACCAGGAGGCCGCGCGCCAAAAGCCAGTCCACCGGCCCGACGTCGGACCCCTCGGCGGTCACGGACGCTTTCCGCTGCGCCTGGGGGACGGCACCCATGGCCCAGTTGCTGAACCTGGCGAGCAGCGCCGTCGTGCGCTCCGGAGCCGTGGCGAGGGCTGCCCGCAAGGATTCGGGGGAGGACGTCCAGTGCTGCAGGGCCAGCGCTGCCTCCATGGGAGTGGTGGCCGCCTGGATGTCGGCCCCGCTGCGGTGCAGCTCGTTGACGAGCTGGACGACGCGCTGGGCGAAGGCCGGCTGCAGCCGCACGAGTTCGGTATAGCTGCGACCCAGCCCGGCCGGATATATTCCGACGACGTCCTTGAGGCTGCCCACCGGGAGGTAGAACCGCTGCCTGTGCGCCGCCGGCCCGGCGCTGTGCGGCGGCTCGGCCCGGTGCACCAACGCCAGTTCCTGCAGCGACAGCAGTATCCGTTCAACGGCGGCCACGGTTGAACCGGCGATCAGCTTCTTGAGGACCGTGGCCGATGCGCTGTGGCCGGTGTCCGTGTTCGTGCACAGGTGGAGGGTCTCGAGGACCTGCATTTGGGGCCGGTTCAGCCGTTCCAGTGCGCGCTGCACGCTCACCCGCGCGCTGGCCCGGGCAGCCAGTGCCGCAAAGTCGGGAACGCCGGGGGACATCAGGTCCGGCCGCGCAGCGAACAGGGCCCGCAACGACTCATCGCTGCGTGCCTCCAGTTCCTTGCTCAGCGCACGAATGAGGGACATCAGTCCAACGTTACCGCCCGCCGGGGTTTCCCGCCCGGCGGCGGGCTGCGACGCCGTCGATTATCAGGATGAGCATCAGCAGGAAAGCCGCCGGAAGCCCGTAGAGCGCGGTGGAGGTGATCCACTGCGGCGCGGCCTGGCCGCTGAAGGCCATGGCCATCACCGTTCCGACGGCCACGAGGGAAAGCACTGCCAGGAGCGCTGCGGCGATCATCAGCGGACGCCGGAAACGCGTGGATATCATGCAGTAACGCTAACAGTCCGGCCGCAGCCGCGCCGCAAAGCAGGATAACGGGGCCAGTCAGGATAACCTTGAAGGAACAGACCAACATGGACCAGGACGTCATGCCCTGAACCCGCACATCAGTGTGGATGCGGTGATGGCCGGACATGTCTCAGAACGTCAGAACGAAGAAGGTTGATTACGTGCCTACCGGCAAGGTCAAGTGGTATGACAAGGACAAGGGTTTCGGATTCCTCGCAGGCGAGGACGGGCAGGAAGTATTCCTCCCCAAGTCTGCCCTCCCCGAAGGCATCACGGAACTGAAGGCCGGCACCCGCGTTGAGTTCGGCGTCGCAGACGGCCGTAAGGGCGCCCAGGCACTGGGGCTGCGTGTCCTCGACAAGACACCGTCCATCGCCAAGGCAAAGCGTCCCAGCGCCAGGGACCTCGCTCCGCTGGTCCAGGACCTCGTAAGCGTCCTGGATAACCTGTCGGGAACACTGTCGGCGGGCAAGTACCCGGAGGGCAACAAGGGCAAGGCCATCGCCGCCGCCCTGCGTAAGGTTGCCGACGAGCTGGACGCTTAGGCCCCTGATGAACCCGGAACCTGAACAGGCCGAAGCCAAGGCGGACTCCAAGGCGCCCAAACGGCGTGCCGGCGTCCCTGTGTGGCGCACGGGCAAGCCGGACGCCGTGCTGGCGGCGGCCGTGGACGTCGCCAGGGCCGCCGTCGAAGGCATCGCAAAGGCCTCCGAAATCGGCGACCACCTTGCCGCCCGCACTGAGGGTGACCGTGTGGTGACGCACCTCTTCGAATCGCGGCTGCCCGGCTACGTCGGCTGGCAGTGGTACGCCGTCCTGACCCGCAACTCGCGGTCCAAGGTGATCACTGTGAACGAACTTGGCTTGCTCCCGTCCGAGGATTCAATCCTCGCGCCGGAGTGGGTGCCCTGGGCCGAGCGGGTCCGCCCCGAGGACGCCCGCGACGAGGACAGTTCTCCAGAGGAGGACGCTCCCGCGGACAGTGCTCCGGCGGAAAATGCTGGCGAGGAGGATGCTCCCGAGGACAGCGCTCCTGCGGAAAACGCTGCCGAGGAGAACGCGGCTGACGGCTCCGGCATCGTCCCGGAGAGTTCCGGGCAGGGCTGATCCCACCGTTGGGATCATCCGGGATTGAGTTCCACGAAGGCCGGCCATGATGTCCACCTTCAGATCCCTGCATATCCTCAACTACCGCATCTGGTTCGTCGGCGCGCTCATCTCCAACATCGGGACGTGGTCAGGGACGACCTCCTGCCCAACACCGTGGTGCCCAACAGCGCATCCTTAAACGCCGACGGCGTCGCTCAGGTCGCTGCGCTGGTGCCCGCGCCGGAACGGCGGACGGCGCCGGCCGGGACGCAAGCCCGGACGACGCCGTCGGACGCTGCCGCCCAAAAGGCGCCACCGCATAGCTGGGGGAAGGGCTACTTCTTCAGCTCGCCCACCACATAGTCGATGCATTCGAGCAGGGCGGTGACGTCCGAAGGCTCGATCGCCACGAAGGTGGCAATGCGCAGCTGGTTGCGTCCCAGTTTCCGGTACGGTTCAGTGTCCACGACGCCGTTTGCGCGGAGCACCTTGGCAATGGCGGCCGCATCGATGGAGTCATCGAAATCGATCGTCGCGATGACGTTGGAGCGTTCCGCGGCGTTGGCCACGAACGGCGTGGCGAACTCGGAGGCTTCTGCCCACTTGTAGATGCGGCCCGCGGAGTCGGCGGTGCGGCCGGCAGCGAAGTCGAGGCCGCCGTTGGCATTGAGCCACTGCACCTGGGCATCGAGGGTGACCAGCGTTGCCAGGGCCGGCGTGTTGTACGTCTGGTTCAGCTTGGAGTTATCGATGGCGGTCTGGAGGTCCAGGAAGTCCGGAATCCAGCGGCCGCTCGCCTTGATCCGGGCGGCGCGCTCCAGCGCGGCGGGGGAGAACAGGCCAAGCCACAGGCCGCCGTCGGAGGCGAAGTTCTTCTGCGGCGCGAAGTAGTAGACGTCCGTCTCGGCAACGTCGACGTCCAGGCCGCCGGCAGCGGACGTGGCGTCCACGAGCACCAGGGAACCGGTGTCCGCGCCGTTCACGCGCTTCACGGGGGCGGCGACGCCGGTGGAGGTCTCGTTCTGCGGCCAGGCGTAGACGTCCACTCCGGCCTCGGCCCGCGGTGCCGGGCATGTTCCCGGTTCGGACTTGATGATGGAGGATTCCGCCAGGAACGGGGCCTTGTTGGTGGCTGCGGCGAACTTGGAGCCGAACTCGCCGAAGGACAGGTGCTGCGCCTTCTCCTCCACCAGGCCGAAGCTGGCCACATCCCAGAACGCGGTCGATCCGCCCACACCGAGGACTACTTCGTAGCCATCGGGAGCGCGGAAGAAGGTGCTGAGGCCCTCACGGACCGATCCGACGAGGTTCTTGACCGGGGCCTGGCGGTGCGACGTTCCCAGGAGTGTTGTGGCGGCTGCGGACAGTGCCTCGATCTGCTCGGGCCTGACTTTGGAGGGTCCGGCGCCGAACCGTCCGTCCTTGGGCAGGAGGTTTGCTGGGATAGTGATGCTGGTGTCGCTCACAGTGGCTCCAATTTTCGGCATGGACATGCGGTTGGGCGGGGTCAATAGATGACCGGCGGGAGGCGTGGCTGCCCGCGAAGGCCCCTTTTATTCTGCCTGAGACCCGGAAATCCCGGGAAACGCACCCGTCACAGTCCAGTCATTGAGACAGGTCCGGGCACGACGGGGGATTATCCGGAGTAATTCAAAATAGGCTAAGCTTTGAATGGACGTACGGGTGGTCATGCCGGTGTTGTTCCGCCGTCGAGCTGCGACCGCGGAGCAGGTTGCCGGAGCCCGCTACGGTGGGCCCGCGGTACGGTGGGACGGACACAAAGTACTGTGCTCGAGGAGCTGAGCTGAATGACGGATCTGATCGACACCACGGAGATGTATCTTCGGACCATTTTGGAGCTTGAAGAAGAGAACATCGTGGCGCTCCGGGCCCGAATCGCCGAACGGCTTCGCCACTCCGGCCCCACGGTGTCCCAGACTATCGGCAGGATGGAACGCGACGGGCTCGTGGTTGTTTCCGGCGACCGACACCTCGAACTGACCGAAACCGGCCGCAAGCGCGCCACCGAAGTCATGCGCAAGCACCGCCTTGCCGAGCGGCTCCTCGCCGATGTTATCGGCCTGGACTGGGCGTACGTCCACGACGAGGCCTGCCGCTGGGAGCACGTCATGAGCGAGCGTGTGGAGCGCAGGATCTTCGAACTGCTCAACCATCCGACGGAGTCGCCGTACGGCAATCCGATTCCCGGGCTGGCGGCGCTCGGCGGGCAGCCGTCGAACGCATTCTCGGACGGGGTCCTGAACCTCCTCGACGCCATGGCCGGCTACGGCCCGGACTCCCGCGTGACCGTCAGCAGGCTGGCGGAACCAATCCAGGTTGAACCGGAGCTGCTGGTCCAGTTGGACGAAGGTGGGATCCGTCCTGGCGCCGCGGTGTCCCTCGAGCGTGTGGGGGAGTACATCTCCGTGCGTGTCCCCGGGTTCGAAGGCGCACTGGAGTTGCCGCCCGAAGTGGCCGCCCACGTCTTCGTCCGCGTAGGCTAAACCCGCACCATGCGCGGGTTGTCTGACATCTGTTGGCAGGACGCCCTACAACTTTTGCACAGGCAAGATAACGGAATTATTACCGTGCAGCTTAATCACTTATAGTTAAAAGGCAGCGCCGATACTAAAGCGTTACCTGATCTGGAGCCGAACTCTGCCAGCGGATCAGTAGCACGAAGCACCTACTGGCAGAGGCGGGGGAACCACAAGCGGCTGTTGAAACAGCCTTGGGGTGAAGTCCGCAGCAGCAAGCCACTTTCCGCAGAAGGAATCTCCCGGGATACCCCTGCGCCGAAAAGGCTTGTCACGGCGGACCGGGTCGATGAACTCTCTGACCCGAATCCGACAGCTAACTTCGCAGGCTATCCAGAGAGGAAACGTTCTTGACCATGCAGCATGCCCGGGGCCGCCGCCGCGCGACCGGTCCCGCTTCGGAGCCGCGCCTCCCTGAAGCCTTCTCCGCGGAACGCCCCCGGGATGCGCAGCGCGAAGCTCGTCGGCGCCGGGGCCCGTTCCGCCAGGTCACGGACTTTGCCGCAGCCAGCGGGGTGGGCCAGAAAGCCGGAGTCGCCCTCGCTGCCACCGGTCTCCTGCTGACCGTCACGGTTCCCGCCACCAGCCCCGTCATGGCCCTGGGGGAGGGCTCCTCGCCCGCCTCTTTTGCCTCGCCTGCCCAGCCGGAAGTCTCCGCTGAGGCCGCGGCCAAGGTGGATTTCAGCCGCACTGCCGTGTCCACCCAGGGTGACCCCGACGGCAAACTCAAGCAGCTCCTGAGCGCTCAGTCCGCCGGCAGCATTTCCCGCGCGGCGTCCGCAGGAACCCTCGGATCCCCCCTCGAAACCCTGGTCAAGTCCTCGCCCTTTGGCTACCGCGTGAGCCCCATTACGGGCGGCGTGGGAGAGTTCCACCGCGGCCAGGATTTTGCGGCCCAGTGCGGCACGTCTGTGTTCGCGGCCGCTAGCGGCACTGTCACCTTCGCGGGCTGGCACCCTTACGGTGGCGGCAACCGCGTTGTCATCAACCACGGCAACGGCCTGGAGACGACGTATAACCATCTGTCGTCATTCAGTGTCGAGGTCGGCCAGAAGGTCTCCAGGGGCGACGTCGTGGCCCTTAGCGGGACCACCGGCGCCTCCACCGGCTGCCACCTCCACTTCGAGGTGATGGTCAACGGAGACGTCGTTGATCCCACCGGCTGGCTCTGAGCCAAAGCCGATGGAGTGCTCTCTCATTCTTGTGACATGCCGTGACCTGAATGTGACATTCGCTCCGAAGTCCTGTACCGTCTAAACCGCGTCAACTTTTCCGAAGTTGACGCTCTTGAGTGGATTGCCTAACTCTGCCACCGCTCAAGGTCCGTTCGCATTACATCGTCTGGCAGAGGCGGGGGAACCAATTTTGGTCTTCGCAAGAAGACCTTGGGGTTAAGTCGCAAAGCTTCCCAGGAAGCAGAGCGGCCGGGTGACTCCCATCCGAATCCGACAGCTCACCTCGTAGGCATTGGGAGAGGCTACCTTCGTGTCTACACGCCACAATCTTGCGCGCCACCGTGCGCAAACGGTTCGTATGAACCCGTTGGACTCCGTGTCCAAGGCAGTAAGCGTTAATGCTGGCACAGTAGGTCGCCAGGCAGCTGTCATCGCAGCTGCTTCAGGGCTCATCCTGAGCATTGGCATGCCGGCTAACGCCGCCGACGCCAACATCGGTGTCTCCGCCTCCGCGGAGTCCGGTTCCCAGGCCACGCAGCTTGCTGTGACCGCCGCGCCCACCGCCACTGTCTCCTTCGAGCGTCCTGCCGTCACCACCGAGGCGGCCCCCGTCACCGAAACCCTCGCCGCGCAGTCCAGCGACGAGACCGCGGCTGCGGGGTCCATCACCGCGAAGGCTGACAAGCTGACCGACGCCGCGAAGTCCGCTGCGGCTTCGGGGCTGGCAGCCATCGCGTACACCGGGATCGGCCACCCGTACGTCTGGGGCGGCACCACTCCCAGCGGCTGGGACTGCTCCGGCTTCACCCAGTGGGTCTACGCGCAGGCCGGCATCAGCATTCCCCGCGTCAACGCGTGGAACGCCATGACGCCCACCTCAACGCCGGCTCCCGGCGACCTAGTCATGCAGAACGGCGGCGCCCACGTGGGCATCTACGTCGGCAACGGCATGATGATCAGCGCGCTGAACCCCTCGGACGGCACCATCCTGCACGCAGTGTCCGCCACGGGCACGTCCTCGTTTTACACCCTTCGCTAAGAACCCCATTCGAGACGATCCGGCATACCCCCAAGATGCCGGCGCGTCGCTAAACCACGGCCTGCTACCGCGGTCCGTGGAACACGAAAGAGAGAAATCATGACTACACGTGCGACCATTGCACGCCACCGCGCCGAGGTCACCAAGACCAACTCGCTGGCCGTCATTGCCAAGGCTGTCGGCGACAACGCCGGTGGAGTAGGCCGCCAGGCCGCAGTTATCGCTGCTGCTTCCGGACTCGTTCTGACCAGCGGCATCGCCGCCAATGCCGCGGAGACCAACGTTCAGCGGGAATCCGCTCCGACGTCGGCCCTTGAAGTTCAGTCCGCTGCGCCGGCAACCATTTCCGCCGCTTCGAGCATCGCTATCTCCTACGAGAAGCCTGCTGTTTCCACGACGCCGGCTCCCGTCGAGGCTCCCAAGCCTGTCGTCCAGGTCCAGGAAGCGGCCCCCGCGGCCGACGCGACTCCGGCAGTGGATGCCAACGCCGCCGTCACCGCCTCCACTCCGGCGGCGCCGAACACCAAGGCCGGAAGCGGCATGGGCGCTTCGATCGCCGCTGCTGCCTACGCGCAGCTGGGTGTTTCGCAGGACTGCACCGCGCTGGCGACCAACTCCCTCGCAGCCGTGGGCATCAACTACCACGGCTGGCCGGCAGGTTACCTGTCCCTCGGCCGTACGGTCAGCGCTGCTGAAGCCCAGCCGGGCGACCTCGCATACTACGAAAACGGCGGCATGGGCATGGCCCACATCGCAGTTTACGTCGGCAACGGCCAGGCGGTGCACGGCGGCTGGAACGGCGGAACCACCGCACTGTTCAGCGTCAACGTCGGCTCCGGCCCGGTCTTCATCCGCGTCGGCGGCTAAGGCTAAAGCCCAAGGCTTCCAAAGGACCCCTGCCACTGCGGCGGGGGTCCTTTTGCGTTCCCGCCTGCCCCGTACGCTCCGACACGGGACGTCCGTCCGCGTCCCCGATTCGCTCATCTGCCCTGTCAGTGTTTACTCTTGTGGTGTCGATCCATAGCCCGGACAAGCAGAGGGCAGCCGGCCCTCGCGCCTCTGCCGGGTGCGGCCGTGAAGAGGTATGTGCATGCGCACTCTCGTTCTGAATGCTGGATATGAACCGCTGGCGGTAGTCACCTTCCGCCGGGCGCTGGTCCTTGTGCTCACCGGAAAAGCAAGCGTGGTGGCCGAAGGCGACGATCCTGTCGTCGGGCCGCAGGACATCATGGGCCGTCCGTCCGTGATTCTCCTCAACCGCTATATCCGGCCCCGGTACAACATGATCACCGCCGTGAGCCGCCGCGGCGTCCTCCGCCGGGACGGCCACCGGTGCGCGTACTGCGGCAAGGCAGCACACACCATAGACCATGTCCACCCGAAGTCCCGGGGCGGTGCCGACTCCTGGGAAAACCTCGTCGCGGCCTGCCTCCGCTGTAACAACGTCAAGGGTGATCACACCCCCGGCGAAATGGGCTGGAAGCTCCGGTTCGTGCCGGCGCCTCCCGTGGGCACCATCTGGCAGATCAAGGAACTGGAGAAGCCCACGCCGGCGTGGGATCCGTTCCTGCTTCCGGAGACTGCCGCCTGACCTGCTCCGCATTACGCTGGGTACGTGGACTTTGATGCGATAGTTCTGGCAGGCGGCCGCTCCTCACGGCTGGGCGGCACGCCCAAGTCCGCGTTGATGTACGACGGCGCCACCCTCCTTGAGCGGTCAATCGCCGCTGCAGGCGGCGCGAGGCGCATCGTGGTGGTGGGCCCGGAACCGGCCGACCTCCCGGCCGGCATACTGAGCTGCCGCGAGGATCCGCCGTTCGCCGGACCGGCGGCAGCCATCGCCGCTGGCCTGGCCGGCCTTCGGCGCGCCCGGGCGGCCGACGAGGACGATGCCGCGCTGGTCCTTGTCCTGGCATGCGATATGCCGCGGGCGGCCGACGCCGTCGGCGCCCTTCGGGAGGCCGCTGCTGCCGCCGCGGCCGGCAGCGTCTTGGCCTCGTCCCCGGACGGCCGTCTGCAGCCGCTGGCCGGTTTTTACCACACAGCTGCGCTACAACGCGCCGTCGACGACGCCGAGGCCGCCGGGAGTCTGACGCACGGGTCAGTTTTCGCTCTCCTTGCTAGGCTTGACGTGCAGGCTGTCATGGTCCCTGCCGGCTCCACGGATGACGTGGATACCTGGGACGATGCGGCCGCACTAGGAGTGGCTGCACGGGGGCAATGATCCGCCTCCGCAGCGCCGCAGCGGCAGTCGAGTTTTGGAGGCAGGCATGAAAAGCCAGGACGAAACCCTTGAGGAGTGGTGCCGGCTGCTGCTTCGTGCCTTCGAGCTGGAGGACGTTGACGTGGACATCAACGAGGTCCTGTCCCTCGCCGGGGTTGCCGCGCATTCGGTTGTCCGGCCGGCCGCCCCGCTGACCACCTTCATTGCCGGCTTTGCTGCCGGCCTGGCGTCAGGTTCGGACCGCGCCACTGATTCCACGTCGATGAAGGCCGCCATGGATGTGGCCCGTTCCCTGTCCCAGGCATACGCGGCGGACGAGCCGCAGGGCACCGCCGTTCCGCCCGCAGCCGGCGGGACAGCCGGCGTTGCGGCTCCCAGCGGGACACCGGGGGAATGACAGCCCCTCCCGAACCGCCTTCCGCCGACGCCGCCCCGGAGGCTGACGAGCCCGCCAGGCACCTGGCACATACCTGGGAAGAAGCCCGGCAGGCAGCCTTTGACTGTGCTTCCCCCATCCCACCGGGTCCAGTTCCGCTGCGCTCGGCCTTGGGACGGACTTTGGCCGCCGACGTCACCGCGCTGCAGGACATACCCCACTACGCGTCCTCCGCGATGGACGGATGGGCCGTCAACGGCACAGGGCCGTGGATCCTGGCCGACCCGGGTCAACGGCTGGCTCCGCACCAGGCAAGCGTCATCGTGACAGGCGGGCTCATTCCCCCCGGCGCCAAGGCCGTGCTCCGCAGCGAAAGCGGCGTCATGTCCACAGACGACGAGGGCCTGCCCGTGCTGGCTCTGGGCGGCACGGCCCGGCCAGGCGAACCCCGCAACGGCCAGCACGTCCGCAAAGCCGGGGAGGAAGCCGCCGAAGGCGATGTCCTGGTCAAGGCCGGCACCACGCTGAATCCCGCACAGCTGGCCCTGGCCGCCCTCGCGGGTTACGACGACGTTGTGGTGCTCGGCAAGCCGGTGGTGAAGCTCGTACTGACGGGCTCCGAGGTGGTGGACCACGGCCTGCCGGTCCCGGGACAGGTGCGGGACACCTTTGGCCCGCAGCTGGCCTCGGTGGTGGAAATGCTGGGCGGGCTCTGCGCCGAGCAGGTCCGGATCGGCGACAGCTACGGCGAGTGGCTTGAAGCGCTCGAGGACGTCGGAACCGGGGGCGTCGGAACCGGGGCACCCGTCCCGGGTGACGCCGCGGCACCCGGCCTGCCACCCGACGTCGTGATCACCACCGGAGGCACCGGACGGTCCGGGACCGACCATTTCAGGCGTGCCGTGGCGGAACTCGGCGGACGGCTGGTGATCGACGGCGTGGCCATGCGGCCGGGACACCCGGCCGTCCTTGCCGAGCTCCCGGACGGCCGATTCGTGCTGGGACTGCCAGGCAACCCGCTGGCGGCCATGATGGCCCTGTCCACGGTGGGCGCACCGCTACTTGCCGCACTGGGTCACGGGGCCATGCCGCCCGTGCGGGACGTTCCCTGCGGAACCATGATCGACCCCGACCCCGGAAGGACCCGGCTCATGCCGTTCCGGCTCCTGTACGGCATGGCCTCTCCTGCCCAGCACACGGGCCCGGGCATGATGCGGGGCTTGGCCTCCGCCGACGGCGTGATGGTGGTCCCGCCGCACGGTGTGCAGCTGGGCGAAATGGTCCCCGCCTTTGCCCTGCCCTGGGGACCCGCCATCCCCGAACCGAAGACGGCTGAACCCAAGCCCAAGGCGCCCGCACGGAAAGCGGGGAGCAGGTCCGCCGGCAAACCGGCGGCGCAGGACGGCCCCGTGGACTGGAGCGCGCTGCTGGACTGAGCCCGTGAACGTTGGTGTATGGCCGCCGCGCTTGCAATGATGGACGCATGAACAGCCAAACAGCAGGGGTGGTCCGATGGGGCGCGTGACGCAACGACGCAAGGTGCACCGCTACGTCATGGACGGCTCGCCGGGGGCACGTGAATTTCCCGTACGGCACCGGGAAGACGTGCTGGCCGTGGAGGAGCCCCTGGAGATCCGGCTGGGCGGTCTGTCCTTCTCCGTAACCATGCGCACGCCCGGGGACGACTTCGATCTCGTGGCGGGCTTCCTGGTATCCGAGGGAGTCATCTGGGACCCGGACCAGCTGATCTCGCTGAGGTTCTGCGCGGGGGAGGACGAAGACGGCGTCCAGACATTCAACGTAGTGGAAGCACAGCTCCGGCCGGACGTCGCGCTGCCGGACACGGGGCGGCATGTGTACACGTCCAGTTCCTGCGGCATCTGCGGCACGGACTCGATCGACGCCGTCCGGAAGTCCTCGCATTTCACCCCGGCAGAGGACACACTGACGGTGCCCCTCGGGACGCTCGCCTCCCTGCCGGACCTGCTCCGTGAGGCCCAGACCGTCTTCGAAGCCACCGGCGGAGTGCACGCCGCCGGCCTGTTCAGCATTGACGACGACGGCGGTGCCCGGCTTCTGTGCCTGCGGGAGGACGTGGGCCGGCACAACGCGGTGGACAAGGTGGTGGGCTGGGCCCTGCGGGAGCGGCGGCTGCCGCTCAGCGGAACGGTGCTCCAGGTGTCCGGTCGGGCGTCCTTCGAACTCGTGCAAAAAGCGGCGCTCGCGGGGATTCCCGTGCTTGCCGCCGTGAGTGCCCCGTCCAGCCTGGCCGTTGAGCTCGCCGAGTCCACCGGCATCACCCTGGCGGGCTTCAGCCGGGGGACCAGCCTGAACGTTTACGCGGGTTCCGGGCGCATCGCCATGCCCGCGCCAATGCCCCGGTAGCGGCCCGGGACCCTTGGCTATTGCACCGAGACGCAGTAGATTTTATCCATCGAATGGACACGTTGATCCGCTTTCCAAGGCAGTTTGCCTGCCCGGATTCCAGCTGACCGCGACGCCCATGCCCGCAACGTAAGCCAGCACTGCGCGCTCCAGCTTCAAGCATTAAAGAGGAACACATTGCACGACGACCGCCGGATCACGGAAGTCCGTCTCGACCGCTTTCTCCGCGAGCGGATCACTCCAGCGATCTACACGCGAAGCACACCGCTCAGCCTCACCAGCTGGGACGTCCCGGACGAACCGGTCCCCGTGATGGAGGCGCTGCGGCAGGAGTTCGGGCCCCAGGAACACGGCGCCCCCTGGGGCCGTCCGTGGGGCACCAAATGGCTTCGGCTCCAGGGCGAGGTGCCGGATTCCTGGGGTATTGCGCCGGACACCGAGGTGGAGATCGTGGTGGACCTGGGGTTCACCACGGAGATCCCCGGATTCCAGTGCGAGGGGATTGCCTGGCGGCCGGACGGCAGCATCATCAAGGCCATATCCCCGCGCAACCAGCACATTCCGCTGAAGCTCCTGGGCAGCGGCATGGCAGTGGACTTCTATGTGGAAGCGGCAGCCAACCCCGACGTCGCCCAGGGCTGGAGCTTCGCCGCAACCCCCTACGGGGACAAAGCAACGGCGGGGACCCAGCCGCAGTACCGCCTGGGCAGCATTGCCGTTGCCGAGCTGAACCGGGCCGTGTGGGAACTCCAGCAGGACGTCTGGACCCTGAGCGGCCTGATGCACGAGCTGCCCACGGAGCTGCCGCGGCGCCATGAGATTCTCCGCGCCCTGGAACGGATGATGGACGTCATGGACCCGGACGACGTCGCGGGCACGGCCGCGGCCGGCCGGGCAGCCCTGGCCGAGGTGCTGGCGAGGCCCGCCTATGCCTCGGCCCACCAGCTGCTCGCCACCGGCCATGCGCACATAGATTCCGCCTGGCTGTGGCCCGTCCGGGAGACCATCCGGAAATGCGCCCGGACCTTTTCGAACGTGGTTGCCCTCATGGATGAGGATCCCGACTTCGTGTTCTCCTGTTCCTCGGCCCAGCAGCTGGCCTGGATCAAGGAGTTCTACCCGGAACTGTTCGCGCGCATCCGCGAGAAGGTCAGCTCCGGCCAGTTCGTCCCCGTGGGCGGCATGTGGGTGGAATCGGACACCAACATGCCCGGCGGGGAGGCCATGGCCCGGCAGTTCCTCGAAGGCAAGAGCTTCTTCCTTGACGAGTTCGGCGTCGAATGCAGGGAAGCCTGGCTGCCGGATTCCTTCGGCTACTCCGCCGCCCTGCCGCAGATCGTCAAGGCCGCCGGCAGCGAGTGGTTCCTCACCCAGAAGATCTCCTGGAACCAGATCAACCGGATGCCGCACCACACCTTCAACTGGGAGGGGATCGACGGCACGCGGCTGTTCACCCATTTCCCGCCCGTTGACACCTACAACTCCGAGCTGAGCGGCAGGGAGCTCGCCCACGCCGAGCGCAACTACCGCGACCACGGGCACGGCACCATCTCCCTCGTCCCCTTCGGCTACGGCGACGGCGGCGGCGGACCCACCCGCGAAATGCTAGCCGCCGCCCACCGGACGGCCGATCTGGAGGGCTCGCCCAAGGTCCGGCTCGGGAGCGCCGGCAGCTTCTTTGAGCAGGCCCAGGCCGAGTACACCTCCCTGCCCGTCTGGGTGGGGGAGATGTACCTGGAACTGCACCGCGGCACGTACACCAGCCAGGCCCGCACCAAGCAGGGCAACCGGCGCAGCGAGCACCTGCTGCGGGAGGCCGAACTGTGGTGTGCCACTGCGGCCGTCCGCTCAGGCGGCCGGTTCGCCTACCCGGCGGCCGAACTGAAGCGGCTGTGGCGGCTGGTGCTCCTGCAGCAGTTCCATGACATCCTGCCCGGCAGCGCCATCGCCTGGGTGCACCAGGATGCCGAACGGA
The DNA here is from genome assembly GCF_039748055.1 of Burkholderia sp. RS01. NCBI lineage: Bacteria > Pseudomonadati > Pseudomonadota > Betaproteobacteria > Burkholderiales > Burkholderiaceae > Burkholderia > Burkholderia sp. RS01. Next base: position 38,029 of record NZ_JBDLAK010000014.1, read on the forward strand.
ATTACGCCGCCGTGGCCAAGGGCCTCGAAGCGGTCATCGGCCAGGCAGCCGCGGCCGCCCTCGGCGAGGGCAGCGACGAGTTCCTGCTCAACGCCGGTCCGCACGCACGCGACGGCGTTCCCGCGCTCGCGGCCGCGCCGGCCGTCCGGCCCGTCCAATCCGTCCGGGTTGCCTCGCAGGACGGCGGCTTCGTGCTGGACAACGGCATCATCCGCGCCGTGCTGGATGACAACGGACTGCTGATCTCGCTGCGGGACCACGCCAGGGGCCGCGAGGCCATCGCCCCGGGACAGTTCGGAAACCACCTGGAACTGCACCGCGACACGCCCAACGAATGGGACGCCTGGGACATCGACGAGTTCTACCGGCGCAACGTCACCTCCCTGACCGACGCCGCCTCGGTGCGGCTGGAGCAGCCCGGCACGGACGCCGTCGTCGTGGTGGAGCGGCTCTTCGGTGCCTCCCGGATCACGCAGCGCATCACGCTCGCCGCCGGCAGCGCCGCCCTGGGGATCTCCATGGAGGTGGACTGGCAGGAGCGTGAGAAGCTGCTCAAGCTGGGCTTCCCGCTGGACCTCCGGGCGGACCGCTCAGCCTCGGAGACGCAATTCGGCCACGTCTTCCGGCCCACCCACGTCAACACCTCGTGGGAGGCTGCGAAGTTCGAGATCTGCGCGCACCGCTGGATCCACGTGGCCGAGCCCGGCTACGGTGTGGCCATCGCCAATTCCTCCACCTACGGTCACGATGTCGCCCGGAACATCAGGGACGACGGCGGCACCACCACAACCGTCCGGCTCTCCCTGCTGCGCGCGGCGAAGTTCCCGGACCCCGAGGCCGACCGCGGCCGGCATGTGCTGGACGTATGGATCCGCCCGGGCGCCGGCATCGCCGATGCCGTTGAGGAGGGCTACCGTGCCAACCTAGCGCCGCGGACCGTCAAGGGCGGGCACCCCGTTGAGCCGCTCTTCTCGGTGGACAACAGAGCCCTGGTGATCGAAGCCGTGAAGCTGGCCGAGGACGGGTCCGGTGACGTGATTGTGCGCCTGTACGAATCGCTCGGCGAACGCTCCGCCGGGCGGCTCACCGCGAACTTCCCCGCGGCCGGAGTGCGGGCGGTGGATGTGCTCGAGCGGCCGGTCGACGCGCCCGGCGTTGTGGCCGGCCAGGACTCGGCGGAACTCACGCTGCGCCCGTTCCAGCTGGTTACGCTACGGTTCGCACGCTAAGCGCGCGGCCGGAAGGCTCTGCCCGGACTCGGCCGGAAGTAGCGGTCAGAATTCGTGCAGCAAGCGCCGGACGAACTGCCTGGTGCGCTCCTGGCGCGGCGCCCGCAGCACTTCGGCTGCGGGTCCGCGCTCCACCACCAAGCCGCCGTCCATGAAGATGACTTCGTCGGCCACCTGGCGGGCGAAGGCGAGCTCGTGGGTGACGATCACCATGGTCCAGCCTTCCTCGGCGAGTTCCTGGATGACGCCCAGCACCTCGCCCACCAGCTCCGGGTCCAGGGCCGAGGTAGGTTCGTCGAACAGCAGGAGCTGCGGCTTCAGGGCGAGGGCGCGCACGATGCCGACGCGCTGCTGCTGGCCGCCGGACAGCTCGAACGGGTAGGCGTCGCGCTTGTCCGACAATCCCACCCGGGCCAGCAGCTTCTCCGCGTCAGCGACGGCGTCGGCGCGCTTGCGCTTCTGCACCTGCACGGGGCCCTCGATGACGTTCTGCAGGACGGTCATGTGGGGAAACAGATTGTAGTGCTGGAACACCATGGCGCTGCGGTCCCTGAGGTCCGAGACGTCCTTCTTGGACACCTTGGCGGAGAAATCCAGCGCCAGGTCCGTGCCGGTGGACGTGTCCGCGAAGGTGACCGTCCCGGCGTCCGGCGTTTCCAGCCCGTTCAGCGAGCGGAGCACGGTGGTCTTTCCGGAACCGGACGGCCCGATCAGGGCCACCACGTTCCCGCGGCGCACGTCAAGGTCGATGTCCCGGAGGACCACGTTGCTGCCGAAGGCCTTGGCCAGATTGCGGACGGACAACACCGGCTTGGCCTTCGGGGCGGTGCCGCTGGCCGGCGTGTCCCCGGGCTGGCTAGTGGGCGACATAGCGGTCCAATCTCTTTTCGAGGGCGGATTGCCCGGTGGACAGCACCAGGCAGATGACCCAGTACACCAGCGCGGCCTCCAGGTACAGCGCCATGAACTCCTGGCTGAAGGCCGCGATCTGCTGGGCGTTGCGGAAGAGCTCCGTCACCAGGATGAGCGAGGCAAGCGAGGTGTCCTTGACCAGGGAGATGAAGGTGTTGGACAGCGGCGGCACGGAGACCCTGGCGGCCTGCGGCAGGATGATCCGCCGCAGGGCATGTCCGCTGGACATCCCGATGGTGTGCCCGGCTTCCCACTGGCCCTTGGGCACGGACAGGATGGCGGCCCGGATTACTTCGGCGGCGTAGCCGCCGACGTTCAGGGAGAACGCGATGATGGCACTCGGCCACGGGTCCAGCTTCACCCCCAGGCTCGGCAGGCCGTAGAAGATCACGAAGAGCTGCACCAGGAGCGGCGTGCCGCGGATCACCGAGACGTAGAACCTCGCAGCCCCGGACACGAGGGCGTTCCGGCTCAGCCGCATGAGCGCCACGAGCAGGGCCAGGGCCAGGCCCAGCGCGAACGAGGCCAGGGTCAGGGGAATGGTCCCGGTGACGGCCCCCGTGACGATGGGGCCGAAGGAGCTCCAGACGAGGTCCCAGTTGAACGGCATCTACTTGGTGACGTCCGTGCCGAAGTACGTCTCCGAGATCTTGGTCAGCGTGCCGTCGGCGCGGAGGTCGGTCATGGCCTTGTCCACGGCGGCGGTGAGCTCCGTGGATCCCTTCCGGAAGACGAACGCGCTTTCCGACTTGTCCTTGGTCTCGGCGGCAATCTTCAGGCCGGCGTCCGGATCGGTCTTGGCGTAGTCGAGGTAGGTGAGTTTGTCGTTGACCACGGCGTCTACCCGGCCTTGACGGAGCAGCGCCACAGCCTGGGCCCAGCCCTCCACGGCCTGGACGTTCGCGCCGGCATCCACGGCCAGCTTGTAGAAGTTGCTGGTGAGCGACTGGGCGGTGGTCTTGCCCTTGAGGCCCTCGAAACTGGTGATGGAGCTGTTGTCAGCCTTGGTCACCACCACGCCGTTGGAGACCGTGTACGGTGCGGAGAAATCGTACTTGGCTTTGCGCTCGGCGTTGATGGAGATCTGGTTCGCGATGGTGTCGAAGCGCTTGGCGTCGAGGCCGGCGAAGATGCCGTCGAACTGGGTCTCCTGGAAGGTGGCCTTCACGCCGATCTTGTCCGCGACGGCCTTGGCGATCTCAACGTCGAAGCCGGTGAGCCCGCCGGCACCCTCCGCGTGGAAGCTGAACGGCTTGTACGTGCCCTCGGTGGCGATCACGAGCTCACCCTTGGACTTCACATCGCTCAGCGACGTATCCGAGCTGCTGGCGGCCGGCGCCTGTGAACCGCCGCAGGCCGACAGGGCGAGCGCCAGGCCGGCGAGGGTGGCTGCGATTGCGGTGCGGCGGGAGTGGACGCGGTTCATGGCGGGGACCTTTTTCTTCGGGTGCAGTTGCTTCTTCAGGTGCAGATGCTTTGTCGCGGCGGCTGGAGCCGAATACTCCGCGAGACTACTCCCTGCAACGCATTTGGAAAGACCTTTTATTTCGCCATCTTACGGGGGCGCGACAGGGCTGTTAAACAGGCTGAGTGGGGGCGGTCCCCAACGGCCGCCACCACTCATCCCCCCAATGTGTGATCCGGCAGGCGCCACGGCCGGTGGGCCAGGCAGCAGCTGCTTTCACACATTCATGATTCTCTCACGGTCTAATGATTTTGTGAATCCCAGGGCCCCTACCCTTCAGTAGATGACGTTCCGAGTCCGCCCAGATCCTTGGCCCGGACCCGGGCGAGCCAGACCATTACGAGCCCCGATATGAAAAACAGCACGGCGCCGTTGTTGACCCCCACGCGCTCCAGGGCGAAGGCGGGAGCCGCAAACTCCAGCAGGAATCCGGCAATCGTGGCCACGGCGCCCGCTGCCATGAGGCCCGCGCCCGCGCGGACGAGCGGCGGCAGCCCGCTCCGGAGCGTGCGGACCAGTGACGGCAGAAGGGCGAGCGAAACGTAGGTGGGATAACCGCGGGCTGCCGCCCAGTAATAGGGCAGCAGGGCCGCATTCCGCGGACTCCTGCCGCCGGCCTCCGCCATGCCCGGGGATGACGCTGAAACGTCCATCAGCAGGAACAGTGTTGCCAGGGCCGCGGAAAACAGTCCGAGCACGCAGAGCCCGAGGCGCCCGGAAATCAGCGCGTCAGCGCCTGTGGCGCCAAATGCCCTGCTGACGCGGAAAGCCACCAGGTAAATCGCGGCGAAAACGATGAGCCGCAACAAGAGGCTGGCTACGTTGACGCCGCCCAGGGCCCCGTCGATAGGGAAGTAGAACACGTCCAGGCTGAGGACACCGGCCGCGGTGGCAAGGAGGAATATGAAGAACAAGGACCGGTTGGTGCCGCGCAGGGCGCTGGGAATCCGGGCGAGCGTGGCGGCCGCGCAGACGGCCAGGGTGGTCCACTGCAGGATCTCTTTCATCCGAGGTTCTCCAGGATCAGTTCGGTTTGTTCCTGGTCCTGTTCCTGGCGCCGCAGCGTCTTTCCCATCGCCTGCAGGCGATCTCCGGCCAGTACGGCCAGGTCGCCGTCCGTCAGCATGTCGAGGGCTGCCTGCCGGGACCCCGGTTCCCAGCCCGCTTCGGCTTCTGTGACGAGGCCGGTGGCCACGAGGCCTCCGGTGAGTCCGACGCCGGCAGCGCGGGAGGTGGCGATGGCCACCTCGGGTGCCATCCGGTTTGCGGTCAGCTGGGCCGAGTAGTTCTGCGGGGCGATGCCCGTGGCGGCGGAGACGCGGTGGCGGAGCTCGCCGTCGTCGATTGCGTCCACCCAGTTCTTCACGGACGTGGCGTGCGCGGCGGGACCGAGAGCCAGCAGCCCGGCCTGCCGTGCCCCGGAGGCCTCCGGAGCCGGCTCGTTGCCGGAGCGCGCGATCATCGCGCGCAGGAGGTCCACCGTGGCGATCTGACTGACCAGCTCCCGCGGCGACGGCGGGATCCGGGAACCGGCGAGGTCGCGATACGTCTCAAAGTAGGCCAAGGACGTGACGGGGTTTACGTTGAACGCCCGGCTGATGCTGACAACGGTCGACTCGGCCACCTTGCCCCGGACCAGTTGCTGCGCCAGGGTGGTGCGCTTGACCCCCGACAACCTGCAAACATCCGCGATGCTGGTGTCCGGCGCAATGCCGTGCAGCCAGCGTTGGAAGGCTTTGGCGGGGAGTGGCATGGGACGCTCTCTGCGGAACGGATGATTGGCTTGATCTTAGCGGCGGGCGGCGGCCCGCACCGTACCGTCCCGGGTCTTTCTGCCCGCCCGGAGCTTGGCCACCCAGATCAGCGCCAAGCCGAACACAAAGCACAGGATGGCGGTGTAGTTGATGATGAACGTTAGGAAGCCCAGCGCAGGCGGAATCAGCTGGAAGAACATGCCGAGGTTGACGGCTATCCCGCCGACGGCCAGCAGGAGTGCGCTGATCCGGAGCAGGGCCGGCAGGGTGCTGCGCACCGCGCGAAGCATGGCAGGCAGGAGGGCAAGGCAGACATATGCCGGGTAGGCCCTGCCGGCTGCCCCGTAGTACTCAACGAGGACCCTGTTCCGGTCATCCTTGTCGTAGACGCCCATCATCCCTGCTGATGATCCCTGGGTATCCATTAACTCGAACAGGACCAGCAGGGTCACTGAAATCAGCGCCAGGATTGCAGAGCCGGCATGACCCCGAACGAGCTGGAGGCCGCGCTGGTCTCCGAAGCCGTTCGCGATCCGGATGCCCAGGAAATAGATCGCCCCGAAGATGATGAACCGCAGGAGCAGATTGGCCAGGTTCGTGCCCCCCAGCAGGCCGTCAATGACCAGATAAGGCCCCTGGATACTCAGGAGGATGGCAAGGGTCATCAGCGCAAGAATGTAAAACAGCGATCTGTTCGTCTTGCGCACCAGATTCGGGACCCGGGACAGCGCCGCAGCTCCGCAGACGATCAGGGTGCTCCACTGCAGGATCTCAATCATCCCAGGTTCTCCCAGATCTTTTCGGTTTGTTGATGGTCGTGTTCCTGGCGCCGCAGGGTTTTCCCGAGGGCCTGGAGGCGGTCTCCCGCCAAAACTGTCAGGTCGCCGTCCGACAGCATATCGAGGGCTGCCTGCCGGGACCCCGGTTCCCAGCCTGCTTCGGCTTCTGTGACGAGGCCGGTGGCCACGAGGCCTCCGGTGAGTCCCACGCCGGCAGCGCGGGAGGTGGCGATGGCCACCTCGGGTGCCATCCTGTTTGCGGTCAGCTGGGCCGAGTAGTTCTGCGGGGCGATGCCCGTGGCGGCGGAGACGCGGTGGCGGAGCTCGCCGTCGTCGATTGCGTCCACCCAGTTCTTCACGGACGTGGCGTGCGCGGCGGGACCGAGAGCCAGCAGCCCGGCCTGCCGTGCCCCGGAGGCCTCCGGAGCCGGCTCGTTGCCGGAGCGCGCGATCATCGCGCGCAGGAGGTCCACCGTGGCGATCTGACTGACCAGCTCCCGCGGCGACGGCGGGATCCGGGAACCGGCGAGGTCGCGATACGTCTCAAAGTAGGCCAAGGACGTGACGGGGTTTACGTTGAACGCCCGGCTGATGCTGACAACGGTCGACTCGGCCACCTTGCCCCGGACCAGTTGCTGCGCCAGGGTGGTGCGCTTGACCCCCGACAACCTGCAAACATCCGCGATGCTGGTGTCCGGCGCAATGCCGTGCAGCCATCGCTGGAACGCCTTGGCGGGGAGTGGCATGGAACGCTCTCTACTGAACGAATAGGTGACACTGTGTTGGCGGCGGCCGACGTCGATTTTACGCAGCCCTCGGCATCAACTATGCTAGATGGTCGAACCCGTTGGTCCGTACACCCCCCAAGTCCGGACCAGCGGGTTCTTTCATGCCCGCCGGAATTTTCGGGCCAATACGGGCAGCGGTGAGAGGATGGACTAATGACTGCAACCCTTGTTGCCAAAGAACTTTCAGGCGGTCATGATCACCGCACCCTCTTCTCGAAGCTGTCCCTGACGGTGGCCCCCGGGGACGTTGTTGGCGTGGTCGGCGCCAACGGTGCCGGCAAGTCCACGCTGCTCCGGCTGTTGGCCGGCGTGGACCAGCCGCAGCAGGGCAGTGTCAGCCTGGCCCCGGCCGACGCCTTCGTGGGCTGGCTTCCGCAGGAGCACGAGCGGATACCCGGCGAGACCATCGCCGGGTACATCGCCCGGCGCACCGGCTCCGCCCAGGCAACCCACGAGATGGAAGCCACGGCCGAGGCCCTTGGCGCGGGCGCGCCCGGAGCCGACGACGCCTATTCCCTTGCGTTTGACCGCTGGATGGCCTCAGGCGCCGCGGACCTGGACGAACGCATACCGCCCGTCCTGGCCGATCTGGGCATGGACGTCGGTCCTGATGCTGAAATGACGGGGCTCTCCGGCGGCCAGGCGGCGCGCGTTGCACTGGCGGCCCTGCTGCTGAGCCGGTTCGACATCGTGCTGCTGGATGAACCCACCAACGACCTTGACCTGGACGGGCTGGCCAGGCTCGAAGCCTTCGTCCAGGGGCTCCGCGGCGGCGCCGTGCTCGTCTCGCACGACCGCGAATTCCTGGCCCGCTGCGTGACCACCATCGTGGAACTGGACCTCGCCCAGAATTCCGTGGCAGTGTACGACGGCGGCTACGAGGCCTTCCTGGAGGAGCGCGCCGTCGCCCGCCGGCACGCCCGCGAACGCTATGACGAATTCGCGGCCACCAAGGCGGACCTGGTGTCCCGGGCGAGGACCCAGCGTGAATGGAGCTCCCAGGGCGTCCGGAACGCGATGAAGAAAAACCCGGACAACGACAAGATCCGCCGCGCCGCCAGCTCCGAATCGTCGGAAAAGCAGGCGCAGAAGGTGCGGCAGATGGAATCCCGCATTGCCCGCCTGGATGTCGTGGAGGAACCCCGCAAGGAATGGCAGCTGCAGTTCAGCATCGGCCAGGCTCCGCGGTCGAGCTCCGTGGTGGCGACCCTCCGCGACGCCGTCGTGCGGCAGGGGAGCTTCACCCTCGGGCCGGTGAACCTGCAGCTCAACGCCGGCGAGCGGATCGGCATCACCGGGCCCAACGGGGCCGGCAAGTCGACGTTGCTGCGGCTGCTGCTGGGAGTACAGGAACCGGACTCCGGTGATGCGTCCCGGGGAGCGTCCGTGGCCGTCGGCGAAATCGACCAGGCCCGGGGGCTCCTTGCCGGCCACCTGAAACTCGGGGATGCGGTGGAGGCCGTGCTGGCCGATCAGACACCGGCGGAGGTCCGCACCCTGCTGGCCAAGTTCGGACTCAAAGCGGATCACACCGCCCGCACTGTGGACTCGCTGTCGCCGGGCGAGCGCACCCGCGCCGCCCTTGCCCTCCTGCAGGCCCGCGGCGTCAACCTCCTGGTGCTTGACGAACCCACCAACCACCTGGATCTGCCGGCGATCGAACAGCTGGAGGACGCGCTGGAAAGCTATGAGGGCGCCCTGCTGCTGGTGACCCACGACCGCCGGCTGCTGGAAAACGTCCGGCTCGATGTGCGCTGGAACGTGGACAACGGCATGGTGACCGAACTTATGACAGGCAAGATGGAGCACAAACTATGAGCATGGATGGCGTGGCCTGGCGCTCGCTTTACAACCTCACCAGCGCCAAGAGCGGCTCCAAGCCGTTCTCCAAGGAGACTCTGAAGCGCGTCCTCGGCTTCGCGCGGCCGCACCGCGGGCGACTGATTGCCTTCGTGGCGGTCTCCATTGCGATGGCCTTCCTGGCAGTGGCAACGCCGGTGCTGGCCGGCCAGGTGGTGAACGCCATCGTGGCCCGTTCGGGTTCGGGCGAAGTGATCCGCCTCGCCGCGCTCATCGCCGGCGTGGCCGTGGCGGAGGCCGCGATCGGCATGGTGAGCCGGTGGCTGTCCTCCACCATCGGCGAAGGCGTCATTGTGGATCTCCGCACCCGGGTCTTCGACCACGTGCAGAAAATGCCGATTGCATTCTTCACCCGGACCCGCACAGGTGCGCTGGTCAGCCGGCTCAACAATGACGTCATCGGCGCGCAGTCGGCGTTTGCCGGCACGCTGTCCGGGGTGGTCAGCAACGTCGTGGCCCTCGTGCTGACGCTCGTGGTCATGCTCAACACATCCTGGCTGGTCACCGTGCTGGCCATGATCCTGCTGCCGATCTTCCTCATTCCCGCACGCAGGATGGGCTCCCGGCTGGCCGACCTGCGCCGCGAGGCCGCCGAGCACAACGCCGCCATGGGCACCCAGATGACCGAGCGCTTTTCCGCGCCGGGCGCCACCCTGGTGAAGCTCTTCGGCCGCCCGGACGAGGAGTCCCGCGAGTTCGCCGTCCGGGCCGGACGCGTCCGGGACATCGGCGTCCGGACGGCGATGCTGCAGTTCACCTTCGTGACGGCGCTGACGCTGGTTTCGGCGCTGGCCCTGGCCCTCGTCTACGGCCTGGGCGGCTGGCTGGCCATCGCAGGCCAGCTCGCGCCCGGCGACGTCGTGGTGCTGGCCCTGCTGCTCACCCGCCTCTACGCACCGCTCACCGCGCTCTCCAACGCCCGGGTGGAGATCATGAGCGCCCTGGTCAGCTTCGAGCGCGTGTTTGAGATCCTTGACCTCCAGCCGCTCATCCAGGAAAAGCCCGATGCCGTGGAGGTCCCGCCGGGCCCCGTCGCCGTGGAGTTCGACGACGTCAGGTTCGCCTACCCGTCCGCGGACAAGGTCTCCCTCGCCTCGCTGGAGGAAGTGGCCACGCTGGACACCCGCGGCGGCGAGGAGGTGCTGCACGGGATCAGCTTCCGCGTGGAGCCGGGCCAGACCGTGGCCCTCGTGGGCTCGTCCGGTGCGGGCAAATCCACCATCGCCCAGTTGCTCTCAAGGCTGTACGACGTCGACTCCGGCGCCGTGCGTCTCGGCGGCCCGGCATTCGATGGCATCGGTTCGGGGGGGCTGGACGTCCGCGACCTGACCTTTGATTCCATGCGGGCGACGCTGGGCATGGTGACCCAGGACGGTCACCTGTTCCACGAATCGATCGCCTCCAACCTTCGGCTGGCCCGTCCCGACGCCACCGAGGAGGACATGTGGGACGTGCTCCGGCAGGCCCGGCTCGAATACATGATCCGTTCGCTGCCCGACGGCCTGGACACCGTGGTGGGGGAGCGGGGCTACCGGCTGTCCGGCGGCGAACGCCAGCGGCTCACCATCGCCCGGCTGCTCATCGCCCAGCCGCGCGTGGTCATTCTCGACGAGGCCACGGCGGCGCTGGATTCCACGAACGAAGCCGCCGTCCAGGCGGCGCTCAGCGCAGCGCTCGAGGGGCGCACCGCCGTCGTGATTGCCCACCGGCTGTCCACGATCCGCGCCGCGGACGTGATCCTGGTGGTGGAGGACGGCTCGATCGTGGAGCGCGGCACGCACACTGAGCTTCTTGCCGCCGACGGACGCTATGCCGAGCTCTACCGGACGCAGTTTGCCGAGGCGACCGCGGTGGCCGAGGAAGCCGTCCCGGAGCTCTAATCGCCTAGCGCTGCCAGGGCAGGAAGGATGTGGTCCGTGAGCAGCGGGGCGAGGTCGGCGGGCAGATCGGCGGCCAGGTCCAGCCAGCGGATTTCGGCGATCTCGGCCGAGGGGTGCGCAACCCACGTCCCCGGTGCCGTGAAGACCGTTGCCTCGATTTCGGTGGCGGCCTCGTTGGCGGCATCGGCCAGCCACACGCCCATGAGCGTCAGCTCGCGCGGATCCACGACGATCCCCACTTCCTCCTCGAGTTCCCGGGCGGCCGCCTGCACCGCGGTTTCGCCCGGTTCCGGCTTGCCGCCGGGGTGCATGAACTTGTCCGTTCCGCGTTTGCGGACGGTCAGGAGCCGGCCGGCCGGGTCATAGACGCAGACGGCGGAGACGATGATGCGCGGATTCACGGGTTTGAGCCTAGCTGTTCGGGGCCCGTCTGCTCCCTGCCCGGCTGCTGCGTGGCCGGCTGCTCTTCCGGGAAAACTGCCGCGGGAAGCCGCAGCAGCACGGATTCCAGCAGCAGATCCTTGCGGGGCCCGGAGACGTCCCAGGCGTAGCTGAATTCGTCCGGGCCGGTGAGCGAATATGTGACGCGGTAGGTGTCGGGATCACACCAGTGCCGGTCCTGGCTGGCCGCCGCGGAGAAGCTCATCCGGTGGAACGGCCGGCCGTCGGGAAACACCATGTCCATGGCGTCCGGGGAGTCGGTGGGCCGGAGCAGGTAGTCGCGTGTCGCGGGACCGGTGAAGGTTCCGCCCTCCGCAGCAGGCCAGCGCACCGTGCCTTCTTCGTGGAAGCGCAGCGCGCCGTCGTCGTCCGTTTCCGAAAAGGTGACGACGCCGGCAAAGGTTCCGCGGGTGCCGGCCGCACGGTCCAGCATGGTCCGCTGCACGGACCAGCGGCCCGCACTGCCCGGGCCCAGCAAATAGCCGCGGAGACCGGAGCTGTGCTGCGCATTCAAGTGCCCTCGATTGGAATCGAACCAACGACACCGGCTTTAGGAGAGCCGTGCTCTATCCACTGAGCTACGAGGGCGGGCGTCCGGCGCCGCCGGTATTAGCCGGCCCGTTCGAACACGATTACAAGCATACAAGGTGACGGCGCGTACTACGCTCTTGGCATGGCCGCCGCAGCTCAAGCACCGTCCGTCCGGGGCACGTTCCTGCCTGACACCGCCTCGACCCGGCAGTACATCGGTGCGTGGGCGGTCCTAAGTGTGGTCCAGTATTTCGTGGCGGAGGCGGCCGTCATCGGGGCCTGGGCCGGCCCTGAGCGGTACAGCCGGCGGACCGGCCTCATCAGCGATCTGGGCGCCGTCAGCTGCGGTATTCATGACGGGCGCAACATCTGCTCGCCCCTGCACGCACTCATGAACGCCTCGTTCGTGGTGCAGGGCCTGGGGATGCTGCTGGGCGCCCTGCTGCTGAGTTCGGCGCTGTTGCGGATCGCGGCCAGGCCGGGAGTGCGGGTTGCGGTCACCCCTCGCGGTGACGTGCCGTGGCTGGCGGCGGTTGCCGCGCGGATCCTGACCGGGGCTGCCGGTGCCGGAACGGTCACCGTGGGGCTGGTCCCGGAGGATGTGGGCTCGGGCTGGCACTACGCCGGGGCGGTCACGTACTTCATCGCAGGAGCCTTCGCGCTTCTCCTCTTGGGCGCAGTGTGGCTGCGCCAGACCCCGCTGGGATGGCTCATCCTGGGCGCGGGCGGAGTGTCCGCGGCGGCGCTTGTCACGGCGGGCGTCACCGGACTGGACGTCCCCGAACCCGGCACCCTGGAACGGTTCATGGGATACCCCATCACCATCGGCCTGGCTGCCGCGGGCCTGGTCATCGCCCAGCGCGTCCGGCAGGAACGGGTGGCGCGCAGGGCCCTCCGGGTGGCGCGTGCCGACGGCAGCCCGGGCTAAGCGGTGCCTGTGCCGGCGACACTCGGCCTAGGCCGGCGGCGGCTGCTTCCGCGCCCGGCGCCCCAGGAAGACGGACACGCCGCCGATCACCAGGCTCAGCACCAGCAGCACCCAGCCGGCAACCGTGAGGCCGGAGGCCAGGGCCACCTGGCCGGGATCGAGGTCGACGGCAGCCACAACGGAGTCAACGGCCACATTGGCCCAGAGGCGGACCACCACGAACAGAAGCGGCACGCACCACAGCGCCCAGCGGAGGGCCTTCTTCGCCACGTTCGTGCCGATCAGCAGCAGCCAGGTGAAACCGAAGATCAGCGGGAACAGGGTGCCGGCCGTCTTGTGGATGAAGTTGAGCTGGCCGCGCGCGTCGCCGTCCATGGCCCGGCGAAGCTGCTCCACATAGCCGGCGTCGAAGCCGCCGATGAGGGAATCGGGCATGGGCAGGCCGCCCGAAAGCTGGGTGAGCTGGTTCAGCGTGAGCAGGTGGACGTACCAGAATAGGAACAGGCTGGCCACGACGCCGGCTATGACAATGAGGCTGCCGTTGTTCTGGGCTTTTTCCGGCGTGCGGGCCGTGGTGGGGTTGATCACCGGAGGCAGGTAGTGCTGGGGGACAGCGGCCTTTGCGCCGTGCTTTTTGATCCGCTGTGCGGGTGTCTTGGCCATGCGTCCATTATCGCCCGGCAGGAAAGACCGGAACCGCATCGCACTGAGGGCGGCCGCGCCGATAGGCTGGGGACCGTGACCGAACTGGGAAGACACAAATTGGGTAAACACAGCGCCGCCAACCTGAGCCCCGAGCTCGACGACTTTGAATTGGCTTCCGCCCTGGTCCGCGAGGCGGGAATGCTGGCGCTGATGATGCGGCAGGGCGGGCTCGACGCCCAGCGCAAAACCTCCGTCTCCGACGTCGTCACGGCCGCCGACCACGCGGCCGAGGCGTACGTGCTGGAACAGCTGCGCCGCTGCAGGCCGGACGACGGCGTCCTCGGCGAGGAAGGCGCCGCCGTCCACGGCAGCAGCGGGCGGACGTGGGTCATCGATCCGGTGGACGGAACCTACAACTTCCTCCACGGCTCCACCTACTGGTGCTCCGCGATTGCCCTCAAAGACGAATCCGACGTCATCCTGGGCGCCATCTTCCAGCCCGAGGAAGACAAGCTGTGGCTCGGCGGCACGGGCCGCGCCGCCACGCTCAACGGCGATCCCGTCACCACGTTCGCGCCTGACGGGGCAAACCGCAGCGCCGACGATCTTTCCCAGATCGGTGCCGCCACCTACATCCACCCGCGCTGGCTGGCGGATCCGATGTGCGCCATGCCCTGGCATGCCGCCGCCAGCTCGGCTGCCACGCTGCGCATGTTCGGGTCCGGCTCGTGCGACCTCGGGCGCGTGGCGGACGGTGAGCTCGGCTGCTGGTTCCAGCACAGCTGCCCGGAGTGGGACTGGCTGCCGGGGAAGGCGATTGTGCTCGCCGCCGGCGGCGCCACCGGAAGCGTTTACGTCAACGGGCTGGAGTGGTTCATGGCAGGAGGCGCGACGGCGGTACACCAGCTCCGTGCGGCCCTTGAGTCAGGGTCTGTGGACTAGCTCGCTGCGCGGCTTCCGGGGGCAGCATCGGGCCTTATCCACAGGGCGGACTGCAGTGTCAGCCCCACCGCCTAGACTTGTAGTCACCATGGATATGTTGTTTGACCCGTACGCTGACGGTCCGTTCAAGGCAGGCTCCCGCGCCGCCGCCCTCACCAAGTCGCGCCCGGAATCCGGGCAGGCGCCCGTCGAATTCGGCGGCGGCGGACCCGGCCGGGGGGACCGCGCTGCGGGTTCCTCAACGGGTCCGGCCGGCGGCCCCACCGGTGGCGGCCAGCCTGGTGACTGGTCTCCCCGGCCGCAGCTGCCGGACGCTGCCGCCCTGCTGGAGGGGCTGAACCCTGAACAGGAAGAGGCCGTCAAACACGCCGGCAGCGCGCTGCTGATCGTTGCCGGCGCCGGCTCAGGCAAGACCCGCGTGCTCAGCAACCGGATTGCCTATCTGATCGCTACCCGGCGCGCCCACCATGGCGAGATCCTGGCCATCACGTTCACCAACAAGGCCGCCGCCGAAATGCGGGAGCGCATCGAAGCCCTCGTGGGCGGCCGGGCCAAGATCATGTGGATTTCCACCTTCCACTCGTCCTGCGTGCGCATCCTCCGGCAGGAAGCCGCCAACGTGGGGCTCAAGTCCAATTTCTCCATCTATGACTCCGCGGACTCCCTGCGGCTTGTCACACAGGTGTCCAAGAACCTGGACCTGGACCCCAAGAAGTTCGCGCCCAAGGCCATCCAGCACAAGATCTCCGCTCTGAAGAACGAGCTGATCGACGCCGATTCCTACGCCTCCTCCGCCAACCACAACGATCCCTTCGAACAGGCCGTGGCCGACGTCTTCAAGGGCTACACCCAGCGTCTCCGCCAGGCAAACGCCATGGACTTCGACGACCTCATCGCCGAGACCGTCTACATGTTCAGGGCGTTCCCGGCGCTCGCCGAATCGTACCGCCGGCGCTTCCGGCACGTGCTGGTGGACGAATACCAGGACACCAACCACGCCCAGTACGCGCTGGTCCGGGAAATCGTGGGCGAGGGGCCGGGAGCGGCCGAGCTCACTGTCGTGGGCGATTCCGATCAGTCCATCTACGCCTTCCGCGGGGCCGACATCCGCAACATCGTGGAGTTCGAGAAGGACTACCCCGACGCCCGCACCATCAAGCTGGAACAGAACTACCGCTCCACCCAGAACATCCTGAGCGCCGCCAACTCCGTCATCTCCCGCAATCCGAACCGGCCGGAGAAGCGCCTGTGGACGGCGGAGGGCGAGGGCCACAAGATCATCGGCTACGTGGGTGAAAACGAACACGACGAAGCCCAGTTCATCGCCAAGGAGATTGACCGGCTGCAGGACGAGGACAACCTCCGCCCCGGGGACGTCGCCATCTTCTACCGCACCAACGCCCAGTCGCGGTCCATCGAGGACGTCCTGGTGCGCGTGGGCCTGCCCTACAAGGTGGTGGGCGGCACCAGGTTCTACGAGCGCAAGGAAATCAAGGACGCCCTCGCGTACCTCCGTGTCCTGGTCAACCCCGACGACGACGTCAACCTCCGCCGGGTCCTCAACGAACCCAAACGCGGGATCGGCGACCGTGCCGAGGGCGCCGTTGCAGCGCTCGCCGAGCGGGAACGGAGCTCGTTCATGGCCGCCGCCCGCCGCGCCGACCAGGCTCCCGGCATGGCCACCCGTTCGGTCAACGCCGTGCTCGGCTTCGTCAAGCTCCTGGACGACCTCGCCGAAGTGGCAGCCGGTTCCGGCGCCGCCGCGGCGCTCGAAGCCGTGCTGGAACAGACCGGATACCTCGCCGGGCTGCGTTCCAGCACGGATCCGCAGGACGAGTCCCGGGTGGAGAACCTCGCCGAACTCGTGGCAGTGGTGCGGGAATACGAACAGGAGAATCCGGAGGGTTCCCTTGGCGCCTTCCTGGAGCAGGTATCGCTCGTCGCGGATGCCGACCAGATTCCGGATGCGCCGGGAGCCGACATCGACGCCGCGGTGGCAGAGGCCAAGCGGCTGGGCGTGGTCACGCTCATGACGCTGCACACGGCCAAGGGCCTCGAATTTCCCGTGGTGTTCCTGACCGGCATGGAACACGGGCTCTTCCCGCACCAGCGCTCCGCCACGGACCCCAAGGAGCTGGCCGAGGAACGCCGCCTCGCCTACGTGGGCCTCACCCGCGCCCGGAAGCGGCTGTATGTCACCCGCTCCGAAGTCCGGAGCATGTGGGGCCAGAGCCAGTACAACCCGGCCAGCCAGTTCCTCGAAGAAATCCCGTCCGAGCTCGTCGAATGGAAGCGCGAGGGCACCAGCCGGCAGGCAGGCGGCTGGGGGAGCGGCGCCCCGATCGGCTCGAACCGGTACGGCGGATCGTTCTGGGGGGCAGGTACGGCGCGCAGTGCCAAGGCCGATTCCTCGGCAGGCTTCAACGCGGATGTTCCGGCCGCCGTCGCAAAGAACCGCGTCCAGCCGCAAAAGGAAGTCGTCGCGGTCAGCGTGGGGGACAAAGTCAACCACACCAGCTTCGGCAACGGAACGGTGCTGGCGGTCGAGGGAGCGGGGGACAAGACCGTGGCGAAGGTGAAGTTCGACGTCGGCGAGAAGCGGCTGTTGCTGCGCTACGCGCCGCTCACCAAACTCGACGCCTGACCATGGCGGTTCGCTGGGCTGCCGCGGCGGCGGCCGCCGGCCTGCTTGCCGTGGTCACGGGCTGTTCCGTCACGGTGCGGGACCCCGGGTACACGCCGCCCCCGCCGCTGCCCGCCCTTGAGCAGCTGAGGCAGGCGCCGTTGTCCGATGCCCGGACATTTTCCGCGGGGGAGGACGTCCTGGCCTTCGTCACCGCGGACCGGAACGTGGTCTGCTCGCTGACCTCGGCGCACGGTCCGCACGTCAATCTGCCCTACGAACAAAACAACTTCAACGACCCCGCCAACCGGAAACTGGCCACGGTTCCGGCAGCGCACTGCGAGCTCGCGGTCTACCCGGCGCCCCAGGCCGCGGATATCAAGGACGACTGCTCGGGGACCGGCCTGGGCTATCTGGGCGGAACGGCCGTGCTCACGCCTGACCGGGCCGGATACGGCGAGTGCCGGTCCGGAGTCACCCAGATGGAGTCCGAGTACGGGCCCCAGGGGTCGCGCACCGGCCCGATCTCGCAGCTGCCGGTTCTTCCCGAGGGCGGAAACCTGGAACGCAACGGCCTGAGGTGCTCCGCATACGACGCCGGGGTGGCCTGCGGGAACCTCTCCGGAGGCACCGGTTTCTTCGTCAGCCGCGATCATTACGAACTCATCTCGGGCGGCGGCAAAAAGGCCTCCACGGCGCCCTCCAAGGCCTCAAAAACCCCGTAATCATGCGGTTTTTCTACGCTCCATAGAATAGTGTCCTTACTCACATAACAGGTAGTCTGGAACGGGCATGTCCCCATAAAGGACTAGAGTTCCGAGAGGAGCATTGCGCCGCGCGGCTCGTTTCCTGACCTGCCGCAGGGCGCGTTTATTCCGCAGCCCGGTAACCGCGAGAACGTGGGGTCCGGCTGTACAGAAACTACTTCGACGTAGAAGGACACTAAACCGTGGACCTGTTTGAATATCAGGCGCGCGATATGTTCGAGGCGCACGGTGTACCCGTGCTTGCTGGCATCGTGGCGCATACCCCTGAAGAAGCAAAGGCAGCTGCCGAGAAGATCGGCGGCGTAACTGTCGTCAAGGCGCAGGTTAAGGTCGGTGGCCGCGGTAAGGCCGGCGGCGTCAAGGTGGCCAAGTCCGCCGATGAGGCGCTTGAGCACTCCACCAACATCCTGGGCATGGACATCAAGGGCCATATTGTTAACAAGGTGATGATTGCCCAGGGTGCGGATATTGCCGAGGAATACTACTTCTCCGTCCTGCTGGACCGGGCCAACCGCAACTACCTGGCCATGTGCTCGGTTGAGGGCGGCATGGAAATCGAGCAGCTCGCCGTCGAACGCCCCGAGGCGCTCGCGAAGGTTGCCATCGATCCCGCCGTGGGCATCGACCAGGCCAAGGCCGACGAAATCGTCGCCGAAGCCGGCTTCCCCGAGGAACTGCGCGGCAAAGTCGCCGCCGTCATCCTCAAGCTCTGGGACGTCTTCAAGAAGGAAGACGCCACCCTTGTGGAGGTCAACCCGCTGGTGAAGACCGGCGCGGGCGACATCGTTGCCCTCGACGGCAAGGTGACCCTGGACGAGAACGCCGAGTTCCGCCACGCCAAGCACGCCCTCCTCGAAGACAAGGACGCTGCAGATCCGCTCGAGGCCAAGGCCAAGGCGCAGGACCTGAACTACGTCAAGCTCGACGGCGAAGTGGGCATCATCGGCAACGGTGCCGGCCTGGTCATGTCCACCCTGGACGTTGTTGCCTACGCCGGTGAAAACCACGGCAACGTCAAGCCCGCCAACTTCCTGGACATCGGCGGCGGAGCTTCCGCTGAGGTCATGGCTGCAGGCCTCGACGTCATCCTCGGCGACGCGCAGGTCAAGTCCGTGTTCGTGAACGTCTTCGGCGGCATCACCGCCTGTGACGCCGTCGCCAAGGGCATCGTCGGTGCGCTGGCCGAGCTGGGCCACAACGCGAACAAGCCGCTGGTAGTCCGCCTCGACGGCAACAACGTTGAGGAAGGCCGCCGCATCCTGGCCGAGGCCAACCACCCGCTGGTTACCCTGGCCGCCACCATGGACGAGGGCGCCGACAAGGCCGCCGAGCTCGCCAACGCAGCTAAGTAAAGGGACGCACCATGTCTATCTATCTGAACAAGGACTCCAAGGTCATCGTCCAGGGCATCACGGGCGGCGAAGGCACCAAGCACACCGCCCTCATGCTCAAGGCCGGCACCAACATCGTGGGCGGCGTCAACGCCCGCAAGGCCGGCACCACCGTCCTGCACGGCGACACTGAAATCAACGTCTTCGGCACCGTCAAGGAAGCCATGGCTGAAACCGGCGCCGACGTCTCCATCGTCTTCGTGCCGCCGGCATTCACCAAGAACGCTGTTGTTGAAGCCATCGAGGCCGGCATCGGCCTGGTCGTTGTCATCACTGAAGGCGTGCCGGTCCAGGATTCCGCCGAGTTCTGGGCACTGGCCCAGTCCACGGTGGACGCTGACGGCAACCAGGTCACCCGCATCATCGGACCGAACTGCCCCGGCATCATCACCCCCGGCGAGGCACTGGTCGGCATTACGCCGAACAACATCACGGGCAAGGGCCCCATCGGACTGGTCTCCAAGTCCGGCACCCTGACCTACCAGATGATGTACGAACTGCGCGACCTGGGCTTCTCCACCGCCATCGGCATCGGCGGCGACCCCGTCATCGGCACCACCCACATCGACGCCCTGGCCGCGTTCGAGGCTGACCCGGAAACCAAGGCGATCGTGATGATCGGCGAAATCGGCGGCGACGCCGAAGAGCGTGCGGCCGACTTCATCAAGGCCAACGTCACCAAGCCGGTCGTCGGCTACGTGGCAGGCTTCACCGCTCCGGAAGGCAAGACCATGGGCCACGCCGGCGCCATCGTCTCCGGTTCCGCCGGTACCGCACAGGCTAAGAAGGAGGCCCTCGAGGCCGCAGGCGTGAAGGTCGGCAAGACGCCGTCCGAGACCGCGAAGCTGCTGCGCGAGGTCTACGCAACCCTCTAAGCTCTCCCCAAAGCAACGCGGGGTCACTTTTCGCATTTCCACCCGGTGGATTCGGCGAAAAGTGACTCCGCGTTGTTTGTTTTGACCCTTGCGCGGAATCCGGCACGGGCCTAATGTTGTTAACAACTAATTGGTTGATCAACAACTCAATTGATTACAGCAGCGCACTGATACACGAGAACGAATCCGGGGCAATGAAAGTGGATACCGGGAACGACGACGACCTTCTGAATGCGGCCTTCCTGGCGCTTTCCGATCCCGTCCGGCGCCGTCTCATCTCCCGGCTCAGCCGGGGGCCAGCCACCGTCAATGAACTGGCCGAACCCTTCGCGATCACCAAGCAGGCGGTCTCGAAGCACATCCAGGTCCTCGAGCAGGCACAGCTGGTCACGCGCAGCCGCGATGCCCAGCGCCGGCCCGTCCACCTGAATCCCGCACGGCTCGAAGCGCTCACCGCGTGGATCGACCAGTACCGGCTGGTCCGCGAGGCGCAGTTCCGCAGCCTCGATGCCGTACTCCGCTCCAATGCCGCCCCGGCGGCGGCAGTGAAAAGGACCGACAATGAGCAACCCACTTAAACTCACCGTCCCCGACGGCGTCCCGTTCATCGACTTCGAGCGGGAATTCGATTTCCCGGTTGCCGACGTTTTCCGCGCCCACAAGGAGCCCGGGCTGATCAGCCAGTGGCTGGGCCCGCGGAACACGAACATCGACATCGACCACTATGATTTCCGCTCCGGCGGCACCTACCTCTACAACCACACCGGTCCGGACGGTGTGACCTACGCATTCAGCGGCATCTTCCACACCGTCCGCGAGAACGACTTCGCCATCCAGACCTTCGAGTTCAGCGGCTACCCGGACATTGTCAGCATCGAATTCATGAACTTCGAGGACCTGGGCGGCGGCCGTTCCAAGATCAGGGGGCATTCCGTCTACCCCAGCATGGAAGCCCGCGACGGCATGGCCCAGTCCGGCATGGAAGGCGGCATGACCGAGGGCTACGAGCGCCTGGACGAGCTGCTCGCCAAGTGATTTCGGCGCACCGGCGAGAACTCCGAAGCCGATAATTCCAGAAGTACGACGGCGGGCGGTCACCTTCTGAGCGAAGGTGACCGCCGCCGTCGTACGTCTTTAAGAAGCGCTCCAAATGCGGCCGGCCCGCGCCTGTGCGCCGGTCCCGTGAGTTTGATAGTATGTCAGGACAAACTAGCAAGGGAGCGGAACATGCCACTGGTTCGAATCGACGTCAATGCAGGCCGCAGTCCGGAAGAGCTGGCTAGTCTAAGCCGGGGCATCCACGATGCCATTCTGGCCGAATACGGCATCCCCGAGCGAGACTACTTCCACATCCTGACCGAGCACCCGGCCGGGCAGATCGTCGCGCAGGACGCGGGCCTGGGCTTCGACCGCACGGCGGACGTGGTCATGATCCAGATCTTCACGCAGGGTGGCCGCAGCCAGGAGGCCAAGCAGTCACTCTTCGCCGCCGTGGCGGACCGGCTCGGACAACTCGGCGTTGCCGGCGAGAACGTCTTCATCGGCTATGTGGAAAATACCGCCGGCGACTGGTCGTTCGGGTTCGGCCGCGCGCAGTACGTCACGGGCGAGCTTGCGGTGCCCAAGAAGTAGCCAAGAGGCAGGCCCGGCCCAGGCCTGGTGGCCTTGGCCGTTAGAGCGGTCTAATTTGCGTTCCAACCGCACGGATGCAAGTTGTAAATATGTCAGTACAAACCTTTGACAGGACATGAATTCTAGGGCAAAGTAGTGGATGTGGTCCCGCTCACGGGGGCCGCGAGGCACCGTAGCCCTGGCCGTTCGGCTGCTTAGAGGTACAGAGTTCAAACAGAAAGGTCCACGATCACCGTGACCCACGAACTGCTCACGATCGGGCGCATCAGCGTTGATATCTACCCGAACGACATTGGGGTGGACCTGGAGGACGTGACGTCCTTCGGCAAGTACCTCGGTGGCTCCCCGTCCAATGTTGCCGTGGCCGCTGCCCGCCACGGCCGCCGCGCGGCCGTCATCACCCGGACAGGAGATGACGCCTTCGGGAACTACCTGCACCGCGAACTGCGCAAGTTCAACGTGGACGACTCGTTCGTCACGCCGGTGAAGGAATACCCCACGGCCGTAACCTTTTGTGCGATCAAGCCGCCCCACGATTTTCCGCTGTATTTCTACGGCCGCTTCCCCACGGCGCCGGACCTGCAGATAAAGGCCGACGAGCTGGATCTCGAGGCCATCAAGGGTGCCGGGATCTTCTGGTCCACCGTGACCGGCCTGTGCCAGGAACCCAGCCGCGAGGCGCACATCAAAGCCCATGAGGCACGGCCCCGCACCGAGCTGCGCGAAGGCCAGTACACCATCCTGGACCTGGACTACCGCCCCATGTTCTGGGCCTCCGAGGAGGAAGCCCGCGCCGAGGTTGCCAAGGTCCTGCCGCACGTCACCGTGGCCATCGGCAACGACCAGGAGTGCGCCGTCGCCGTCGGTGAGGGAACCCCCGACGAGCAGGCGGACCGGCTGCTCGCCGCCGGCGTGGAAATCGCCGTCGTCAAACTCGGGCCCGAAGGCGTCATGGCCAAGACCCGCACCGAGCGCGTGGTCTCCGCCCCCGTGCCGGTGGAAACCGTCAACGGCCTCGGTGCAGGAGACTCCTTCGGCGGCGCCTTCTGCCACGGACTGCTGTCCGGCTGGCCGCTGGCCCAGGTGCTCGACTACGCCAACGCCGCGGGCGCGCTCGTCGCCTCCCGGCTGTCCTGCGCCGATGCCATGCCGACGCCGGCCGAGGTCACCTCGTTGCTGGCCGAACGCGGACGCCTGGTCCCTGGCAAGAATGCCAGCCAACTCGCCCCCGAAGGAGCGGCCCTGTGAGCCTCAATCCCGGTACCGCCACCCTCGCGGTGGATGACGACCCCCGCCGCTACGCGCACCTCAGCGCCATCCGCCTGGAAGATCCGGACGCCGTTGCCCGCGCCGCCAAGGCCCGGCGCCGCCACCCCGGCCCCAAATCCGGCAAGCAGAACTTCATTGTTGCCGCCGACCACCCGGCACGCGGCGCCCTCGCGGTCGGCAGCGATCCGGTGGCCATGGCGGACCGCCGCCAGCTCCTGGACCGGCTGCGGATTGCCCTGGCCAACCCGGACGTGGACGGCGTGCTTGCCTCACCGGACATCATGGATGACCTGCTGCTGCTCGGAGCGCTGGACGGCAAGCTGCTGTTCGGTTCGATGAACCGCGGCGGGCTCACCGGACTGGTCAACGAATTCGATGACCGGTTCACCGGCCACACGGCCGCGGCCCTCGAGGCGCTCGGAGCCGACGGCGGCAAGATGCTCACCCGCATCTGCCTCGGGGACCCGGACACCGTGTCCATGCTGGAGGCAACGGCCAAGGCCATCGATTCGCTCGCCGAGCGCAGGCTGATCGCCATGGTGGAGCCGTTCCTCTCGGTCCGCGAGAACGGCAGGGTCCGTAACGACCTCTCCACCGATGCCGTGATCAAGTCCGTGGCCATCGCCGAAGGCCTGGGATCCACCAGCGCCTACACCTGGATGAAGCTGCCCGTCGTGGCCAACA
Source organism: Burkholderia sp. RS01 (assembly GCF_039748055.1). Taxonomy (NCBI): domain Bacteria; kingdom Pseudomonadati; phylum Pseudomonadota; class Betaproteobacteria; order Burkholderiales; family Burkholderiaceae; genus Burkholderia; species Burkholderia sp. RS01. The sequence goes on from NZ_JBDLAK010000014.1 coordinate 61,424, forward strand.
TGGAACGCGTCATGGCCGCCACCACCATGCCCACCGTGCTGCTGGGCGGGGACCCCGAGGGCACCCAGGACGAAGTCTTTGCCACCTGGGAAGCCGCCCTGGCCCTTCCCGGCGTGCAGGGACTCACCGTCGGACGGACCCTCTTGTATCCGCAGGACGGCGACGTTGCCGGCGCCGTCGCCGCGGCCGCCTCCCTCCTCACGCACACCACAGAAGTATCGGAGTAAACGATGGGAACAGGAACCCGCCGAATGACCGTGGCCCAGGCCGTGGTGGAGTACCTCTCCAAGCAGTACACCGTTGACCGCATCGGCAGCGAGGACTACCGGGAACGCCTGATTCCGGGCACGTTCGGGATCTTCGGCCACGGCAACGTGGCCGGCGTCGGGCAGGCGCTGAAGCAGTACCAGGCCGCCGACCCAACGATCATGCCCTACTACCAGGGCCGCAACGAGCAGGCGCAGGCGCACCAGGCAGTGGGCTACGCCCGCCACACCCGGCGCCGCCAGACGTTCGCCATCAGCACCTCGATCGGGCCCGGATCCTCCAACCTGCTCACCGGCGCGGCACTGGCCACCACCAACCGCCTGCCCGTGCTGCTGCTGCCCAGCGACACCTTTGCCACGCGCGCTGCGGACCCGGTCCTGCAGCAGCTCGAGCAGCCCTATGCCTACGACATCACGGTCAATGACGCCTTCCGTCCGCTGTCCAAGTTCTTCGACCGGGTCTCCCGCCCGGAGCAGCTGTTCTCCGCATTCCACCACGGGCTGCGGGTCCTGACGGATCCGGCCGAGACCGGCGCGGTGACCATCTCGCTGCCGCAGGACGTCCAGGCCGAGGCCTTCGACGTGCCCGAGGAGTTCCTGGCCGAACGCGAGTGGCGCATCCGCCGGCCCGACGCGGACGACGACGACATCCGCCGTGCCGCCGAAGCCATCCGGGCGGCAAAGCGCCCCCTCATCATCGCCGGCGGCGGCGTCCTGTACGCCTACGCCAACGACGAACTGGCCAGGTTCGTGGAACTCACCGGCATTCCCGTGGGCAACACCCAGGCCGGCGTCGGCGTCCTGCCCTGGGACCACAAGCTCTCGCTCGGAGCCATCGGCTCCACGGGCACGACGGCGGCCAACGCCATCGCTGCCGAGGCGGACCTCATCATCGGGATCGGCACCCGCTACGAGGACTTCACCACCGCCTCGCGGACCGCGTTCCAGAACCCGGACGTAAAGTTCGTCAACATCAACGTCGCCGCCATCGACGCCTACAAGCACGGCACCACGCTGCCCATCGTGGCCGACGCCCGGAAGGCCCTCATCAAGCTGAACCAGGCCCTGGGCGGCTACCGTGTGGGCGCCGACCTGGAACAGCAGGTCGCCGCGGAGAAGAAGCGCTGGGACGCCACCGTGGACGAAGCGTTTGGCACGCGGTTCACGCCCCTGCCGGCGCAGAACGAAATCATCGGCGCCACGAGCCGGGCCATGGACGCCCAGGACGTCGTCATCTGTGCTGCCGGCTCGCTCCCGGGCGACCTGCACAAGATGTGGCGCGTGCGTGACCCGTTCGGCTACCACGTCGAGTACGCCTACTCCTGCATGGGCTACGAAATCCCCGGCGGGCTCGGCGTCAAGCGCGCAGCGCTGGCCGAGGCGGCAGCGGGCGGCGCCCAGCGCGACGTCGTCGTGATGGTGGGGGACGGCTCCTACCTGATGATGCACACCGAACTGGTCACCGCCGTCGCCGAGCGCATCAAGCTGATCGTGGTCCTGATCCAGAACCACGGCTACGCGTCCATCGGATCCCTCTCCGAGTCCCTTGGCTCCCAGCGTTTCGGCACCCAGTACCGTGCCCTGAACGAGGAGCAGCACAGCTTCGACGAAGGCGAGACCCTCCCGGTGGACCTGGCCCTGAACGCCGAAAGCCTCGGCGTGAAGGTGATCCGGATCGAACCGGGGGAGAAGGTCATTGCCGAACTCGAGCAGGCCATCCGCGACGCCAAGGCCGCACCGGAACGCGGCGGCCCCATCCTGATCCACGTCGAATCCGACCCGCTGCTGGACGCCCCGAGCTCCGAATCATGGTGGGACGTGCCCGTCTCCCAGGTTTCCGACCTCGACTCCACGCAGCAGGCCTTCAAGGCCTACACCGACCACAAGAGCCGCCAGCGCAAGCTGCTGGGCTGATCCCCTCCGCGAACAACAGCACCCTTCGACCACTCAAGGAAGAGTCCCATGACTGCCATAACTGACCAGAGCACCACCACGATCCACCACTTCATCAACGGCGCCGAGACCGCCGGCGAAGGCAGCCGCACCCAGCCCGTCTACAACCCCGCCACGGGCGCGGTCAGTGGCAAACTGCGGCTGGCGAACCGGGCCGACCTGGACACCACCGTTGCCGCGGCCCGCGCCGCCGCTGACAGCTGGGGCGACATCTCCCTGGCCAAGCGCACCACGGTGCTGTTCAAGTTCCGCGAACTCGTCGCCGCCCACGTTGATGAACTGGCCGAGCTCATCACCGCCGAGCACGGCAAGGTCCTCTCCGACGCCAAGGGCGAAATCGGCCGCGGCCTGGAGGTCATCGAGTTCGCCTGCGGCATCCCGCAGCTGCTCAAGGGCGACTACTCGGACCAGGTCTCCACCGGCATCGACGTCTTCTCCTTCCGCGAACCGCTCGGCGTCGTGGCCGGCATCACGCCGTTCAACTTCCCCGTGATGGTGCCGCTGTGGATGGCGCCCATGGCCATCGCCACCGGCAACGCCTTCATCCTCAAGCCCTCCGAGCGCGACCCCTCCGCCTCGATGCTGCTGGCCAGGCTGTGGAAGCAGGCCGGCCTGCCCGACGGCGTCTTCCAGGTCCTGCACGGTGACAAGGAGACCGTTGAAGGACTCCTGACCCACCCGGACGTGGACGGCATCTCGTTCGTCGGCTCCACCCCGATCGCCCAGTACGTGCACGAGACGGCCACCAAGCACGGCAAGCGGGTCCAGGCCCTGGGCGGTGCGAAGAACCACGCCATCGTGATGCCCGACGCCGACCTCGACAACGCCGCCGACCACCTGGCCGCCGCCGCCTTCGGTTCCGCCGGTGAACGCTGCATGGCCATCTCCGTCGCCGTCGCCGTCGGCGATGCCGCCGAACTGCTGGTCAGGAAGGTCGAAGAGCGTGCCCTGGCCGTCAAGGTCAACAACGGCACCGCGCCCGACGCCGAAATGGGCCCGGTCATCACGCCGGCGTCCAAGGAACGCATCGTCAAGATCGTCACCGAGGCCGAAGCCGCGGGCGCCGCCATGGTGGTGGACGGCCGCGACCTGGTGGTTCCCGGCCACGAGGAAGGCTTCTGGGTCGGCCCCACCGTCCTGGACCACGTCAAAACCGAAATGACCGCCTACACCGAGGAAATCTTCGGCCCGGTCCTCGTAGTCGTCCGCGTCGACGACCTCGACGCCGGCATCAAGCTCATCAACGCCAACCCCTACGGCAACGGCACCGCCATCTTCACCTCCTCCGGCGCGAACGCCCGCAAGTTCCAGCGCTCCGTGCAAGTCGGCATGATCGGCATCAACGTGCCGCTGCCCGTCCCGGTGGCCTACCACTCCTTCGGCGGCTGGAAGGCCTCGCTGTTCGGGGACAAGCACATCTACGGCCCCGAGGGCGTCTCCTTCTACACCCGCGGCAAAGTAGTGACGTCGCGCTGGCCCGAGCCCACCCACGCCTCCGGCGCCTCGTACAACTTTCCGTCCAACTGAGTCCGGGCCCAAGAAGAAAGACAACGCTGTCATGACTGAAAACAAGCTGATCATCGGCACGGCACCGGACTCCTGGGGCGTCTGGTTCGCGGACGACCCCAAGCAGACACCGTGGGAGCGGTTCCTCGACGAAGTGGCCGAATCGGGCTACAAGTGGATCGAACTGGGCCCCTACGGCTACCTGCCGAACGATCCCAGCCGGCTGGCCGAGGAGCTCAAGGCCCGCGACCTGAAGGTCACCGCAGGAACCGTGTTCACCGCGTTCCACCGCGGACTGGACCAGTGGGAAACCGCCTGGGAGCCGGCCCGCAAGGTTGCCGAACTCACGGCAGCCATGGGCGGCGAGCACATCGTGGTCATCCCGGCCATGTGGCGCGATGACGTCACCGGCGAAGCGGTGGAAAGCGGCCAGCTGACGGAGAAGGCCTGGAGCGACCTGTTCGCCGGCCACAACCGCCTGGGCAAGACCCTGCTGGACGACTTCGGCCTGAAGCAGCAGTTCCATTCCCACGCCGATTCCCACGTCGGGGCCCAGGAAGACATCGAAACCCTGCTGGCCGCCACGGATTCGAAATACCTGAACCTGTGCCTGGACACAGGCCACGCCGAATACTGCGGGGCCTCCAGCCTCGAGCTGATCAAGAACTACCCGGACCGCATCGGCTACCTGCACCTGAAGCAGATCAACCCGGACATCCTCAAGAAGGTCAACGAGGAAAACATGACCTGGGCCGCAGCCAACCTCGCCGGCGTCATGACCGAGCCGCCGAACGGGCTGCCTGACCTCCGCGCCGTCATTGAAGCGGTGGAGGCACTGAACCGCCCCATCTTCGGCATCGTGGAGCAGGACATGTACCCGGTGGCCTTCGACGTCCCCATGCCGATCGCCAAGCGCACGCGCAACTACCTGCTCTCCTGCGGCTCCCGCACGGCCGTCAACTAACCGCCGCCTGGCACCCGAAACGTAAGGAAATGACAATGACTGAAACCCTTCGCGTCGCCGTTATCGGCGCCGGCCGCATGGGCGCGGACCACATCCAGCGCCTCAGCAAGCGCATCCACGGCGCTGAAGTCGCCGCCGTCGTCGATGTCGACCTCGCCCGTGCGCAGGCCGCCGTCGAGGGCATTCCGGGCGCGGTGGCCCTGGCCGACGCCGAGGAAGCCCTCAACAACGGCGACGTCAACGCCGTCCTGATCGCCACGCCCGGTTTCCTGCACGAGGACATCCTGCTCAAGGCAATTGCCAAGGACATCCCCATCCTGTGCGAGAAGCCGCTCACCCCGGACGCCGTGTCGTCCTGGAAGATCGTCCAGGCCGAGGAAAAACTGGGCCGCAAGCGCATCCAGGTGGGCTTCATGCGCCGCTTCGACGCCGAATACGCGGCCCTCGGCTCCATGATCCGCAGCGGCGAGCTCGGCGAACTGCTGATGCTCCACCACCAGCACCGCAACCCGACCACCCCCGCGGGCTTCACCAACGAGATGCTGATCAACGACTCGGTGGTGCACGAGTTCGACGCCATCCGCTTCTTCACCGGCGAGGAAATCACCAGCGTCCAGGTCCGGCTGGGCAAGGCCACGAAGAACGCCCCGGCCGGCCAGCACGATCCCCAGCACGTCCTGATCGAGACCGAGTCCGGCGTCCTGGCCGACGTCGAAATTTACGTCAACGCCAAGTTCGGCTACGAAGTGGCCACGCAGGCCTCCTTCGAAGACGGCATCGTGAGCATCGGCGGCGACACGGGTCCGTACACCCGCAGCGCCGGCCGCTGGGGCGGCAACGTCACCCCCGGCTTCGAAGAGCGCTTCGGCGCCGCGTACGACGTCGAAATCCAGGCCTGGGTGGACGCCGCCCTTCGCGGCGAGATCGGCGGCCCCACCGCCTGGGACGGCTACGCCACCGCCGCGTGCTGCGAAGCCGGTGTTGAGGCGCAGAAGAACGGCGAAAAGGTCGCCGTGAAGCTGAACTCCAAGCCCGCCCTCTACAGCTGAGAACGACGGGAAGGGGCCGGCACTTGCCGGTCCCTTTCCCTCCTTCCGGTCCTTTGCACAAACTGACTGATCCACAATGGAGTGCCCCGTGAAAATTGCCCTCGACCCCACGCCTTTCCACCACAGCCACAGCCTGCTGGAATTCCCCAAGGTGGTGGCGGACCTCGGCTACAAGTACATGCAGATGACGCCGCACGCCGATTTCATTCCGTTCTTCAACCACCCCAAGGCTGACGACGAGCTTGTGGGCCGGCTGAAGAAGTCATGCCGGGATGCCGGGATCGAAATTGCCTCGGTCCTGCCGGTGCTGCGCTGGTCCGGTCCGGACGAGGACGCCCGCGAGGCCGCCGTCCGCTACTGGAAGCGCGCCATCCAGATCACGGTGGACCTGGGCGTGGGCACCATGAACACGGAATTCAGCGGCCGCCCGGAGAAGGCAGAGGAATCCGAACGCGCCTTCTACCGCTCCATGGAAGAGCTGCTGCCCATCATCGAACGCGAAGGCATCGACCTCCTGATCGACCCGCACCCGGACGACTTCGTGGAGGAAGGCCTCGCCGCCATCCGCGTCATCCGCGGCCTCAACTCCAAGAACGTTGGCCTGGTCTACGTGGCCTCGCACAGCTTCCACATGCAGAACGCGCCCCTGGACATCATGCGCGCCGCGGGGGACAAGCTCCGCCTCGTCCACGTCGCCGACACCATGGACCACCACGCCTCGCACGGGCTGCGCTACATCACCAACCCGCCGGGCAATCCCGTGCGCGTGCACCAGCACCTGAAGATCGGCGACGGCGACGTCAACTGGGACGAGTTTTTTGGCGGCCTGAAGGAGATCGGCTTCCTCGACAGGGACAACTCCGTCATGGTGTCCAGCGTCTTTGCGGAAAACGACAACGCGCAGGACGTCTCGCGGTACCAGCTGGAGACGATGAAGCAGTACGTGCAGAAGGTCAGCGTATGAGGCAACAGGAAGACACCCGCGCAAGCTCTGAAACGACAGAAACCCCGGTACGGGCGGCGGCCGCCGCCAATCCCAAGGGGTTCTTGCGGCGGGTTGCCCTGTTCTCCACCTTTGGCGGGCTGCTGTTCGGCTACGACACCGGCGTCATCAACGGTGCACTGCCGTTCATGCAGCGCGACCTTGGGCTGACGCCGCTGACAGAAGGGCTGGTCACGTCCACCCTGCTGTTCGGCGCGGCGTTCGGCGCAATCACCGCCGGCCGGCTGTCGGACCGTTTCGGCCGGCGCAGGACCATCATGGGGCTCGCCCTGATCTTCGCCGTGGCCACCGTCGCCTGTTCCATTGCGCCCACCACGGAACTCCTCGTCGCCGCCCGCACGCTCCTCGGCCTGGCGGTCGGCGGGGCATCGGTGATCGTCCCCGTGTATCTGGCGGAAATGTCGCCGGCGGCCCAACGCGGGCGCATCGTCACACAGAACGAGCTGATGATCGTCACGGGCCAGTTCCTGGCGTTCACGTTCAACGCCGTGCTGGGCAATGCCTTCCCGGAGGCCTCCCACGTCTGGCGGTGGATGCTCGTGATCGCCACGCTGCCGGCGGTGGTGCTCTGGTTCGGAATGCTGGTGCTGCCCGAGAGCCCGCGCTGGCTGGCCTCGGCAGGACGCTTCGGCGAGGTCCTGGACGTGCTGCGGAAGACCCGCGCGGCGGAGGACATCTCAACCGAGTTCGACGAGGTTCGCCAGGCTGCCAGGGAAGACTACCAATCCAAGCTCGGAACCTTTCGGGACCTCACCGTTCCCTGGATCCGCCGGATTTTCGTGGTGGGCCTGGGCATGGCCATCATCAACCAGATCAGCGGCGTCAACGCCATCATGTACTACGGCACCTCCATCCTCTCCAGCTCCGGATTCGGGGACCAGGGCGCCTTGCTCGCAAATGTCGTCAACGGCGTCACTTCCGTGGTCGCCGTCATCGTCGGCATGTCCCTGATGACCCGTGTGCCCCGGAAGTCCATGCTGATTGTCGGCCTGGGCGGAACGGCGTCCTCGCTGCTGGCCATCGGCCTGATTTCGATGCTGATCCCGGAAAGCACTTTCCGGGGCTACCTCGTGCTGCTGTTCATGGTGACGTTCCTGGCCTCCATGCAGTCCTGCATCGGCACGGTCACCTGGCTGACCATGTCCGAGATCTTCCCGCTGCACGTCCGCGGGATCGGCATGGGCATCTGCGTGTTCGTGCTGTGGATGATCAACTTCCTGATCGGCTTTTTCTTCCCGCAGATGGTCGCCTGGGTCGGCGTTTCAGCGACGTTCTTCGGCTTCGTGGCCATCCAGCTGGCGGCCATCGTCTGGGTGAAGCGCGTGGTGCCCGAGACCAAGGACAAGAGCCTCGAGGACCTCGAGCACTACTTCAAGCAGCTCGCCGCCAAGTAGGCCTGGCCGGACAGCCAAAGAAGCCCCGCCCCGCATCAGATGCGGTGCGGGGCTTTTGGCTGTCCACTATTTACCTGTCCACCGCTTGCCGGGCCGTCAGTTGCCGTCCAGGCGGCTGGCTCACAGCGTTTAGAGGCGGGCGTGCAGCCGGGGGAGGGCGTCCACCAGCGTGGCCAGCTCGGGGACTTCCTGGGCCTCGGCCAGGGTCCGCTCCAGCGTTGCATCGTGCACCGGGCGGGCCTCCTCCAGCAGCTTGATGCCGTTTTCCGTGAGCTCGGTGTAGATGCCGCGGCGGTCGTCGGCGCAGAGGATGCGCGTCAGCAGGCCGCGGTCCTCCAGCCGGTTGACCAGCCGGGTGGTGGCGCTCGCGCTCAGCGCGGTTGCCCGCGCCAGCTGCTGCATGCGCATGTGCCAGCCGTCCTGCCGGCTGAGCGCGTCCAGCACGGTGTACTCCACGACGGACAGCTGCGCCCCGGCCTGCAGCGAGCGTTCGAGTTCCGCCTCGATCAGCCCGTGCAGCGCCGCGAGGGTCCGCCAGCCCTGCGCGCGCACTTCCACGGCGTCGTCCTTGATGCCCATCGTTCTTCCTCCTTCAGCGTGCCCGGCAGTTGACGGGGCAGCTTAAATAAATAGTTGCTTGCGCGTGGTATCTGCTTGTGCAACAATAAATAACGCGTCTGCAACTACTAGCGTACGCGCCCCACTCCATTCCGTACAGTTCCTAAGGAGCACCTTCATGCCTATTGGCCTGATTGCCCTCGCCCTCGGCGGGTTCGGCATCGGACTCACCGAGTTCGTCATCATGGGCCTGCTGCCCGAAGTGGCCGCGGACTTCCGGGTCAGCGAGGCCTCGGCGGGCTGGCTGATCTCCGGCTACGCGCTCGCCGTCGTGGTCGGAGCGCTGGGGCTGACCGCCGCGGTGACCCGTTTCGAGCGGAAACCCGTGCTCGCCGTCCTGCTGGTTCTGTTCATCGCCGGCAACCTCATCTCCGCAGCGGCCCCCGACTACTGGACCATGATGATCGGCCGCATCGTGGCAGCCCTGGCACACGGCGCCTTCTTCGGCATCGGCGCGGTGGTGGCCGCCGGCATGGTGGCCCCCACCAAGAAGGCCGGAGCCATCGCCATTATGTTCACCGGGCTGACCGCCGCGAATGTGCTCGGCGTCCCCTTCGGCACCATGCTGGGCCAGGCCGCGGGCTGGCGCTCCACCTTCTGGACCATCACCGGCATCGGCGTGCTGGCCCTCGCCGGGATCCTGGCCCTCGTGCCGAAGGCCGGCCACGGTGACACGGCGCCCGGCGGATTGCGGAGCGAACTGCGCGCATTCCGTTCAGGCCAGGTCTGGCTTTCCATCCTGGTGACCATCCTTGGCTACGGCGGCATGTTCGGCGCCTTCACCTACATCGCCTTCACGCTCACCCAGATCTCCGGATTCGCCGCGCCCACCGTCCCCTGGCTGCTGATCGTGTTCGGCGTGGGCCTCTTCATCGGCAACACGCTCGGCGGGAAGGCTGCCGACCGGAACGTGGACCGCACGCTTCTCGTCGTCCTGTCGGTCCTGGTGGTGGTCCTCGTGGCCTTCGCCCTGACGGCCGGCAACCAGACCCTCACCATCGCCTCCCTGGTGCTGATGGGCGGGTTCGGCTTCGCCACCGTGCCGGGCCTGCAGATGCGGGTCATGAAATACGCCGACGGCGCCCCCACCCTCGCGTCCGGCGCCAACATCGGCGCGTTCAACGTGGGCAACGCCCTGGGTGCATGGCTGGGCGGCGTGACCATCACCGCCGGCCTGGGCTACACCTCGCCCATCTGGGCCGGTGCCGGCATCACGCTGCTGGGCCTGGCCGTCATGGCCTTCGCCGCGGCCAAGGCCCCCGCCACGCCGCGCCCCGTCACCGCCCCGGCAGTTTCCGACGCCTCCGACGCACTCGCTCCCGCGGTGCCGGCCGCCCGCTGATCCAGCCAACCACCACAAACAACAGGAGAGAACTTCCATGAACACCATCCCGATCCCCACTGTCACGCTCAACAACGGCGTCCGGATGCCGCAGCTCGGCTTCGGCGTCTTCCAGGTGCCCGACGACGACACCGCCGCCGCGGTCAGTGCGGCTCTTGCCGCCGGTTACCGGAGCATCGATACCGCCGCCATCTACGGAAACGAGGCCGGCACCGGCCGGGCCCTGGCGGAGTCCGGGATAGCCCGGGAGGAACTGTTCGTCACGTCCAAGGTGTGGGTTGCAGACCTCGGCTACGACGCCACCCTTGCCGCCTACGAGTCGAGCCTGGAAAAGCTGGGCCTGGATTACCTGGACCTCTACCTCATCCACTGGCCGGCTCCGGCCACGGACGGCTACCTCGAGTCCTGGCGGGCCCTGGAAAAGCTGCTGCGGGCCGGCCGGGTCAGGGCGATCGGCGTGTCCAACTTCCTGCCGGAGCACCTGGAGAAACTGATCGGCCTGGGCGGAACCGTCCCGGCGGTCAATCAGGTGGAGCTGCATCCGGCGCTCCAGCAGCGGGACGTCGCCGCGTCCAACGCGGCCCACGGCGTAGCCACCGAGGCGTGGAGTCCGCTGGCGCAGGGTGCCGTGCTGACGGAGCCGGCCGTCACCGCCATCGCCGCGGAGCACGGTGTGTCGCCCGCCCAGGTGATCCTCCGCTGGCACCTGCAGCAGGGCCGCATCATCATTCCGAAGTCGGTCACTCCGGCGCGGATCCGCGAGAACCTGGACCTGTTCGGCTTTGAGCTGGCGGACACCGAGCTGGCTGCCATCGATGCCCTGGAGCGCGACGGCCGGACCGGCCGGCACCCCGCTGAATTCAACGGGTAAGCCGGGCGCTAGCCGCGGAACGGCAGCCGGGGATCCACGTCCTGGCCTTCCCAGCTCTGGCGGACCCACCCGTGGTGGGGGTCGTCGCTGATGAGCCAGTCGCGGACGCGGCCGGGGCCGGCCATGACATTGAGGTAGTACAGGTCGTAGCCGGGCGCGGCCATCGCCGGACCGTGCCAGCCGTAGGGGACCAGGACCACGTCGCCGGTGCGAACCTCCGCGGCGACATCGATGGGCCGCTCGTCCGAGGCATAGACCCGCTGGTAGCCGATGGCGTCAGCGTCCTCCCCGGGCCCGGCGATGCCGGGAAGATCGGCCACCCGGGTCTCGAAGTAGTAGATCTCCTCGAGGCGCGTCTCGCCGTCGTTCTCCTCGTCGTGCTTGTGGGGAGGGTAGGAGGACCAGTTGCCGGCGGGGGTGATCACCTCGCACACAATGAAACGGTCCGCCTCCAGCGCGGCCGGCGTGCCAAAGTTGTGGACCTGGCGCGAGCAGTTTCCGGCGCCGCGCAGCTCCACGGGCGCCTCCGCCGCGGTGATCAGGCGGGTGGGGTACTGGACCTTGGCGGGCGCCGTGGCGACCGCGACCCGGCCGCCGTCGGACGAGCTGACAGTGACGGCCTTCCCCGTTCCGGAATACAGCACATCGGAGGGGCCGCTGAAGACGCCGGCGCGGCCGGCCAGCTGGTACTTCTCACCGTCCACGGTCACCGTGAAGGCGCCGCTGAGCGGAATCACGATCCGTTCCTCGCCCGCGGCGGGGAGTTCGACGGCGGCACCCGGGGCCAGCGTTGCCACCTTCAGTCCCGTGTGTGCCCACCCGTCGACGCGGAGTCTGGAGTCCGCCGTTCCCAGTGAGACGTCCCAGCAGCCTTCGGCTGCGCTGCCCAGCGGATATACCCAGTCGGCCATGAATGTGTTCTCTTTCAGATCGTGTCGGCTGCGCTGAGTGTCTAGCGCTGCACAAGGGTCATTTCAAAGCTGTACGAATCGGCGCGGTACACATGGTGGCCCGTCTCGACGTTCCGGCCGGTGTCGTCCACGGCGGTGCGCTCCATGGTGACCAGGGCGGAGCCCGGCTCGGTCTCGAGGAGCGGGGCCTGGTACCCGTTGGCCACCATCGCCCCGATCCGCTGCGTGGCCAGCCGGAAGTTGACCCCGCCGCTGCGCAGAATGCCGTAGAGGCCCTGGGAACCGAGCAGTTCCTCATCGATCCGCGTGATGTCATCGCGGACCCAGTTCTCCATCAGGGCCAGCGGCTTGCCGCCAACCTTGCGCAGCCGGGTGAAGTGGTAGACCTTCGCGCCTGCCGGGAGGTGCAGCGCCTGCCGCGTGGCGTCGTCGGCCTCGATGTGCGCGAACGTCAGGACCTCGGTGGTGGGCTTGCTGCCGTTGTTGGTGAGGTCGTCATAAAGGCTGGACAGCTCCAGGGGCCGGCGGACCTGGCTCGAAACCACCTGGGTGCCCACGCCGCGCTTCCGGACCAGCAGCCCGGAGCGGACCAGCTCATCCATGGCCTTGCGCATGGTGGGCCGGGAGAGGTTCAGCTGGGCGGCGAGATCTATTTCATTCTCCAGCCGGCTGCCTGGCTCCAGGAGCCCGGTGTGGATCGCGGCCTCGATGCCCTGGACCACCTGGTGGTACAGCGGCACCGGCGACGACCTGTCGATGCTGAGGTGAAGTTGGTTCGCCATTGAGTGCTCCCTTAGTGCTGCGGGCCGTCCTGCGTCCAGGAATTCGTATGTCCGGTGCATGTTCGCTTGATAGGACATACTGCCTTTCTGATAATAGCAGTGAGCTGCCCGCGGTCAAGGGTGCTCGCGGGCCCTTTTTGGGCCGCTGCGCGGACGGCGCAACGGCCTCGCAGCGGGCTTCGCCTAGGTTCCCGGCGCCGGATCTCGTTAAAACATCCTAATGTCAGGACAAACTATTGACATCTGTGGCCTGAGTCACCATGATCGGTGTAGCAGGCTTGCTGACCCCGCATCGTGGCGGAGGTCGCGGCCCCTAAATCAAAGGAGATTCATAGTGACCAAGTTTTCGTGGCGGAAGACGGCCGTGATGGCCGCTGTTGTGCCGATGCTGGCACTGAGCGCCTGTTCGAGCCAGGGCGGGCGTGCCCCCGAAGCGAACAGCGGCGGCGGTGCAGGCCAGGTTGCATCGACGCCCCGGATGAAGATCGCGCTGATCACGCACGCTCCGGCAGGGGACACCTTCTGGGACACCGTCCGCAAGGGTGCCGAGGAAGCGGCGGCGAAAGACAATGTTGAACTGCTCTACACCGGTGACCCGGAAGCCGGCCGGCAATCGCAGCTCATCCAGCAGGCCATTGACCAGAAAGTGGACGGAATCGCGGTCACGCTGGCCACGCCGGATGCGCTGAAGGACTCACTGAAGAAGGCAACCGCTGCCGGCATCCCCATCGTCAGCCTCAACGCCGGCGAATCCGTGTCCAAGCAGCTCGGCGCCTTCACCCACTTCGGCTCCAATGAGCAGCTCGCGGGCCAGGCGGTCGGCGAAAGGCTGGCGTCGCAGGGCGCCAAACACCCCATCTGCGTGATCCAGGCCCAGGGCCACGTGGGCCTCGAAGCCCGGTGCGCCGGTGTGAAGGCCAAGGTGCCCGGAACCGAGATCCTTTACGTGAACGGCGCTGACATGACCTCCGTCGAGTCCACCGCGACCGCGAAGCTCCAGGCATCCAAGGATGCCGACGTCATCATCGGCCTGGGCGCACCCATCACCCTGACGCTCCTGAAGTCCGTGGCCACGGCCGGAAGTTCGGCCAAGGTTGCCAGCTTCGACCTGAACCGTGAGCTCGCGCAGAAGATCGTCGACCACAGCGTGATGTTCACGGTCGACCAGCAGCCATGGCTGCAGGGCTACGGCTCCATTGATGCGCTGTGGCAGGTCAAGCGGGGCGGTTTCAAGATCGGCGGCGGCCAGGCGGTCCTCACCGGCCCGTCCATCGTCGATGAGTCCAACGCAGCGGACGTCGTGAAGTTCGCCGAACAGGGTATCCGCTAACAGCCCGCCAGCCGGGCCCGGCCACCACCGGGCCCGGCAGCAAGGAGAATCATCATGACTATGACCCAGACCATTACAAAACCGGCGGCGCCCGATGAGCGCGTCGTCAAGCGCAACCCCCTGCAGAAGCTGCTCGGCCGCCCGGAAGTCGGCGCCCTCGTCGGCGCGATCGTCCTCTTCGTGTTCTTCGCCTCCGTGTCCCAGACCTTCATCCAGCCGAACGCCCTCGCCACCGTCCTGTACGGCAGCTCCACCATCGGGATCATGGCGGTGGGCGTGTCGCTGCTGATGATCGGCGGCGAGTTCGACCTTTCCACGGGTGTTGCCGTGATCAGCTCCGCCCTCACAGCGTCGATGTTCAGCTGGTACTTCAGCATGAACGTGTGGATCGGCGTAGGACTGGCCCTGGTGGTGTCGGTGGGCATCGGCTACATCAACGGGTGGATCCTGATGAAGACCAAGCTGCCCAGCTTCATCGTCACTTTGGCAACGTTCCTGATGCTGACCGGCCTGAACCTGGGCCTGACGCGCATGATCGGCGGCGGCGTGTCCTCCCCGTCCATCTCCGATATGGATGGCTACGCGTCGGCGCAGGCCGTCTTCTCCTCGTCAGTGAACATCGGCGGCGTGGATGTGAAGAACACGGTCTTCATCTGGATCGTCCTGGTTGCGGTGGCGTCGTGGGTGCTGCTGCGCACCAAGGTGGGCAACTGGATCTTCGCCGTCGGCGGAGACGCGAACGCGGCCCGCGCCGTGGGTGTCCCGGTCAAGGCGACCAAGATCGGACTGTTCATGGCGGTCGGTTTCTGCGGCTGGATCCTGGGCATGCACAACCTCTTCGCCTTCGACGCCGTCCAGTCCGGTGAAGGCGTGGGCAACGAATTCCTCTACATCATCGCCGCGGTCATCGGCGGCTGCCTCCTCACCGGCGGCTACGGCTCGGCCGTGGGCGGCGCGATCGGCGCGTTCATCTTCGGCATGGCCAACAAGGGCATCGTCTACGCCCAGTGGAACCCGGACTGGTTCAAGTTCTTCCTGGGCCTGATGCTGCTCCTGGCCACCATCGTGAACCTGATCGTCAAGCGCCGCGCAGACTCAAGTAAGGGCTGAACACCATGAACGCCAAACAGATCGACCAGCAGCAGCTCCTCAAGGACGAGAAGGACCCGCTGACCCACACCCCCGTGCACCTCCTCTCGCTGGAGAACGTCGGCAAGCACTACGGCAACATCGTGGCGCTCACCGACGTCACCATGGCAGTGGACAACGGCCGCGTCACCTGCGTCCTGGGCGACAACGGCGCCGGCAAATCCACCCTGATCAAGATCATCGCCGGGCTGCACCAGCACGACGAAGGCGTCCTGAACATCATGGGGGAGGAACGGAAATTCGGCTCTCCCCGGGACGCCCTGGACGTCGGCATCGCCACCGTCTACCAGGACCTCGCCGTCGTCCCGCTGATGCCCATCTGGCGGAACTTCTTCCTCGGCTCGGAACTGACCAGCGGTTTTGGCCCGTTCAAGAGCATGGACGTCCAGCAGATGAAGGACATCACCAAGAAGGAACTAGCGGACATGGGCATCGACCTCCGCGACGTCGAACAGCCCATCGGCCAGCTCTCCGGCGGTGAACGCCAGTGCGTCGCGATCGCCCGCGCCGTCTACTTCGGCGCGAAGGTCCTGATCCTGGACGAACCGACGGCGGCCCTCGGCGTCAAGCAGTCCGGCGTGGTGCTGCGCTACATCCTGCAGGCCCGCGACCGCGGCCTCGGCGTCATCTTCATCACCCACAACCCGCACCACGCCTTCCCGGTCGGTGACCGGTTCCTGCTGCTCAAGCGCGGCAAATCGATCGGCTACTACGACAAGAAGGACATCACCCTCGACGAACTCACCGCCCAGATGGCCGGCGGCGCCGAACTCGCCGAACTCGCCCACGAGCTCGAACAGCTCGGCGGCCACGGCGACATCGTCAAGGAAGTCCAGGCGGAAGTCGCCGAGGCGGCAAGCGCCGGAACGCCGACCCAGCTGCGTGCCTGAACACGGAACCACTTCACTCAAAGGAAACGCATGAAGGACATAACGCTCGGACTGGTCGGCGTGGGCCGCATCGGCGTGATGCACGCCCGCAACATCACATCGCTGAACAGCGTGCTCCACGCACAGGGGATCAACGTGCGGCTCCGGCTGACGGATGTCGCGGCGGATCACGCCCGCACCGTAGCCGATAGTCTGAGCGCCGAGTTCCTGCCGTCGGTGGAGGAGCTGATCGGATCCGGGATCGACGGCCTGGTCATCGCCACCGGCACCGGCACGCATCCGGAGCTGATCAGGGCAGGCGTCGACGCCGGCATTCCGGTGTTCTGTGAGAAGCCGGTGGCCATGAACGTGGCGGATTCGCTTCCGGTCCTGGAGTACATCCGGGCCAACCGAGGCACCGTCCAGATCGGCCATCAGCGGCGGTTCGATGCCGGCTACCTCGAGGTAAAGCGCGCTTTCGAGGCAGGAGAGCTCGGCTGGATCCACTCGCTGCGCGCCGTCACCTGCGACATGGCGCCGCCGCCCGTGGAATTCCTGGCGACATCCGGCGGGCTGTTCCGGGACTGCTCGGTGCACGATTTCGACATCCTGCGCTGGCTCACCGGCCGGGAAATCGTCGAGGTCTACGCCAAAGGCTCCAACAACGGCGACCCGGCCATCGGTGCGGTGGGGGACGTGGACACCGCGCTGGCCTTCGTCACGTTCGACGACGGCACGCTCGGTTCCGTGGGAGCCTCGCGCTACAACGGGGCCGGGCATGATGTCCGGCTGGAAATCCAAGGCTCAGCCGGTTCCCTCATGGTGGGCCTGGACGAGAACTCGGCGCTGACGTCGGCGGAGGCGGGCATCGCGTTCCCGTCCGGAGAGTCCCACAAGACGTTCGCGGAGCGTTTTGACCAGGCCTACCGCTCCGAGATGGCGGCCTTCGTGGAGCTCGTGCTGGGCCGCCGGCAAAACCCGTGCACACCGGAGGACGCCGTGGCGGCTTCGCGCGTGGCGGACGCGGCGCAGGAGTCACTCGAAACCGGGCTGCCGGTGCGCCTGGCCGCCGCCATCGCCATCTAGGAGCAGTTTTACCCGCGGCACACGTCCACGAAGGCCCGGAACGGCGCCAGCCGCTGGGCCTCCGGCAGTTCGACTGCCTCGGGGTGCCACTGGACCGAAGCCACCCACCGGTCGGGATCCTCGAGGGCCTCCACTGTTCCGTCATCCGCGACTGCAGTCACCACCAGGCCGGGCGCCACGTGCGCCACGGCCTGGTGGTGTCCGGAAGCGATCTTCACGCTGCTGGCCCCGGTGCTTCGGGACACCGGATCCGTGACCGCGCCGTACAGCCGCGCCACCTTGGATCCTTGCGTGATGGTGACGTCGTGCCAGGCCCACAGCCCGCCGCCGTCAGCGGGGCTGTCGCGGTGGGGCACGGCTCCCGGTGCCATGTCCTGGATGAGCGTGCCGCCGTACAGGACGTTGAGCAGCTGGTGTCCGCGGCAGATCCCCAGCAGGGGGAGTCCCGCCTCGATCGCCTGCCGCGCCACCGCAATGTCCAGCCGGTCCTGTTCCGGGCTGACGTCGTAGCAGGCGCCGCCCGGTTCCTCGCCGTACAGCCGGGGGTCAAGGTCGCCGCCGCCGGGAAGGACGACGCCGTCAAGCGCCCCGGGCGACACGGCGCCGCGTCCGCCGTCGCGCGTTCCGCCGCCAAGCAGTTGGGGAGTGAGCAGCACCGGTTCCCCGCCGCCGCCGCGCACCAGGTCAACAATGTAATCGAACAGGTCGTTGGCCTCGGCCACCCGGGGGTCGGGGTCGGCTGAGCTGCTGAGCCGGACGGGAATGCCGATGCGCGGACGCCGGACACCGGCTGACGATGAAGTCTGCATGCTCAATTCTGCAACACTTTGGAACGGCTAGGCTGGCGGGATGAACAACCGCTACCTCGTGTCCAGGGACCGTTTCATTGCCGCCTCGCCGGAAGAGATTTTCGAGGTCCTGGCCACGCCGGCCCTCCACAGCGAAATCGACGGCTCGGACACCGTGAGGGGCGCCCAGCCCAGCGGACCAGAGAGGCTGGGGCCGGGGGCCAGGTTCGGCATGGAGATGAACGTCAAGGTGGACTACAAGATCCTCAACACTGTGACCGAGTTTGAGGAAGGCCGCCGAATCGGCTGGCGGCACTTTTACGGCCATGTCTGGCGCTACCTGCTGGAACCGGCCACGGACGGCACGGGGACCCCGGGTACGCGGGTGACGGAACAGTGGGACGCCCGGCAGGTCCGCGGCAAGCTCTTCCTCCGGTTGGTGGGCTACCTCCGGCGCCACCCGGCGAACATCGAAAGGACCCTCGGGCGGCTGGACGCCTATGTTACGGGCTCCCGTGCCAACGGCTGACCCGCGGCCGGGCGTTTTCCTGAGTGTGCCCGCGTTTCTGTAGTGTTAGGCGCATCGAGGGGAAGTATGCAAGGCGAAAGTAGGACGTTCCATGGGTCGCAGGACACTTGTTGACGACCTCGTTGACGGCCTGCTGGACGACGTCCTTGACGGGCGGCTGAAGCCCCACGACGCCCTGCCCCCGGAAGCCGACATCGCCAAGGCCTACGAAGTCAGCAGGCTGACCGTCCGCGAGGCACTCAAAGTGCTGCGGGCGCAGAACATCCTGTATGTCAAAGCCGGGCGCGGAACGTTCGTGAACCCCACGGACAACTGGACCGGCCTTGACGCGATCATCAAGGCGGCCTCGCACGGCAATGCCGCGGACCAGGTTTCGCGGGGCCTGATTGAAGTGCGGCGCATGGTGGAGACCGGCGCCGCCGCTCTCGCCGCCAAGCGCCACACTCCCGAGCACGCCGAGGAGATGCGGAAGTACGTTGCGGACATGAAGCGGCACCACGAGTCCGGGGACCTGGACGGTTTCGTGCTGGCGGACATCGCCTTCCACGACACGGTCCTGAAGGCTTCCGGCAACCCCTTCGTCCGCGCCCTCCTGGCCCAGCTGGGACAGTCGCTGTACCTGGCGCGGCGGGAGACCTCCGCCATCAAGGAAATCCAGCGGCACGCCATCGCCTTCCATCAGCGTGTGCTCGACAGCATCCTGACCGGGGACTCCGAACTGGCGCGCCGGGCCATGGATGAGCACATGGACCAGACATTTGAGGACTACGAGCGCTACGTTTACGGGCCCAAGTCCTGAGCCTGCGCGGCCGCCCTTGACGTAATGCGCATCACCCTTCTATGCTTTTGCTCATGTTCTTCCGTCAGATGTCTGACATCAGATCGAATTCTGATCCAGCTTCCTGAACCGGGCAGAACCCCCTCATAAAAAGCATCGGATTCCCGCCGCGCGCAGCCGCCGGTCCGGAACCGACAGATAGAAGGTCGATGATGACTTCATTAACCAATAGGTCCACCGGACTCGGAGAGCTTGGCGACCGCACGCTCCGCAAGGTCCGCCGCCGCGTCATGCCCCTGATCGTCCTGCTCTACTTCGTTGCCTACCTCGACCGGAACAATGTCGGATTCGCCAAGCTCACCATGAGTGAGGACATCGGCCTGAACTCCGCTGCCTACGGCCTTGGCGCCGGCATCTTTTTCCTCGGGTACGCACTCCTCGAGGTTCCCAGCAACGCGGGCATGTACCGCTTCGGAGCCCGGAAGTGGCTGGCGCGCATCCTGATCACGTGGGGTCTCTTCGCGACCGCCATGTGCCTGGTGAACGGCGAAAGCACCTACTACATCGTCCGGTTCCTGCTCGGTGCCGCCGAGGCCGGCTTCTTCCCGGCCATCCTGTTCTACCTGACCCTGTGGTTCCCCGCAGCGCAGCGCGTCACCGTGCTGGGCATCTTCATCCTCGCCCAGCCCGTGTCCAATGCACTGGGCGCCCCGGTCTCGGGGCTCCTGCTCCAGATGGACGGCGTGATGGGCCTGCAGGGCTGGCAGTGGCTCTACATCCTCGAGGGTATCCCCGCTATCCTCCTGGGCCTGCTGACCCCCATTCTCATGACGGACCGCCCGCGGGACGCCAAGTGGCTCAACACCGACGAGCGCGAATGGCTTGCCACCACCATGGACGCCGAACTGGCAGCCAAGTCCAAGGGCGGCAGCCACAACTTCCTCTCCGGCCTCAAGGACAAGCGCACCCTCGTCTACTCGGCCCTGTACTTCGGCCTCGTCTGCGGCATCTACGGACTGGGTCTCTGGATGCCCACCATCGTTGCGGCCCTCGGCAAGTTCTCCACGGCCGAGGTCGGGTTCATCGTCCTCATTCCTTACGCCATCGCCGCGGTCTTCGTGTACTTCTGGAGCAAGCGTGCCGACAAGACCGGAAAGCGCGCCTGGCACAGCTCGGTGAGCATGGTCCTCGCCGGAATTGGCCTGCTGGCTGCCGGCTACCTGCTGCCCGTCAACCCGATCCTCGCGATGATCGCCCTGACCGCCGCTGCCATGGGCATCTACGGCGCCATCGCCCCGTTCCTGTCCATGCCGTCCGCAGCGCTCACCGGCGCAGCCGCTGCTTCGGGCCTCGCCCTGGTCAACTCCCTCGGTAACCTCGGCGGCTTCGTGGCACCGTATGCCGTAGGCCTGCTCAAGGACGCGACCGGCAGTAACCAGAGCGGACTGCTCTTCCTGTCCTTCTGCCTCTGCGTCACGGCAATCGCCACCTACCTCTATGCACGCAAGCGCCCCGAGGGCGATGCAGCGCTGGATCCGGCCGTCGCAGCTGCCGCTGAAGTCACCGTTACCCGCTAAGTACGACCCAAGTACCACCTGAAGGAATACCCGCAATGAGCTCAACCACTCCTTTCCCCGCAGAACGCACGGTCGTGCTGACCGGTGCGGCCTCCGCCCGCGGCATCGGCCGCGCAGCGGCTGACCGCATGGCCCGCGAAGGCTGGTCCATCGCGATCCTGGACATCAACGCCGAGGACGCGAAGGCCGCAGCCGCCGAGATCGGCTCCAACCGAGCGGTAAAGGCAATCGGCGTCGGCGCCGACGTCTCCGATGCAGCGTCCGTGGACCGGGCGATCACCGAGGTGGAAGAAGCGCTGCCGCCGATCGTGGCCCTGGCCAACCTTGCGGGCATCAGCTCGCCCACCACCTTCATGGAGACCACCGTGGAGGAGTGGGACAAGGTCTTCGCGATCAACATGCGCGGAACCTTCGTCGTCTCCCAGCGTGTGCTCAAGGGCATGATCGAGCGCAAGCTCGGGCGCATCGTGAGCATCTCCTCCATCTCCGCCCAGCGTGGCGGCGGCACCTACTCCAAGGTCGCCTACAGCGCATCCAAGGCCGGCATCATCGGGTTCACCCGTGCACTGGCCCGCGAAGTGGGCCAGTTCGGCGTCACCGTCAACTCCATTGCACCGGGCCCCATCGACACGGACATCATGGGTGGCACGCTGTCCGAGGAGCGCAAGGCGCAGATGTCGGAAGGCATCATGATGGGCCGCGTCGGCACCCGCGAGGAAGTGGCCGCACTGATCTCCTTCCTGTTGGGCGAGGACTCGGGCTACATCACGGCCGCCACGTACGACATCAACGGCGGTCTCCAGGTCTCCTGACCTGGTTCCGGCAAGACACGACTGAAGCGCCCCGCGGCCCACGCTGCGGGGCGCTTCAGTTTTGGTGCCGGGCCCGCCGCACCCGCGCATGGCGGCGTCCGCGCCTGGCGGCGTCCGCGCCTGGCCCCCGCGCCTGGCACCACTCGCTAGGCTGGCACCCATGAACCCCTCCGGCAGCCTGACTCCCAGTCCTCGGACACTTGAGGTGGACAGCGTGGCCGGTTTCGACCAGCTGGTTCGCGCCGGCGCCAAGGCCATGCACGGCTGGCACGCGCAGTCGCTTGACCTCCGCGGGAGGTCGGCCGCGCTGGCCGCCTTGGACGCGGAAGGCGCCATTTTCCTGGGCTGCACGTTCGATCCCGGCGTGGAGGACTCACTGCGCCGGCGCGGTGCCCTGATTTTCCCGCGGCTCGGCGGCGTGCCGTTCGACCCCTACCGCGGTGAGCTGTACACACCGCAGGAGCTGTACGCCGGCATCCGGCACGCGCCGTATGAGGCAACCCCGGACGCTCTCGTGTACCAGTGGAGCATCCGGCCGGGCCAGCGCCGCCGCCTGGATTCCACCCTGGCGGCCGCCCTGCACGACCACGCCATCGGCGACGCCCTCGAGGCACTCGCGGGCTCGGCCCGGAGCGAGGGACGCACCATCGTCGGCGTGATGGGGGGCCACGCATCGCAGCGCGGAACCAAGGACTTCGCCGACGCCGCCATGCTGGGCCGGCTTCTCGCCCGCGGCGGGCGAATGGTGGCCACCGGCGGCGGGCCGGGCGCCATGGAAGCCGCGAATCTGGGCGCCTACCTGAGTGCGGTGCCCGGAACGGAATTTCACGGCGTCCTCGGTGAACTGTCCTCCGTCCCCGGCTTCCGCCCCTCGGTGTCCGCGTGGGCGCGGGCCGCGGAAGCCGTCGTCGAGCGCTTTCCGGGCGGAACCGCATCCCTGGGCATCCCCACGTGGTTCTACGGACACGAACCACCCAACTACTTCGCCACCCACATTGCCAAGTACTTCGCGAATTCGGTCCGCGAGGCCGTGCTCCTGGAGCTCTGCAACGGCGGGATTGTCTTCCTTCCCGGCGCCGCCGGAACCGTCCAGGAAATCTTCCAGGATGCGTGCGAAAACTACTACGGCGCCCCGGAGACAGTGACCCCCATGGTGCTCGTGGGGCGAGACCACTGGGAACGCCGGTTCCCCGCGTGGCCCATGCTCCGGAGCCTCGCCCAGGGCAGGAGGATGGAGCAGCGGATCTTCCTGGTGGACAGCGTGGAGGAGGCGCTCGCCGTCCTGGACGCCTGAGGGCACGTGCCCGCTGGAACCGCGGCTGGAGGACGCTGCGGCCTAGAGGTCCTTGCGGCAGGGCGCCTTGCCCAGCGCCTGCAGGCCGTTGAGGTCTCCGGAAGCCAGTCCGTCCGGAGCGCCGATCTCCGGGTACATCAGCTGGACGGGGTCATCAACGTGCTCGAGCCCCATCACGTGGCCCAGCTCGTGCAGGATGACCGCGGTGGCGTACGCGGCGCCGTCCGGGCGGTCCAGTTCCTCCGCAATCTGCGGGGCGTCCAGCTCGAGGCTGCCGGTGACAAACGTCTTGGGTCCGTCGCCGTAGCTGTAGTGCGTGCTGCCGCCGGTGCCGATGATCTGGCCCTTGAGTTTCGGCGCCACGTCCGGGTTGGTCCAGGCGACCAGCAGCGGCGCCCACCTGTCGCCGTACGTCCCTGGCTGGTACGGGGCGCGGTGTTCCGAGGGCTGTTCGTCCGTGGCGCCGTCGTTGATGAACCGGATGCCCGTGGCGCGGGACACGGTCTTGATCGCCTCGCTGACCAACCCGGCCGCTCCCTCCGGTGCCAGATCTGCGTTCACGACGTAGTGAAGCGGACGGCACGGCGAGTAGCCAACCGGGGTGCCGTCGGCATTCACGGCGAGGAACTTGTACGAGTCGCTGCGCTCCGCCGGAGGCACCGGCGTCCCCAGCGGCGAATCCGACTCCTCGAGGCCAGGCGGCGGCGCGTCCGCGGCGCGGCCTGCCCCACCGGGCTGGATACCTGGCTGCGCGGCCTGGCCGGTCTTCTCCGCCTGCCCGGCCTCCCCGGGCCCGGCCGCCCGGCCCGCGGGCTGGCCGCCGCCGGCGCGGAAATCCAGCAGCCCAACAAGGCGCGGATCCCCAAAGGCGAGTCCTGCCGCCAGGAAAGCCACACACCCGAAGACGGCGATGAGGACAAGATTGCGGACAAACCTGGCCGCCCCCGCTGGTGCCGAATGCCGCGCATGCTTCCTGCGCCGGAGTCCGCCGCCAGGGTGCTGGGCCCCTTCGCCCTGTTCGACCGGACCGTCCACTAAAGCGCCCCGGTAAGGTGCCGGGCGCCGGCCGTTCCCACTAGGCGATCACGGCGCCGAAGGCCATCCCCAGCAGATAGGTGACGCCGGCCGCGCCCAGGCCGATGGCCAGCTGCCGGAGGCCACGGGTCAGGGGAGAAGTGCCGGACAACAGGCCGACGACGCCGCCGGTTGCCAGCAGCGCGATGCCCACCAGGGCTGCGGCCACCACGAGCGCGCCGAGTCCCGTCATGCCGAAAATGAACGGAATGATGGGGACGATGGCGCCCGACGCGAAGAAGCAGAAGCTGGAGAGCGCCGCACCCCATGCCGTGCCCACAGCCTCGTGCTCATCCTCGGTTTTCGGCAGCTCGGGCCGGAGCGAAAGGCTCGGATCGCAGTCGCAGGCGAAGAGGCCCATGCGCTCGGCCACCCTGTGCTCGGCGGCCTCACGGGACATGCCGCGGGCGAGGTACACCAGCAGGAGCTCGTTGTGTTCGATGTCCAGCTGGGGAGCCGCGGCGAGCGTGACCTGGGTGGGAAGGGTTGCGGCCAGCAGTTCCCGCTGCGAACGCACGGACACGAACTCACCCGCGCCCATGGAAAACGCGCCGGCGAGCAGCCCGGCAATTCCGCTCAGCAGGACCACGGCACTGCCCACGCCCGTGGCCGCCATGCCCATGACCAGTGACAGGTTGCTGACCAGGCCGTCGTTCGCGCCGAAGACCGCCGCCCGGAACGTGCCCGCGAGCCGGTTGCGGCCGCGGGTGGCCAGGCCCCGCACCACTTCTTCGTGGATCTGTTCGTCGGCCGCCATGGCGGGGGTGGCGGACGGTTCCTTGGTGTACGGGGAGCGTCCTTCGGCGCGCTGCGCCAGCGCGAGCACGAAGACGGAGCCGAAGTGCCGTGCCAGGAAGCCGAGCAGCCGGCTGCGGAGCGAGGCGTGGCGGGGCTTGCCGGCGTGACCGCCGAGCAGCTTGAGCCAATGGGCCTCATGACGGCCTTCGGCTTCGGCGAGGGCCAGGAGGATGGCGCGCTCCTCGCCGGACCGGCTCTGGGCCAGGTCCCGGTACACGGCGGCCTCGGCGCGTTCGTCGGCCAGGTACTGGCGCCAGCGCTTGATGTCCGCTGCAGTGGGAACGCTGTTCGGTGCGGCGGTGT
Source organism: Burkholderia sp. RS01 (assembly GCF_039748055.1). NCBI lineage: Bacteria > Pseudomonadati > Pseudomonadota > Betaproteobacteria > Burkholderiales > Burkholderiaceae > Burkholderia > Burkholderia sp. RS01. The sequence goes on from NZ_JBDLAK010000014.1 coordinate 86,470, forward strand.
TTGGGGCTGGGTTCTTCGGGGCTGCGGCGGTGGATGCGGGGCCGAGCCCGGCGGGCGCCGTGGCGGCGTCGGGGTGGCGGTCAGATTTGGCGTGCTGAGACACGTGAGCTCCTGGGCTAGATGAGGCATGGTTCGGCCCCATTGCATGCCCAGCTTACCCCGCAATTCCGCGGATTTTCGGCCGGTGGTCCTCAGGCAAGAGTTTAGGGAGCCCTTAAAAATGCGGTCCCTTGCGGGGTTTTCCGTGGCCTTCCGCGCTGCCCTTGACCGCCCGCGCCCGTGGTGTTCGAATGAAACCCAGGGCGGGTTCGCCGGCAGGCCCGCCCCCGGCCGATTCGGGTTCAGGCCAGGCTGAAGGCGTGGTTCGATTCGGCTGCCGTCAGCCCTAGCGCACGGAGGTTTCACCATGAACACCAACGGCAAACTCCCCATCCCGCCCGTCCGGAACTCCCTGGAGTCCGATCCCGCCTACGACTACGCCGAGGACGCCCCCGTTAGCGATGACGAGACGGAGGAGGAGGAGTTGTTCGACGAAGCCGAGCGCGTGGTTCCGCTGGACGTGGACGACTTCCGCGGCGAGGACCAGCCCATCGTGCCGCCGCCATTGGACGGAGACGAGTTCCTGGAGTCCGAGGAAAACGAGTAAGCGCCGCCACCACCTTGCTGTGAACGACGACGGCGGTGCCTTCCCCGCGAAGGGAAGGCACCGCCGTCGTGATTAATTCGGTGAGGCTCAGGGAGCCGCGTGGCTGGCCACCGGGTGGGCTTCCAGCGGGAGTTCTTCGGAGACCGCTCCGGCAACGCGACGGTCCCAGGCCTCGCGGACCTCGGGCTCCGTGGGAGGGGTGAGGTAGGAGACCACGACGTAGACGAGCAGCGATGCCCCGAGGCCCCAGTAAATGGGATCGTTGGCGTAGACGCCGTCTTCGCTCGGGATAATCCCTGTTGCGTAGGCGATCAGCAGAGCCAAGGTCAGGACCGAGCCGACGGCCATGGACCAGGCCGCAGCGATGCCCGTGCCACGCTTCCAGACCAGGCCGCCCAGGATGGCAACCAGCAGGCCGCCCACCAGGATGTCGTAGGCGATGGTCAGGGCCACCACGACGTCCTGCGCCGCCATGGAAATCAACACGGCCACGATGCCCAGGCCGAGGACCCAGTAGCGGTTGGCCCTGACGTCGTGTTCGGGGTTTTCGGTGTCGTCGGTGTTGATCGTCTTGCCGAACCAGCTGGCTACGAACGGGACCACGTCGGCGCGGGCAACCGTTGCAGCGGCGATGAGGGCGCCGGAGGCCGTGGACATCATGGCGGCGACGGCGGCGGCCATGACCAGGCCGCCGATGCCGATCGGCAGGATGTGGGTCGCGACCTCGGCGTAGACAACGTCCTTGCCAAGGGCCTTGACGTCGATGTCGGGCAGGGCCACGCGGGCGGCCAGGCCGATCAAGGCGCCGGCGACGCCGTACAGGATGCAGTAGACGCCGGCGGTGGCGCCGCCCCAGCGGGCCACGGTGGGGGTCTTGGCGGTGAAGACGCGCTGCCAGATGTCCTGTCCGATCAGCAGTCCAAGTGTGTACACCACGAAGTACGTGATGATGGTCTGCACGCCGATGCCGTCGAGCTGGAAGAAGCTCGCGTCAACGCGGGCACGGATGCCGTCCAGGCCGCCCGCGGCGTTGAGGACGAACGGGAGCATGAGGAAGAAGATGCCGACCGTCTTGATGATGAACTGCACTTGGTCGGCGAGGGTGATGGACCACATGCCGCCGATCGTGGAGTAGACCAGCACGATGGCGCCGCCGACGGCGATGGCGAGCCAGCGCTCCCAGTCGAACAGGACCACGAAGATGGTGGCGTAGGCGCCCGTGGAGGTGGCGCAGAGCATCAGCGTATAGGCCAGCATGACGATGCCGGAGGTCTGGGTGGCGCGCTGGCCGTAGCGCAGGCTCAGCATCTGGGAGACCGTGTAGATCTTCAGCCGCTGGATGGTGCCGGCGAAAAGCAGGCTCAGCAGGAGAACGCCCGAACCGATGGCGACTACCAGCCACATGCCGGAGATGCCGAACTTGTAGCCCAGGCCGACGCCGCCCACGGTGGACGCGCCGCCCAGGACGACGGCGGCCATGGTGCCGGTGTAAAGCAGGGGACCAAGGCGGCGGCCGGCCACGAGGAAGTCGCTGTTGTTCTTGGTGCGGGACTTGCCCCACCAGCCGAAGGCTAGCATGGCGACCAGATAGGTCACCACGATGGCGATATTGACGAAGTTTGCGTCCATGATTTTTTGGGGCTCCTTGGAGCTCTGGCAGCTTGTGCTGGAATCCGGGGGAGTGCCGTTGGTGGTGCAAGGATTCCGCTGCTCTGGGAGTGGAAGTGTGAAGGATTCACCTTCGGTTGCTTGATAAGCAACACTTGTTGCACAAAAGCGTAGGCTGTGATCGGAGTAACAGTCAAGACGCAATCTCCTGTGACGCGATTCCCGCCGCGTCGGATCGGGGGCGGGCCGCTAGTATGGCTCCAAAGATGGGGCCGAGCGGCCGGCCGTGAAAGGTTCGTAAATGAAGGCACTACCAGTTGAGCCGAGCAATGTTCCGGTTGCCATCGGTTCAAGAATCCGTGCCGCACGCCAGTCGCAGCGGCTCACCATTGAACAGGTTGCCGATGCCACCGGCCTGACCAAGGGCTTCCTCAGCCGGGTCGAGCGCGATCTGACGTCGCCGTCCGTCGCGTCGCTGGTCACGCTGTGTCAGGTGCTTTCGATCTCCATCGGCGACCTGTTCGCCGCCCCGGAAACCCACCTGACAAAGCGCGACGCCGGCCCGCGCATCTCGCTGGGCGGCGAAGGGATCGTGGAGCGGCTGCTGACGGCGCGCTCCGAGCGGCGCGTCCAGATCATCCAGGCCGTCATTGCCCCGATGGGCCGCGGCGAATCGGAGCTTTATGCCGTTGACTGCGACGTCGATGTGCTGCACGTCATCAAGGGCACCATCAAGCTCATCCTCACCAATGAGGAGTATGTGCTCAATTCCGGCGACACCGTCACCTTCCCGGGGCGGGAACCCCACACCTGGGTGAACCCGACGGATGAATCGGTTGAGGTGCTGTGGGTCCTGGTGCCCGCAGCGAGCCGGTAGCCCCCTTTCTCCCCTGAACTGAGTTCTCCCTTGAGCTGAGCCGGCCGCTGTGGAAGCGGACCGGGCCGTCCGCCGCGCGTTCATGCCCCGCAGTGCCGCATACCCCGCCGTCGGAGATGTTTGTAAACAGATGATGCGCATTAGGAAACTTTGAGTGTATGATGGCTGTCACACCCAACCTTTCATCCTCGAAGGAGAGGCGTTCCTTTGGAAGAGCTGCGCATCGAAGCCAACGGCAACCTTGGCCCCATCGATTCATCCCGTATTCCCCGCTACGCCGGGGCGGCCACGTATGCCCGCCTGCCCCGCCTGGACCAGGTGTCCAAGGCGGACATTACGGTGGTCGGCGTGCCGTTCGACTCCGGTGTTTCCTACCGCCCGGGCGCGCGTTTCGGCGCCAACCACGTCCGCGAAGCCAGCCGGCTGCTCCGCCCGTACAACCCGGCCTGGGACGTCAGCCCGTTCGAAAACTGCCAGGTGGCCGACGCCGGCGACATGGCCGTCAACCCGTTCAACATCAACGAGGCCATTGAGACCATCCAGCAGAACGCCCTGGACCTCACCGCCGCCGGCAGCAAGCTGGTCACCCTGGGCGGGGACCACACGATCGCCCTGCCGCTCCTCCGTGCCGCCGCCGAGCGCGCCGGGGAGCCTGTGGCCATGCTGCACTTCGATGCGCACCTGGACACCTGGGACACCTACTTCGGGGCCGAATACACGCACGGCACCCCGTTCCGCCGTGCGGTGGAGGAGGGCATCCTGGACACCGAGGCCATCAGCCACATCGGCACCCGCGGCCCGCTGTACGGCAAGAAGGACCTCGACGACGATCACCGCTTCGGCTTCGGCATCGTCACCTCGGCCGACGTCTACTACCAGGGTGTCCTCGAGACCGTGGCCAAGGTCCGGGACCGGATCGGCAACCGCCCGCTGTACATCTCCGTTGACATCGACGTCCTTGACCCCGCCCACGCCCCGGGCACCGGCACGCCCGAGGCCGGCGGCATCACCAGCCGTGAGCTGCTCGAGATCATCCGCGGCTTCCGCGGCATGAACCTGGTGGGTGCCGATGTCGTGGAAGTCGCCCCCGCGTACGACCATGCGGAAATCACGGGCGTCGCCGCCAGCCACGTGGCCTACGAACTGGTGACCCTGATGGCGGACAACACCGTCGCAGGGGACCGGTTTGGTGCCGACACCGGCTACGCCGCCCAGTCCCTGGGACAGGAAGCGCGGCGCCCGGCCGGGTTCGCCGCCCCGGGAGCGCCGAACCGGGCCGCCGAACGCATCGAGATCTCCGAGGCAGCGGGGGCCGTCAAGTGATCGACTTCGACCCCGGGACGGCAGCCCCCACCAAGGGGACGGACGTCCGCAACGGCGGGGATCTCGTCGTCGAAACCCTTGAAGCCCTGGGCGCGAAGACTGTCTTTGGCATTCCCGGCCAGCACGCCCTGGGCCTTTTTGACGCCATGGGGCGCGGAAACCTCCACTTCGTATCCTCACGCGTGGAGAACAACAGTGCCTTCGCGGCGGACGGCTACTCCCGTGCCACGGGCGAAGTCGGCGTGCTGTTCCTGTCCACCGGCCCGGGCGCGCTGACCTCGCTCGCCGGGCTGCAGGAGGCCTATGCAACCGGCGTGCCCATGGTGGTCATCGCCAGCCAGATCCCGCTCGAGGGCCTCGGCGCGCGCCGCAAGGGCATGCTGCACCAGCTCGATGACCAGAAGGCCTCGGCCGCGAACGTCACCAAGAGCCAGCGGCTGATCCAGCACGCCTCCGGCATCCCGTCGGCCATCCAGGATGCCTGGACCGAGGCGATCTCGTCACCGCAAGGCCCTGTCTGGCTCGAAATCCCGCAGAACGTGCTGCTGGACCCCATCATGGTGCCGCCCGTCGAGGATGCGCTCGCGGAAGCGGCGGACAACCCGCCGCGCGTCGAGCTGGTCCGCGAAGCGGTCAAATGGCTGTCGACGGCGGAACGTCCCGCCATCATCGCCGGCGGCGGAACGCGCCGCGGCCGGGCGGAAAAGTCACTCCTCTCCATCGCGGAGAAGCTGCGCGCCCCGGTCATCTGCACCCCCGGCGGCAACGGCGCCTTCCCATGGAACCACGAGCTGTCGCTGCAGTCCTGGATCGAGGACCGCCACATGACGGACCTGCTCGAGGACGCCGACGTCCTGATCGTTGTCGGCTCGTCGCTGGGTGAAGTAACGTCGAACTACTTCACCTTCGAACCGCGCGGCAGGATCATCCAGATCGACGCCGAACCGCGCGTCCTGGAGTCCAACAGGCCCGGCCTGGGCATCCGCGCCGACGCCGGCCAGGCCCTCGCGGCGCTGGACGCGGCACTGATCGAGCCGCACGGGGAACGCGCCAACTGGCATGGCACACCGCCCGAGGACCTGGTCCGGGAATCGGTGGCCAAGGTCAGGGAACGGCTTGAATCCCAGGACCTCGGCAAAGAGCTCAAATTCATGGCCGATATCCGTGAAGCCGTGCCCCCGGAGATGCAGACGTTCTGGGACATGACCATCTCTGCCTACTGGGGCTGGAGCTGCTGGGACGCCCGCGAGGGGCAGTTCCACTCGGCCCAGGGCGCCGGCGGCCTGGGCTACGGCTTCCCGGCGGCCATCGGCGGCGCCGTGGGGCTGGAGACGGTGGGCAAGTCCGGCGCCTCGGCGCGCGTGCTGGCCGTGTCCGGAGACGGCTCGGCCATGTACTCCATCTCGGAACTGGCCACGGCCAAGCAGCACAACGTGCCGGTCACGTGGCTGATCGTGGACGACGGCGGCTACGGCATCCTGCGCGAGTACATGGTGGGGGCGTTCGGCAAGGCCACGGCCACCGAACTGGCCCGGCCCGACTTCGTGAAGCTCGCCGAGGCGTTCGGCGTGCCGGCCACCCGGGTGGCGCCGGAGGACGTGGGGGACGCGCTCAAGGCGGGCTTCGCCGCGGACGGCCCGAACGTCGTCGTCGTCGAAACCCTGCTCCAGATGTTCGCCCCCACGCACCTGGCCCCGTAGCCGCACCAGCAACCTCCTAAGCGCGAACAACTCAGCGCGAACCGGCAGCTAATGACCTCTCAGCACGAATTTGAGGTCATTAGCTGCCGGTTCGCGCTTCGTGTTTAAGGGCAGGTTTACCGGCCGGCAGAGCAGTTAGTTTCCTAAAGCAACCATTTAAGGGTATAGTTGCCTAAGGCAAGCGATTAGGAGCGGTCCGTCATGGCAGTCGAGCCAAACACCGCGGCAGAACTAGTCCACCAGATTTTCGACCTTCAGCGGGCAGTCCGGTGCGTTGCTGTCGCCAATGCGCGCGGCCTGGACACCGGGGTGGCGCTGCAGGGGGTCCTGCGGTTCGTGGGGGAGAAGGAGTCCCGCGCAACACACCTGGCCGCGCGGCTGGGAGTCAGCGCACCCGTCCTCAGCCGGCACATTGCCGAACTCGAAGAGCTGGGGCTGGTCCACCGCAGGCCCGACCCCGAGGACGGGCGGGCGCAGCTCGTCGCCCTCACCGAGGCGGGGCGGGCCAGGCTGGTCGAAATTGAGGAGCACCGCACCGCCACCCTGCAGGGTTACCTGCAGGGATGGAGCCAGCAGGACGCCGAGGAGACGGCGCGAGTTCTCCGCAATCTCGCGGGATCCCTCAGGGACTCCGCCCGGGCAAAGACGGCCGGACCCATCACAACGAACCCCACTTTCTAGGAGATTCAGTGTCGATCCAGACATCTGCGCCGCCCGCGGCGATGACCCATCGCCAGATCATGGAAGCCCTCACCGGCCTCCTGGCCGCATTTTTCACCGCCATCCTCAGCAGCACCATCGTGGCCAATGCGCTGCCCACCATCATGTCTGAACTGAAGGGCACGCAGACCGACTTCGCCTGGGTCATCACCGCAGCGCTGCTGGCCAACGCGGCCACCACGCCCATCTGGGGCAAGCTCGCCGACCTCTTCAGCAAGAAGGTCCTGGTCCAGCTCAGCATCGTGATTTTCGTCGCCGGATCGGTCATGGCCGGCCTGTCCGCAACCATCCCCCTGCTACTGACTGCACGCGTTATCCAGGGCGTGGCCATGGGCGGGCTGACGGCGCTGGCACAGGCGATCATCGGATCCATGATTCCGCCGCGCGACCGCGGCAAGTATTCCGGCTACATGGGCGCCGTCATGGCCGTCGGCACTGCCGGCGGACCCTTGCTCGGCGGTTTCATCGTCGACAGCCCGCTGGGCTGGCGCTGGACATTCTTCGTCTGCGTGCCGCTCGCCGTCGTCGCCCTGGTTCTGCTCCAGATCACCTTGAAGATCCCGCACATCAAGCGTCCCGCCAAGATCGACTGGCTCGGTTCCATCCTGCTCACGTCCGGCGTCAGCCTCCTGCTGATCTGGGTTTCGTTCGCGGGTAACCCTGACTACTACGACTGGTGGTCCTGGCAGTCGGCCCTGATGGTGGGCGGCGGCGTGCTCCTGCTCGCGCTGCTGGTGTTCGTGGAGTCCAAGGTGGCCCAGCCCATCATCCCGCTGAAGATCATTTCCGAGCGCACCACAGCACTGGCCATCGTCGCCTCCGTCGCAGTCGGAGTGGCCATGTTCGGCTCTTCCACCTTCCTCGGCCAGTACTTCCAGATTGCACGCGGCGCCACGCCAACCGAGGCCGGCCTGCTGACCCTGCCCATGATCGCCGGCAACCTGATCGGCTCTGTGGTTTCAGGACTCCTCATCAGCCGCACCGGCAAATGGAAGCGCTACCTGGTTGTGGGCTCCATTCTCCTCATTGGCGGACTGGGTCTCGGCGGCACCATGGACCACACCACCGAACTCTGGCAGGCCGGCATCTTCATGGCCATCCTGGGCCTGGGGCTCGGCATGCTGATGCAAAACCTCGTCCTGGCCGTCCAGAACACCGTCAGCGCACGCGACATCGGCACCGCCAGCGCATCCGTGGCCTTCTTCCGGTCCGTGGGCGGCGCGATCGGCGTCTCGGTCCTGGGCGCCGTCCTCGGAAACCGCGTCAAGGAACTCGCCGCCCAGGGATTCGCAGCGGCCGGCATCCCCGTGGGCGGCGGATCGGCAGGGGCTACGCTCGACCTCGCCGACATGCCTGCCCCCGTGCGGGACATCATGCGGGCAGCTTACGGCGACGCAACGGCCGAGATCTTCCTGATCGCAGGCGTTATTGCCGTGGTGGCGCTCATCGCCGTCCTGCTCATCACGGAGCGCCCGCTGCGCCGCACAGTGGACATCCAGCCCGCCACCCGCCCCGCAGATGCCGCGCAGGGTCCGGCCGGCACCGGTGAGGCGGCGGAGCGTGAAGTACAGCCGCGTGAAGCACGGCAGGAAAGCCCGACGGCGGAACTCACCTCCGCGCGTAACTGACCCGCAGCCTGCTGCGCGCCCCGAGCGTACTCCGTGGGGATGATCTTCGCCTGCCGATGTTTCGCACGGGCAACGGATTTCGTAGAGTGGGAAGGCCTAGGATGTCAGACCGGGCTGATATTACTTCCAGTACCAATTCGCGCTCTCTCCCAAAGGATACGTGAGCATGCTCGTCACCCTCATACGGCGCTATTCCAAACCGTATATGCCGTACATATTGGCCGTTATTGTTTTTCAATTGGCGTCCACCATCGCGGCCCTGTACCTGCCAAGCCTTAATGCCCAAATCATTGACGAAGGCGTTTCCCGCGGCGATACCGACTTTATCTGGCGGACGGGCGGCGTCATGCTCGTGGTGGCGTTCATCCAGGTGGGCGCCGCCATCGCTGGTGTGTACTTCGGCTCCAAGACGGCCATGGCCGTGGGGCGCGACCTGCGCCGCGGCGTTTTCCGCAAGGTGACCAGCTTCTCCGCCAAGGACGTCAACACGTTCGGTGCACCCACGCTGATCACCCGCGGCACCAACGACGTCCAGCAGGTGCAGATGCTGGTGCTCATGGGTCTGAACTTCATGGTCTCCACCCCCATCATGTGCATCGGCGGCATCATCATGGCCCTCCGGGAGGACATCAGCCTGTCCTGGCTGGTGTGGGTCTCGGTGCCGGTGCTCATCGTCGTCGTCGGCTACATCGTGGTCCGCCTGATGCCGCTGTTCCGGTCCATGCAGAAGAAGATCGACCGCATCAACGAGGTCCTGCGCGAGCAGATCATCGGCATCCGCGTGGTCCGGGCCTTCGTCCGGGAGCCCTACGAAACCGAGCGTTTCGGCGAGGCCAACAAGGAACTGACGGACGTCTCCCTGAAGATCGGAGCGCTGTTCGTCCTCATGTTCCCGGCCATCGGCATGATCCTCCACCTCTCCACGGCAGCCGTGCTGTGGTTCGGTGGCCAGCGGGTGGACTCCGGCGACATGCAGGTCGGCTCCCTGACGGCCTTCCTGCAGTACCTGCTCCAGATCCTCATGGCCGTCATGATGGGCACGTTCATGGCCATGATGATTCCCCGCGCGTCGGTGTGCGCGGACCGCATCGGCGAGGTGCTCGACGTCGAGCCCTCCATCCATGACCCCGAACACCCGGAGACGCCCGCGGCACTGGAAGGCGTCGTGGAATACCGGAACGTCACGTTCGCCTATCCCGGGGCGGAAGCCCCCGTCCTGAGCAACATCAGCTTCACCGCCCGCCCGGGGGAGACCGTGGCGATTATCGGCTCCACGGGCGCGGGAAAATCCTCGCTGCTGTCCCTGCTGCCCCGGCTGTACGACATCGCCGAAGGCGAGGTGCTGCTCGACGGCGTCTCCGTCAGCAAGCTGGACCGGGCCGAGATCACCAGACGCGTGGCCCTCGTACCGCAGCGGCCCTACCTTTTCTCCGGAACCATCGAGCACAACCTGCGCTTCGGCAAAACCGAGGCAACCGACGAGGAACTCTGGGACGCCCTGCACGTGGCGCAGGGCGACGGATTCGTCCGGGACAAGAAAAACGGCCTCGCGTCCCGGATCGCCCAGGGCGGCACCAACGTCTCCGGCGGACAGCGCCAGCGCCTGTGCATCGCCCGGGCTCTGGTGACAAAACCCAGGGTCTACCTCTTCGACGACTCATTCTCGGCCCTGGACGTCGCCACCGACGCCCGGCTCCGCGCAGCCCTGAAGCCCACCACGGCCGACGCCACGGTGATCATCGTGGCGCAGCGGATTTCCACCATTACTGACGCGGACCAGATCCTGGTCCTGGACAACGGCAGGATCGTGGACCGCGGCACGCACGATGAACTGCTGGAAACATCGCCCACCTACCAGGAAATTGTTGAGTCCCAGCTGAGCGTGGAGGAAGTGGCATGACGGCCGACAAGAAGGGCGCACGCCTGGATAAAGCATCACTCGCGGAGCAGCCGGCCACGGACGCCACGGAGCTGGAGGACGACGACTTCGTCGAGGAGGAGTACAAGCCTTCCGAGGCGGACGGCGGCATGTTCGGCGCGATGCCGGCGAAGAAGGCCCAGAACTTCTGGCCCTCCGCCAAGCGGCTCCTGAGGCTGCTGAAGCCCGAGGCCGCGGGCATCTACGTCGTGGTGGCCATGGTCATCGTGTCCGTGGTTCTTAACGTCATCGCGCCCAAGGTGCTCGGCCAGGCCATGGACGTCATCTTCGGCGGCGTCGTAGGCAAGCAGCTCCCCGGCGGAGCCAGCAAGGAGCAGTTCGTCGAGGGCCTGCGGGCGCAGGGCCAGGACAACTTCGCCGACATGATCTCCCGGATGGAGCTCGTCCCCGGCACCGGAATCGACTTCCAGAAGCTGACCGTCCTGATTTCCGCAGTGCTGCTCATGTACTTCGTGGCCAACATCTTCCTGTGGCTACAGGGTTACGTGCTGAACCGGATTGTCATGAAGGTCATCCGCCAGCTCCGCGACGACACCGAAAAGAAGCTCAACCGGCTTCCGCTGAACTACTTCGACACCCGCCAGCGCGGCGATGTCCTGTCCAGGGTCACGAACGACGTCGACAACGTCCAGCAGGCGCTGCAGCAGGCTTTCGCCCAGCTGATCAGCTCGGTGCTCACGGTCCTAGGCATTGTCATCATGATGTTCATCGTCTCGTGGCAGTTGGCCCTTATCGCCCTGATCGCACTGCCGCTGTCCGGCGTGGCCGCCGGCATGATCGGCGCGCGCAGCCAGAAGCTGTTCGCCGCGCAATGGAAGAACACGGGCGAGCTCAACGGCCAGATCGAGGAGTCCTTCTCGGGCCACGACCTGGTGCGGGTCTTCGGCCGCGACGCCGACATGCTGGAGCGCTTCGAGGAGCGGAACGAGGCCCTGTACAAGGCCAGCTTCGGCGCCCAGTTCGTCTCCGGCATCATCTTCCCGGTCATGCAGTTCGTTTCCTACCTGAGCTACGTCGGCATCGCCGTGGTGGGCGGCCTGCGCGTTGCCTCCGGCAGCATGAGCCTGGGCGACGCCACGGCGTTCATCCAGTACTCGCGCGAGTTCACCCAGCCGCTGGGCCAGATGGCGGGCATGGCCAACATGCTGCAGTCCGGCGTGGCCTCGGCCGAGCGCGTGTTCGAGTTCCTGGACGCGGACGAGCAGGACCCCGAGACCGCCACCGAGCACCTGCCGGCCAAGACCGACGGGCACGTGGAATTCCGGAACGTCACCTTCAGCTACACCGAGGACAAGCCGCTCATCGAGCACCTGTCCTTCACGGCCGAGCCCGGGCACACCGTGGCCATCGTCGGGCCCACGGGCGCCGGCAAGACCACCCTGGTGAACCTCGTCATGCGCTTCTACGAGCTCAACTCCGGTTCCATCACGCTGGACGGCGTGGACGTCACACACCTGAGCAGGGCCGAGCTCCGTTCGAAGGTGGGCATGGTGCTGCAGGATGCATGGCTGTTCGGCGGCTCCATCTACGACAACATCCGGTACGGCAAGCTCGACGCCACCGAGGACCAGATCATGGCGGCGGCCAGGGCCACGTTCGTGGACCGCTTCGTCCGGGCGCTTCCGGACGGCTACGACACCGTCATCGACGAAGAGGGCAACAACGTCAGTGCCGGCGAAAAGCAGCTCATCACCATCGCCCGGGCCTTCGTGGCCAACCCGTCACTGCTGATCCTGGACGAGGCAACGAGCTCCGTGGACACCCGCACCGAACTCCTGGTGCAAAAGGCCATGGCGGCGCTGCGCACCGACCGGACCAGCTTTGTCATCGCCCACCGGCTCTCCACCATCCGCGATGCCGACACCATCCTGGTGATGGAGAACGGCAAGATCGTGGAGCAGGGCAACCACCAGGCCCTCCTGGCGTCCGAAGGCGCCTACTACCGGCTGTACATGTCCCAGTTCGCCGGCGCGGATGCTGAGGAAACGCCCGTGGACGACTCGACGGCGGTGCACAGCTGAGCGCGGCCGGATCCGGAAGCCCCGACCCCCGGCGCATCGAGGTGCTCGTCCCGATGCGCTGGGGCGACATGGACGCCTACGGGCACATCAACAACGTGCAGATTGTCCGCATGCTGGAGGAAGCCCGCATCGGCGCCTTCGGTCCGCCGCGCGGCGCCGGACTGCCCGGCGTTGAACCGCACGTCTCCCTATTCAACGATGTTCCCGCGGGCACCATGGCGCTCATCGTGGACCACCGCATCCGGTACGTGAAGACGCTTGAGTACCGGAACGTCCCCGCGGTGGTCCAGGTGTGGATCGGTGCCGTCAAGGGTGCCAGTTTCGACATTCACTACCTTGTGCAGGACCCCGTAACTCGCGACGATTGTGTGAAGGCCTCAAGTCATCTCGCCTTCGTTGATGAAGCCAGCGGAAGGGTCCTGAGGCTGACGCCGGAGCAGAAGCAGCGGCTGGAGCCCTTCACCGAACGCAGGGAGCCTTAACCGTGGAAAGGGAGCCGCAGCTGTGAAAAAGAAGAAGACATCCTGGAAGGACATGCCTCCGGCCGCGCGCATTGGGACGGTGATTGTGGGCGTGCTGCAGCTGGCATTCCTCGCGGCCGCCCAGCGGGACATCTCACGCCGGCCCGCGGAACAGATCCGCGGCTCGAAAGCCGTCTGGCGGATGGTCACGCTGATCAACTTCATCGGCCCCGGCAGCTACTTCGCGTTCGGCCGGAAGCCCCTGCCAGAGGCTACCCGGAGGTAGCTTTCCCGGCCGGCGTGGTGCTGGCGTTCAGCTTAAGCCTGTAAATTTGGAGGCATGACCCCCGCCACGAAGCCTCCCCTGCCCCGTGCCCTCGGAATCTCCAAAGAAATCGAAGACGCAGCATGGTTCGTGCTCGGGGCCGGGCTCCAGGGCAAGCCCTCGGCCATGGACGGGCGCACGCAGACGTGGACGTCGGACGCCGCCGCGGAGGTCCTGGAACGGCTGCAGCGGGGAGTGGCCGACGCCAAGGCGCCCATGATGACCAACCTGCGGCACAACCTTGAGGACGCCTCCCGCGCGGCGAAGCTGCTGGCCGTGGAACTGTTGTTCCTGCAGTCGCTGCCGCTGGCGCACGAGGTGAAATCGCTCAAGGTCAAGCGGGCCAGGGTTGCCGAAGCCGCGTCCTGGCTGGAGCCCGCGCTCAAGCTTCCGGACGAGCTCTACCAGGGCATGACCGACCACGGCGTTATCCGGGACCGGACGGCCGAGTTCAACTGGACCATCTGGGACCACCTGAAGTGGCTGTGCCGGTTTGTGCAGCACGTGGACCAGCAGCCCGCCCCTGCCATCAACAAGGCGCTCAAGGATCCGCTGGCCTTCCATGTGCTGGCCGCGGGCACGCCGGAGGACCAGCCGGCCATCCGGCGGAGCGTCGAATACCTGGCGTGGCCCAGCTACTTCGAACCCGTGGTGGCTGACGTCGAACGCCAGGAGATCCGGGACGCCTTCGCCTCCCTCGTGGGCGGTGCCAAGGGAGACAGCGACGAGGAAGTCACGGCCGACATCCGCCGCATCCGCCTGCACCTGGATGAGCAGGCAGGCCAGCGCATCGACTGGTACTCCCGGCAGCTGGTGAGCCAGTGGCGGAAGGTGGGGGACCCGGGCCGCCGGGCCTGGCTGCTGCGCACCCATCACGACAACGCCGAACTCCTCACCGCCTGGCAGGACGAGGAGAAGGTCACCCTCGGCGTCGAACACCTCCGCCTGCTGGACGCCGGCGTCACCGCTGGGCTGGTCCAGCACGCGGTGGACGAGGACTACAAGCACCTCGGCTACGTGGAGCGGGAGGACACGAAGACGGCGGTCTTCGCTTTCCTGACCGTCATGAAGCCGGGCGACCTGGCGCTCTACCAGAGCTCAGGGGCAGTCCGGATCGGCGTCGTCCTGGGCGAGCCGGACCACAACGAGGACAACCGCCGGATGCGCCGCAAGGTCCGCTGGTTCGACGAGGCCCACGCCACCGCCGACCTGCCGCGCCACGTCCAGCGCCAGCTCGCCACCGCCGGCATCGTCGTCGACGTGACCCGCGTGGTGCAGGCGCTGCAGGCGCTGGTGCCCGCCGAGGCGGAAACGGAGCCCGACGGCGGCACCGAGCCGGCCGCCGTCGCCCTTTCCGTCCAGGACGGGTTCCGTCCGCTGACGCAAGAGTTCGCGGACTCGCTCCACATGGACCTGGACCCGCTGCAGGAGATCGCCGAATTGCTGGAGGAAAACCGCCAGCTGGTCCTCTACGGCCCGCCGGGAACCGGCAAGACCTACCTCGCCAAGCACCTGGCGGCCGAGCTCGCCCAGGACAGCACCGACGAGCGCGTGAAACTGGTGCAGTTCCACCCCTCCTACGCGTACGAGGACTTTTTCGAAGGCTACCGGCCGGACAAAACCGATGAGGGCCAGGTGTCGTTCAAACTGGTCGCCGGACCGCTGCGCCGGCTGGCCGAGGAAGCTGCGAAGCCCGGCAACGAGTCCAAGCCGTTCTTCCTCATCATCGACGAGATGAACCGCGCCAACCTGGCCAAGGTGTTCGGCGAACTGTACTTCCTGCTGGAATACCGCGACGACCGCATCTACCTGCAGTACAGCCCTAACGAGCCGTTTACGCTCCCGGACAACCTGTACATCATCGGCACCATGAACACCGCAGATCGCTCCATCGCCATGATGGACGCCGCCATCCGCCGCCGCTTCGCGTTCATTGAGCTGCATCCCAAGACCGAGCCGGTGAAGGGGTCGCTGCTGAGGTTCCTGGAGGCACGGCAGCTGGACACCACCCCGGCCCTGCTGCTGGACGCTCTCAACGATGCGATCGACGAGTGGGACCGCGACCTCATGATCGGGCCGTCCTACTTCATGAAGAAGGCCGCCCAGACCCCTGCAGGGCTGCGCCGGATCTGGAAGTACGAGCTCATGCCGCTGCTCGAGGAGCACTATCACGGGCAGCTGAACCGCGCGCAGCTGGAAGAACGCTTCGGGCTGGACCAGCTGCTGGGACGCCTTGCGGATCGCTAGTCCCGCAGCCGGCCGCGGCCAGGCAACCGCGCCGCGGCACATCGTGGTGGACGAGCTGTCCGGCGGCGTGGTGGAAAAGCTGGATGCTGCCAGCGCGGCGTTCCTGAACGCGAGCGGACTGGCGAAGGCCTCGCCCATGGGCATGGGCCTCTATCGTATCGAGCCGGTGGGCATGGTGGGATCCGTGCGGACGCCGCTGGTGCAGCTCGATGTGCGGCCCAAGGGGAGGCTGGGGCTCAGCAGGCTGCTCTTCCTCCTCAGCTTCGCCGGCGACCAGGGGTTCCGCGACGATCCCGTCGCCGCCGCCGAGGACACCGAGCTGTGGAGCGCGCTGGCGTCATCCCTCGCGCAGCTCGCCGAGCGTGCCCTGCAGCGCGGCGTGCTGCAGGGCTACCTCACCGTGGACGAATCCCTGAGGACGGTGAAGGGCCGGATCCGCATCTCGGACCAGATTTCGCGGCGGCCAGGCATGCTGGTGCCGTTGGAGGTGTCCTACGACGAATTCACCGAGGACATCGCGGAGAACCGGATCCTGCGTGCCGGCCTGGAACGCATGTCCCGTGTCCCCGGGGTACGGCCCGACGTGCTCAGCCGGCTGCGGCAGCTCAAGGGAAAGCTCGACGCCGCCACCCGGCTTCAGTCCGGCGCTCCACTGCCGCCGTGGCGGCCCAGCAGAATGAACACCCGGTACCACGCGGCGCTCCGGCTGGCCGAGGTGATCCTCCGCAACTCTTCCGCCGAGGCAGGGGAGGGCCGGCACCAGACAGCATCCTTCGTGGTGGACATGGGCAAGGTCTTCGAGGACTTCGTCGGTGCGGCGCTGCGGCAGGCCATGACGGCCTTTCCGGGTGAAATGAGGCTGCAGTTCGACGCCATGCTGAACGAGGCCGTCCGGGATTCGGACCGGCTGACGGTGCGGCCCGATGCTGTGCACCTGCTGGGCGGCCGGCCCGTGGTGGTGTACGACGCGCAGTACAGGGCCCGTTCGGACCATGGCGCATCGCTGTCGGCGGACCATTTCCAGATGCTGGCCTACTGCACCGCACTTCGCGTGCCCACAGCCTGGCTGATTTATGCCGGGGCCGGGGAAATAAAGCTAAGGCGGATCCTCAACACGGATATCGACATCGTGGAGTTTCCGCTGGACCTGTCCCTGCCGCCGTCGGAGATTCTGGCCGCAATAACTGATTTGGCTGAGCAGTCCTGGGGAGAAGTGGTGCGGCAGGCGAGCATCACGCGCTAGGGGAATTCTGCTTGATCGTCCTCGGGCCGGCCGTGCAGGGACAGCAGGTGATCCAGGAGGGCTTTCTCGGGGCGGCCGGCGTTT
This sequence comes from Burkholderia sp. RS01, assembly GCF_039748055.1. Classification (NCBI taxonomy): domain Bacteria; kingdom Pseudomonadati; phylum Pseudomonadota; class Betaproteobacteria; order Burkholderiales; family Burkholderiaceae; genus Burkholderia; species Burkholderia sp. RS01. Next base: position 103,292 of record NZ_JBDLAK010000014.1, read on the forward strand.
TGGGCGAGGCACTCACGCAGCCGGCTTCGGATGCAGGCGCCTTCCGGGGCGGGATCGCCGAGAATCGACCAAATGATTCCCATGACCTGCCGCCGGAGCGGGACCAGGTCCGGGTCGTGTGCGGCGCAGACCGTCGGGGGCATAGCCGGCAAGTCGGAGAAGTACCGCAGTTCCACCGGGATCAATTGCTGCGACATGTCACTCTCCCTGACCATCTGGCAATTCACGTGCGGCTTTTCCCGCATAAATGATGCGTCACGTTCTTGATAATTCAGTTCTCGATGCGTCGACTTCGCGGCCCGCCAAATTCGAGGGTCCAAAAAGGACAGATGACCTTTGAAAACCATATCGCAGGACAGACAAGTCTGTCTCGCCTTTGCGATAGGATATTAGCAATGGCCGATTCATCCAGTTCAGGATCACCGCGCGCCGGAATTTTTCCTTCCGGCGGGCTACAGTCCGGCCCGGAAACCGACGCTTCCCTGGCCGGTGCCGCTGGATTGGATGCCGCAGGCATAGATGCCCCGGCTTTGGTTCCCACGGTCTCGGGTTCCGATGCGCCCGGTGCGGCCACGGCCGGTGCAGCCGGGATGCGGGAACGGATCGTCAACGCGGCCTATGATCTCTTTGCGCGCCGAGGCGTCCGCGACGTCGGCATCAATGAACTCATCAGTCGTTCAGGCGTCGCCAAGGCCACCTTCTACCGCCACTTCGCCTCCAAGGACGAGTTGGTGCTGGCTTTCCTCGAGCAGCGCGACCGCGTGTGGACGGTCAATGCAATTGTGGGCGAAGCGCGGCGCCGGGCGGACACGCCCGAGCAGCAATTGCTTTCGATCTTCGATGTTTTCTCCGATTGGTTCCGCCGCACCGACTTCGAGGCGTGCTCCTTTATCAACGTGCTCCTGGAAATGGGCTCCACGCATCCGCTGGGCCGGGCGAGCATCGATTACCTCGCAAAGATCCGCGGCCACGTGAAGCAGCTTGCGGACGAGGCCGGTCTCGAGCGCACCGAGGATTTCTCCCGGTCATGGCACATCCTGATGAAGGGCTCCATCATCTCCGCCGCCGAAGGCGACCTTGAGGCAGCCACGCGGGCGCGCCAGCTCGCCGGATGGCTGATCGAGCACCACCGGGCCTGACCGAAGGCAGCCCGTCGGCACCGCTGGTTCAGGTCGGCACCACTGGTTCAGTCGGCACCGCTAGGCCGGCACCGCAAAAGTGAAAGTGGTGCCTTCCCCTACTTCGCTGTGGAGCGAAACGCTGCCGCCGTGGGCTTCCACGATGGCCTTGCTGATGGACAGTCCCAACCCCACCCCGGGAATCGCGGAATTGCGGACAGCGGCCGAGCGGAAGAATTTGGCGAAGACCTCCTCCTGGTCCTGTTCACTCATCCCCATCCCGGTGTCGCTGACGCTGCAGACCACGTGCCCGTCCTCGGACCTCAGCGAAACCATCACGTCACCGCCGTCCGGCGAGTACTTGATGGCATTCGACACCAGGTTATCCAGCACCTGGGAAATACGGGCCGGATCGACGTGGGCGGCCACCCTGTCGGGGGCGTCCGCCATCAGCCGGATGCCCGAAACGGCGGCCCGCGGCAGTGCGGCTGTGACGCTGGCCCGGACCAGGTCCGCCACGTTCACGGCCAGGGGGCTGACGATCAACTGTCCGTTCCTGCTGGACAGGAGATCCGAAACCAGGGTGAGGAGCCGCTCCGAGTTCCGGTGGATGATCTCGAGCGGCCCGCGCTGGTACTCCGTCAGGTCGTCGTCGTCATCCAGCATGAGTTCCACGTAGCCCAGGATCGAGGTCAGCGGGGTCCGGAACTCGTGGGAGACGTTGGAGACGAAGTCGTCCTTGGCCGCCAGGGCATTCACGAGTTCGGTGACGTCGCTGAACACGATGACCGAACCCGCGAAGTTCCCGTCCTGGTCCCTCATGGGCCTGGCGCTCGTCGTGATGGCTCGCTGCTCGCTGCCGTGGCCGAGCCAGACGAGGTAATCGGTGAACTCCTCGCCCAGGATGGCACGCCGGACGGGCCGCTGCTCCACGGGAACAAGCGTGCTGCGGTCGGCCGCGAAGACCAGAAGCTCGGATTCATTGGGATCGGCGTTGCCGGCTGGAGTCGCCAGCTTGTGATGGGCACGCTGCTTTCGGTTCATCAGGATGTCATTGCCGTCGGCATCCACGGCGAGCACGCCCAGGTGCACTGTATCCAGCACGGTGTTAAGCAGCCGCTCCTGGCCCTTGCTGTCATCGAGCACCCCGCGCAGCTGGGCGTCCTTTTCCTCCAGATCGCGCTGCTGCCGGACCATGCTGAGGGTCATCACCGTCACCGAAACGCCGATCCCCAGCATCATGACCGGAAGGAGGAAGGACCTGGCCAGGTCCTGTCCCGTCACATCCCCACGGATCATCAGCGGCACCCAAATGATGGCCAATGGGCCGCAAAAGGAAATCCCCACCGCGGTTTTGGGAAATACCCCTGAGGCGCATAGCCAGATCACCGGGAAGACAGCCATGAGGCTGATTCCGGTCAGGCTGTCCTGGCCGCCCTCCCTGCCGAGCGCGATCGAGACCAGGTCCAGGATCGGAAGCACCAGGAACGCCGGGTACGGCAGCTTGTCCCACGGCACGGCGTAACAAAGCAGCAGAATGATCCCCTGCGACAACAAGAAGCTGATGAATAACGGATTCATGAGCGTCTCTGGGAAGAAAGCCAAAATCAGGAACGCGGTGATACCAGCCGTTACCGAGAGCGGCATCTGGCTTAGCGTTACGCGGCCCCGCAGGGAGTACTTATGGAACGGCCGCCGGAAGAGAAGGATTCTGCCGGAAGCGTCCTTCCACGTTGGACTGCTCATGGGTGCTTGTCCGATAGGGCGGGGCCGAAGAAACGCATACCTGCAGGATACTGGGCGGGAGCTATACTGCAGACGGGATGTAGCGGGCTGAGGGGGCTGCGATGGGTGATGCACGCGTGGGACTGGTCATTGAAGATGATCACGATATTCGCGAACTGGTGCGCGTTGTACTGACGCAAGCCGGTTTTGACGTGACCGCTGCGAGCAGCGGAGCCGAAGGCGTTCTGGCCGCCAAGGAGCTGGACCCCGCGGTCATCACGCTGGACCTCGGCCTGCCCGACATTGACGGGTTCGAGGTGGCACGGCAGATCCGTCAGTTCTCCGACGCGTACATCGTCATGCTCACCGCCCGCGCGGAGGAACTGGATACCCTGATCGGTCTCGAGTCCGGCGCGGACGACTACCTCACCAAACCCTTCCGTCCCCGGGAGCTGCGCGCCCGCGTCGCGGCCATGATGCGACGCCCGCGTTCGACGCCGGATCTCGCCGAAGAGACCGGCGCACCCTCCGCTGCGGCCAGTGATGAGAGCCTCTTCAGCCACAACGGGCTGGACCTGAGCTACGACTCCCGCACCGTGACCGTGGATGGCAAGGAGCTTAGCCTGACGCGCACCGAGTTCGACCTGCTGCATGCCCTCCTGGAGGCCGGCCGCATGGTCCGTACCAAAGCGGACCTGGTGCGCCGCCTGCGGGACGAACCGTACGACGTCGGAAGCTACATCAGCGAGGCCGACGAACGATCCGTCGAAGTGCACATGGGCAACCTGCGCAAGAAACTCGGTGACTCCGCGCAGAGCCCGCGTTGGCTCCAGACCGTCCGCGGCGTCGGCTACAGGCTCGCCCCCGCTGAACACTGACCACGCCGGCCTCGGTGCGTTCAGTCGCTAGCGAGGAATTGCTCGAGTTGCCGCTCCAGGGCTGATGCGTCCCGCAGCTCGCACTCCCACACGGTGAGCACCTCCCAACCGGCGCTTTCGAGCTGACGGCGCTGATCGGCGTCGCGGTTCCTGGTCTTTGTCCGCTTCGCCTCCCAGAATTCCGCGTTGGCTTTGGGGGAGTGCTGGCCGGCCTTGCAGTCGTGGAAGTGCCAGAAGCAGCCGTTGACGAAGATGACCTTGCGCCTGGCGGCGAAGACAAGATCGGGGTTCCCCGGCAACTTGGTGCCGCGGGAGGCACCGTGCAGGCGGTAGCGGTAGCCTTTGGCATGCAGGAGGCTGCGCACCAGTAATTCGGGCTTGGTGTTCTTGCCCCTGATCCGGGACATGTTCCAGCTGCGCTGCTCAGGTGTCAGCCGGTCCGCCATGCTTCAAGTCTAGGCTTGCTGCGGCTTGCTAGATTTCCCGTTCGGGCTGTTCCCCAAATTCGAAGTGCCGGCCGCTGACCGATCCTGGATCGATCTCCACGTAGAAGTCCTTGAGCGTGGGGACCCATGACGCGAGTCCGAGGGCCTCCGCCTCCGCAATTTCTGCGGACTTGCTCAGAACCCGTGCCGTGCCGCGGAGGACCACGGACCACGCCTGGTCTGACATGATGCCGTCCGTTTCGAAGAGGACGTGGTCGTTGATGGTCACTTGGGCCAGCTTGTTGCCGGGCGCAGTGCGGAAGTACAGCTTCCGGCGGCTCGTCACATAGTTGACCGGGAAAATATCGGGTTCACCCGCAACAGTGACCACGAGGCGGCCGTGCTTGGTGCCCTCCAGCAGCTGCCAGCATTGTTCGTCGTCGAGGATCAGGATGGGGTCGCCGTCTGCGTGGTTGAACATCATGGCTCCATTCTTCTACGTCTTGTAGAAAAACGATAGGGATATGAGGAAATTTTCCCAGCCGTGGACGTGAATCCGCCACCGTCCTGAGTTTGGGATACCCCGCCGGCGGAGCCCGCGGAGGAAAGCCTTGGATCTTTAACACCTTTGTAATGGCCCCGTGACGGGTCCGTCTCACGCGGTGACTAGCGTCAGCAAGGACCAACTGGCGACGAAAGCGATGACTGATGACCAATGATCTGAAGGACACCGAACTGCTGGAGCCGACGGCGGGCGGCGACACCGCCGTCGGACGCGGTCCGACCGGCAGCTCGACGGCGGGCAACGCCGATGCTTTAAGCGCCACCAAGGAAAGCCTGGAGGACTACACGCTGAGGTTCGCGCCGCGCTCCTACCGCAAGTGGAGCGCCGGGGTGGTGGCAACCAGCGCACTGGGCGGCATCGCCTACCTGGCCGATTTCTCGATCGGGGCGAATATCGGGATCGCCTACGGCACGGTCAATGCGATCTTCGGCATTCTCGTGGCTGCCGTGATTATTTTCGCCACGGGCTTTCCGCTGGCTTACTACGCTGCGCGGTACAACATCGACCTTGACCTCATCACGCGAGGCTCGGGCTTCGGTTACTACGGCTCCGTGGTCACCAACGTCATCTTCGCGACGTTCACCTTCATTTTCTTTGCCCTGGAAGGGTCCATCATGGCCCAGGGGCTGGAGCTGGGACTCGGCGTCCCGCAGTGGCTGGGATATGCCGCCTCCACGGTCATCATCATCCCGCTCGTGATCTACGGGATGAACACCCTGGCCAAGCTGCAGGTGTGGACCACTCCGCTGTGGCTGCTTCTCATGGTGGTGCCGGTGGGATACCTGCTGGTGTCCCACCCCGGCAGCATCGATGACTTCTTCGCGTTCACGGGAGATTCCGGCGCCGAGGGCACCAGCCTGGCGTCCGTGATGCTGGCGGCTGGCGTCTGCCTGTCCTTGATGGCGCAGATTGCCGAACAGATTGACTATCTGCGCTTCATGCCGCCCAAGACCGCCGAGAACAAGGGCGCGTGGTGGAGGGCCGTGATCCTCGCCGGGCCGGGATGGGTCATGTTCGGAGCAGTGAAGCAGATCGTCGGCATGTTCATCGCCGTCTACCTGATCGCCAAGCTTGATCCGGCCGCCTCCGCGACGGCCAACGAACCCGTGCACCAGTTCCTCGGCGTTTATCAGGAAATGATGCCGGGATGGCTGGCCATGACGTTGGCGGTGGTGCTGGTGGTCATTTCCCAGATCAAGATCAACGTAACCAATGCCTACTCCGGCTCGCTGGCATGGACCAACAGCTTCACCAGGGTCACCAAGACCTACCCGGGCCGTATGGTCTTCGTGGTGGTGAACCTGCTGATTGCGCTGGTCCTGATGGAAGCAAACATGTTCAGCTTCCTCAACACCATTCTGGGCTTCTACGCCAACTGCGCCATGGCCTGGGTGGTCACGGTTGCGTCGGACATTGCGATCAACAAGTACCTGCTGAAGATCTCGCCGAAGACCCCCGAGTTCCGGCGCGGCATGCTGTATGCCGTGAACCCGGTGGGCTTCGTGTCCATGCTGGTCTCCGCAGGGATTTCGATTGCCGTGTTCTTTGGGGCGTTCGGAGCGGGCATCCAGCCCTATTCGCCGATCTTCGCCGTGGGGCTTGCCTTGGTGTTGCCTCCGGTGCTGGCTGTCCTGACCAAGGGGCGCTACTACCTTCGGCGCACCGACGACGGGATTGACCTGCCGATGTTCGACGCCGACGGCAACCCGAGCGACGCCAAGCTCCTCTGCCACGTGAGTGGAATCGAATTCGAACGTCCGGACATGATCCGCTCCGCCCAGGACGGACCCGACGGCGAACCCCAGTATGTTTCTTCGCTCGCCTTGTCGGCCGATAAGTCGGGGGAGCTGGTGCTGCCGGCTCAGCGCTAAGGAATACGGGGCCTGTTTTGTTGGCCTCTGCGGTATTGACGGGTCCGGTGGCAAAGTGCATCGGGCCCGTTTTTTTGTGCGGTGTTCTCACGGTGCCTTGCGGAGTTTTTCTCGCTCGGAGCGGCGGCTTTGACTTTCGGCGCTGGCCGGCAGGTGGTAGAACGAAAGGGTTTGCTGGCTGTGGATAACTTTGAGCTCGAAAGTGTAGCCTCGGCTACCCTTTAACCATTGTTCGGAAACAGATGTCTTGAAACCTATCCGGGGGGATTAGCGCATGACTTCTCGTACCTTCAGTTCCGGGCGTCTGCGCCTCTCCGCGATATCCGTCCTCGCCGCTTCCGTTCTGGCGCTCAGCAGTTGCAGCAATGGTGAAGACCCTAAAAATGGTTCGAGCGGCGGGACCACGCCCTCGGCCTCGGCTACACCCACGCCGAGCGCCACTCCTACTCCCACCCCGAGGCCCGTGTATAAGCCCGCAGATGCTAAGGGCAAGGCGCAGAACGTGCCGGTTCCAGTGAAGCCAGCGTTGGCGGACAAGAATTCGAAAGAGGGCGTGGAAGCGTTCGCGAAGTACTGGTACGCGCTGCTCAATTACGCTCTTGAGACGGGAAATCTGAAGCCAGTCAGGGGCATAACTGGGCCGTCATGCGCCCTCTGTAGCAAGATTTTCCCGGGGATTGAGAAGTGGAACAAGGATGGCAAATGGATTGTAGGTGCTGGTATCCAAGTTCGTGCAGTTCAGTCGGCGTTTGTGAGAACAAGTTCGGGTGAATATCAAGTGGCGATGCAGTCGCAGCAGTCTGCCGGTTCCTTAAGGCAGGCTGACGGAACAGTGGGTCAGACCGTAACCGAGTCGCCCATGCTGGGGGACCTCATGATTGCGAAATACGTGGACGGTCGTTGGAAGGCAAACAACGTCGACAGGCTTGGCGGCTGAAATCATGCGCGACCGGGGTAAACGCAATTGGTTCAGAGTCTTATTTTCGCTTGTGTTGGTCGGAACTATTGTCGGAATAGTGCCGGAACAATCATTTGCAGCTGACACAGATGTTTCTTGGACAGACGATGGCGTGGGTATCTGGCACTTCGACTCGGATCACCACGTTTGGGTCGATTCTCCTGGGGCATTGGAAGAAGACCCCAACGCCTACAAATTTGAGTACCTCTGTCTGGATGACGGCCGGAATAATTTCGATGTCGGCTGCCTGAATGCGGCGGTAGAATGCACGGACGGGAAAAATGGCCGTCCCGTTCGTTGGTATTCCTCCTTGAAGGCTTTTCGGCCGCCAGTCTGGAGCCAGATTCGTCCTGATCGCTGCGTCTACACGGAAGACCCGAGCGACGTCTTGGGGAGGATTGCGGCGCAGATTCAGTCAAAGTTCGAGCAGCTACCCGTTAAAGCGGGAACTGCCGGCGTGCAGCCAAGCCCGCATACTCTTCGCGGTGCTGAGACGAACTTCTACGCGGAGGCCTCGGAACAATCCTTCAGTGTGAACATGCTGGGCCAAAGCGTCGGAATTGTGGCCAAGCCAGTCCAGTACCGCTGGGACTACGGCGACGGCGCCTCGCTGGGCCCGACAACCACCATGGGTGGGCCCCTTCCTCAGGATCGCTGGGGTGAGAAGACGCGCACCAGCCACGCCTACGCTGCGACGGGTGACTTCAGCGTTGTGCTCACCACGTACTTCCAGGGCACATATTCAGTGAACGGCGGGCCAGCCCTTCCCATCCCCAACCAAGGCCAGTTCAGTTCGGCTCCACATACGGTAAGTGTGTGGCGTTCCGTCACGCGGAACTATGCGGACGACTGCATCGCCAACCCCCGCGGCCAAGGGTGTCCGGGAGCTGGCCCAGGCAACAGGTAAACGACCCGAACCACACCAAAAACCCAAGAACCAGATGCGGATAGGGCACTGGAGCAACGGACCTACGAAGCGGACGACGACGGCGGCACCCGACTGGGGGCCGACGTCGCTGTGCTCGGAGTGCTTTGGGCGCCGCGATCCCATGACCTGCGTCACACCCGGAATACTTGCACGCGCGCGGCAGTTGCACCGACTGAACCCAATGCATTCTGAAAGGAACCACGCATGCTGTTTTCTCCGCTGTCCCTCGGTGAGCTCGAACTGCCCAACCGCCTTGTCATGGCACCGCTCACCCGCCTCCGCTCGGGCAGGGAAGGCGTACCGGGACCGCTCGTGGCGGAGCACTACCGCCAGCGGGCCACCCTCGGCCTCATTGTCAGTGAGGGCACGTACCCCAGCCCCGCAGGCCGCTCCTACCCGGGACAGCCCGGCATTGTCACCCCTGAGCAGATCGCCGGCTGGAAGAACGTCACGGACGCAGTCCACGCAGAGGGCGGACGGATTTTCGCGCAGATCATGCACGGCGGCCGTGTCTCCCACGAGGACATCACGGGCGGCCACCGCATCGTTGCGCCGAGCGCCATCGCCGTCGAGGGCGAAACCCGCACATACACCGGCAAGCAGGCATACCCGGTGCCGCACGAGCTCTCTACGGATGAACTGCCGGTAGTCCTCCAGGAAATCGTCACGGCGTCGCGCAATGCCATTGAAGCGGGGTTCGACGGGGTCGAGCTGCATTCGGCCAACGGCTACCTCCTGCATGAATTCCTGGCGCCGAATGCCAATGTGCGCACGGACAGCTACGGCGGCTCGCCCGAAAACCGCGCGCGCTTTGTCATCGAGACCGTCAATGCGGTCGTCGAAGCGCTCGGAGCCAACCGCGTCGGCATCCGCATTTCGCCGGAGCACAATGTTCAAGGCATCGACGAGAATGATGCTGCGGATGTCCGGGCCACCTACGAAGTGCTGGTGAACTCGATCGCTCCGTTGAACCTTGCCTACCTGAGCATTCTGCACAGCGACCCCTCGGGTGAACTCGTCCAGGATCTGCGTGCCCGCTTCAACGGCACGTTCCTGGTCAACACCGGGTTCGGGCTCGTCACCACCCGCGAGGAGGCAGTCGCGCTGGTGGCAGACGGTCACGCGGACGCCGTGGTGGTGGGCCGGCCGGCCATCGCCAATCCCGACCTCGCCCGCCGCTGGCGCGAAGGCCTGCCCCTGAACGAGCCCGACCAGGCCACGTTCTACGGCGAAGGCGCGAAGGGATACACCGACTACCCGGTGTACGAGACGGCCTAGCCAGCCCCAGAATCACCCAACCAGGGGAACCGTCCGGACACCGGGCGGTTCCCTTTGTTTGACCTTGTTTTCGGGGCAATTTTTTCTTGAGTGAATCTTGACCTTTTGTGGCATCGAGTCCTGAGCCAGGCGCGGCATTGTTCTGGGTAGCAAGACAACTGCCACCACAAAATTTGAAGGGTCTCATCATGAAGAACAGCGCACTGATCAAGGGAACCGCCGCCATCGCCGTAGGCGCTGCACTGCTGCTGGGCGGCGGCGGCACGCTGGCCTCCTGGAACGCATCGGACAACGCGGCGCCCGGCACCGTCATCGCCGGCGACCTGAACGTCGCCAAGTCCGCGGCCGGCGTGTGGAAAGACCGCGCCGGCACCACGATCGACATCGCAACCTACAAAGTTGTTCCGGGTGACAAGCTCACCTACACCCAGGTCCTGGACGTGACCCTCACGGGGAACAAGATGGCTGCCGACATCACTGCCACCGGCACCGGCACGGCCAACGGATTCACCCCGGCCAACGTCGTTGTCTCCGGCCCCGTGCTGACCGTCGGCGGCGTGACCGTTGCCAACCCGCTGACGACCTCCAAGACGGTCACAGCCACCATCACCTTCGAGTTCCTCTCCACCACCACGGGCCGCGCCGACGTCAGCGCGACATACAACTTCGGCAACGTCGCGTTCACCCTGCAGCAGATCACCCAGACCGGCCTGTCCTAGCGAACTGCCGGCCACCCGCGGACTTTACTTCGCGGGTGGCCGGCATCCGCACCGAGGCAATAACCAGAAGAGGGTCAGGAGGAGGAATCATGGGCATCCCGCGCAGTTTGCGGGCCGCCGCGTTGATCGCCGCGGCGGTGCTCCTGGGACTCCTGACCGTGCAGGGCTCGTACGCCCTGTGGGCGGCCAATGCCTCCGCTGCTCCCGGATCCGTATCCGCCGCATCATTCAACGTCAGCCTCACGGGGCTGCCCTCCGGCCAGGTCACCAACATGACGCTGGCCGGCGGAGGGGCGGCCACCCTTGCACTGACCACCTCGGGCACGCCCCTAGCGCCCCTGACGCCGGGCGCCGCGGTCCACTCCAGCGTTTCGGCCACCAATAATTCCGACGCCGGTGGGCAGTTCAGCATCAGCGTCACCGCCGGCGCCCCAACAGTCACTAACGTGGGCGGGGGATCGCTGGCGCAATACCTGACCGTTAGCGCCAAGAACGTGGCGACGACCGCCGAATGCAGCACCACCACGGGCTATACCCAGCTCTCCCCGGCCGGCCTCACCACGGCGGCAGTCCCCAAGGGCGCAACCACCATCATCTGTTTCGAAGTCAAGCTCTCCTCCACCGCTCCAGCCACTGTGAAAGGACAAGCCGTGAGCATCTCGATCCCCCTCACCGCTACGCAGCTCTGCGGGGTGCCCAGTGGCTGCGCTTGATACCTTCCCGGCCAGCGGCAGAATGTCCGCTTCAAAGAGCGGCACGAAGGTTGCCGGTGAACAGGCCGCAAGCACCGACCAGACAACAAAGCCGGCCCGCCGCCGGCTGGCTGGCGCGGGCCGCGTCGCCACCGTCGTGCTGCTGACGGTCGCAGTTTTCGCCGCACTGGTGCTGATCCTCGTACCCAAGGCCACCGGTTCCCAGACCTACTCGGTGCTGACCAACTCCATGGCTCCGAAGTACTCGCCGGGCACATTCCTGGTGGTCAAGCCCGCCGCATTCAGCGAACTCAAATACGGCGACATCGTCACGTTCCAGCTGGAATCGGGCAAGCCGGCAGTGGAGACGCACCGGATTGTCGGTTTCGGTGCCACGCAGACCGGGGAAAGAACCCTGATCACCAAGGGTGACAACAACGACATCAACGACGCCAACCCGGTCCGTGAACTCCAGGTCAAAGGGAAATTGTTCTACGCCGTCCCGCTTGTAGGTTACGCTGCCAATGCACTCGGCAATGCGGATCGTGGCCTCTGGGTGACGGCGGGCGCTGCCGGTCTCATCGGCTACGGCCTTCTGCTTATCGTCCGGCACATCCGCAGCCGGCGCCTGGAATCAGGAGAGGCGGCATGACCCCCCAGGCCAAGATACCCGGCGCCATGCTGGCGCTATTCGCATTTATGCTGACGGTGCTCCTCGGCATTGGCGGCACTGCCGCCGTCGCGCTCTGGCAGCAGTCAGCCACCGCGACTATGTCCGTCTCGGCAGGTGTCAACTGGGGTTCCCCGATCACACTGACCTGCGCCAACAGCACCAATGAAAAGACGGCAACCCTGACAGTCTCGTCGGCGCAGAGCCCCGTCACGCTCACCATCGCTGCCCGCCAGGCGGATGGCACGTACAGTCCCCTGGCCACCGAATACCCCGCCGGCTCCGGAACGGGGCCGATCGCCATCAGTGAGGGATCTCCCATCGTCCTAGCGAACCCCGGCGTCACCCCCTTGACTGTCCGCGTGACTGCGGCATTCGCGGACCTGCAGAAATCGACCGCGGAATGGAGCTTCACCATCATTCAAACCGGTGGAAAGGTGAAGTGTGGTCCATAGCTTCCCGCTGATCAGGCCGTGGGGTCAGCCCAAGGCCGGCCCCTATAGGATTTGACCATGCAGAAAGCGTCCAATGGCCCCCGACCCGGCAGCCAGCCCGCCGTGCAGGCTGACCGCAGGGGCGGCCGCACCGTCAGCCGCCAGGTCCTGGCAGACCATGTCTACGAGGAACTCCTGGCGTCCCTGATGGACGGACGGCTGGAGCCCGGCGCCGCAGTCAGCATCGACGGAACCGCCCGCGAACTCGACGTTTCGCCCACTCCGGTCCGTGAGGCCTTGGCGCGGCTGGAGCACACCGGCATGGTCCGGCGGGTGGCGCTGAAAGGCTACAGAGTGGCCCCGGTCTTCACCCGGGAGGACTTCGCCGAGCTCATGGAAGCGCGCCTCGCGATCGAGCCCGTCAACGCGCGGCTCGCCTGCGCGCGCCTGACACCGCAGCGGTTCGCCGAGCTGGAACAGGCGGTCGAGGACCTGAAATCGGCACCACGCGGCCCGTCCTTCTCCGAGTACAAGGACTACCTCGAAGCCGACGAACGCTTCCACCAGCTGATCGCCCAGCAAACCGGGAACCAGTTCATGGTTTCCGCGTACGCCGCTCTGGGCGGACAGGTCCAGCGCTTCCGGCTGTTCGGCGGCGTGGGCATCACGGACGCCGAGAACGCCATCGCGGAGCACCAGTCGGTGCTCGACGCACTTTCCACCGGCGATCCCGAAAAAGCCGCGGCCGCCATGGCGGATCACGTCCAAAGAGTCCGCGAGCGGGCCATGGCCGATGCTCCGGTTGACTAGCCTGAAGGTCGCGGGGCAGCCTGACCAGAGGGTCCACAGGACCGCCTGAAAAGCGGCCGAGGGCGGCCGCGTGAGCTTACCCCGGAAAACGACGCGCGGTTGGTAACAACTGTGTGACGATCCTCACAGCCTGTCCGATGTCCCTATAGGATCTTTGATTGTGCCGGCAATGCTGCCGACACCGCGATCACAAGGGAGTGAAAATGCAGACAGACACAGTGGCCGCCAAGCCCAGGGACTCAGCAACACGCCGCACTATCAAGAATCTGCGATGGTGGATCCTCGGCTGGGCCCTGCTCGCGGGCATCGTCAACTACATGGACCGCAGCGCCATCTCCATCGCTGCGCCACAGCTCATCAAAGACTTCGGCATGACCCGGACGGACATCGGTCTGCTAGGCACCGTGTTTTCCTGGACCTATGCCTTCAGCCAGCTCCCGGCCGGCTGGCTGGTGGACAAGCTGGGCGCCCGCCGCATGTACTTCCTGGCCATCGCCGGCTGGAGTATCGCCACGGCGCTGATGGCCGTCGGAGGCAAGATGTGGCAGTTTCTTACCTTCCGCTTCCTGCTGGGCGTGGCCGAAGCCCCCAATGGACCGGCGTCCGCCAAGCTGACCGCCGACTGGTTCCCCCGGGCCGAGCGTGGCCAGGCCACCGCCATCTGGGACAGCGGCTCTAAGTGGGGGCCCGCCATTGCCCCGCCCATCCTGACCGCCATCATGCTCGCCTTCGGCTGGCAGGCCATCTTCATCTTCCTCGGCATTGCCGGCCTGATTCTGGCCGTCGCTTTCTTCCTCTACTACCGGACCCCCGAGGACCACAAGCGCATCAGCGACGAGGAACTCGCCTACATCGAAGCCGAACGCACCACCCAGCAGCTCTCCGCCAAGAAGGTCTCCTGGCTGGGCCTGTTCAAGCACCGCCAGATCTGGGGGATGATGGCAGGCTTCTTCTGCGTCATCTGGATCTGGAACATCTTCATCGTCTTCCTCCCGCTCTACCTGCAGGAAGAGCGCGGAGCGAGCATCGCCAACTCCGGCTGGCTGGCTGCGGTACCGTACCTCGGTGCGGCCATCCTGGGCATCACCGGCGGCTGGGTCATGACGCGCTATTCCAAGAAGGCCGGCCGCGATCCGCTGCTGGCCAAGCGCCACGTCATGTCCGTGGCTGCCATTGCTGCCGGCATCCTGATCTGCCTCATTCCGTTCGTGGATTCCCTCCCGCTCGCCATCGCCGTGATGACCGTGGCGCTGGGCTTCGTCGCCACCATGCAGGCGGCTGCCTGGGCCATGCCCGGTGACATCGTGGACAACTCCCAGGTGGCATCTGTCGGCGCCATCCAGAACTTCGGCGGCTACTTCGGCGGCGCTTTCGCCCCGCTGCTGACCGGCGTGATCGCGGACGCCACGGGCTCCTACGCGCCGTCGTTCGTGATCGGCGGCATCATCGCCGCCCTCGCCGCCGTGGCATACACCGTGCTGGTCCGCGAACCCATCAAGGACAAGACCGCAGTACTGCAGACAGAAAGCTGAACCGACGCATGAGCACAGCAACAAATGCATTGACGACGACGGCGGTCGCCACCTCGGCGGCCGCCCCGGCGGCGGGAACCACACTGGCGGAGGGAACCACTACTGCGGGAACCGCCCGCCCGCCGTTCACCGTAGCCGTCACGGCCGACGCCGCGCGGCCCGACGGAAGCTCCATCCATGGAGACCTTGGACTCCGGAGACTAACCGAGAACGGCATCAGCTGGAGCGTCTTGCCCAGTTACACGGACCCGATCCCGCCAGCGGACCTTGCCGGCGTCCACGCGGTTCTGTCACTGGGCCACATCGCCTTCGATTCGCGCACGCTGGACCACGCGCCAGAACTGAAGCTGGTTGCCCGCTTCGGGGCCGGCTACGAGACCATCGACCTCGACGCCTGCACGCGCGCCGGCGTCGTCGTCACGAACACCCCGGATGCCATCCGGCGGCCGCTCGCGGTCGCGGGACTCACCCTGCTGCTGGCGCTCTCGCACAACCTGTTGGCCAAAGACCGGCTGACCCGCACGTCCGACTGGGCCTCCCGCGAACAGTATCGCGGTGCGCCCCTCGTCGGCCAGACAGTGGGCATTGTGGGCTTCGGGAGCGTGGGCGCAGAGCTCGCCAGGCTGCTGGCGCCGCTGGGAATGAAGGTCGTCGGCAACAACCGAAGCGGCCGCCATCCGGAGGCCGCCGAGCTAGGTGTGGAACTGCTCGGCCTGAACGAACTGCTCGAGCGCTCGGACTACGTGGTGCTCTGTGCCGCGCTCACCCCGGCCACAGAAAAGCTGATTGATGCAGACGCCCTGGCCCGGATGAAGTCGAGCGCCTACCTCATCAATATCGGCCGGGGGAAGCTTGTGGATACGGACGCCCTGCGAGACGCCCTGCGGTCCGGTCGCATTGCCGGCGCCGGCTTGGACGTCTTCGAGCCGGAACCGTTGCTTCCCGATGACGCGCTGCTGACCTTGGAGAATGTGGTGCTGTCGCCTCATTCGCTGTGCTGGACGGCCGATTTCACCCGGGACGTCGCGGACGGAGCCCTCGCCTCGATCCTCGCAGTCGCGGCGGGGGAGCGGCCCCGGAATGTCCTCAACCCTGAGGTCTTCGACACCGCCGCTTTCGCCGCGAAAGGACACTAAGCTTGCCGTGTGACCTTGACAACACCCCACACGATGATGAATCCTATAGGAAAGAGGATTTCCACAAAGGAGTGAACAACAACGTGGTTTACACAGCTGATAACTGGCCCATCACCGCAGCACTGCTGCAGTTTCCCGGCACCGACGCGCAGGGCAACCACATCAACGATGCCGACGCGTCCGCCTGGGCCGAGGTCCTGACCGAGGTCAAGGAAGCCGGCTTCAGCAACGCCGACCTCACGGACAGCTGGGTCCGCCCCGGCGACCTCAGCAAGGAGCGCCTCGCCGAGTTCAAGCAGACCGCCCAGGACGTGGGCGTCGGCATCCCGGTCATCTCGGCCATCCGCCGCAGCGTGATCGAGGAAGGCAACTGGGAAGCCAACCTCGAATACAGCCACCGCACCATCGACGCCGCCGCCGAGCTCGGCTGCGAGGTTGTCTCGTTCGGCCTGCACCAGGCGATCACCCCTGAGCAGCAGAGGCAGCTGTGGTTCTGGACCGTCGAGGGCTACAAGGATCCAGTGGGGGACAAAGACGCCTGGAACAAGGCCGTCACCCGCTTCCGCGAACTGGGCCGTCACGCCGAAGAGGTGGGCGTCCTGCTCTCGCTCGAAATGTACGAGGACACCTACCTCGGCACGGCAGACTCGTCCGTGCAGCTGGTCCAGGACATCGGGCTCGCCAACGTGGGCCTCAACCCGGACATCGGAAACCTGATCCGCCTGCACCGGCCCATCGAGGACTGGCGCGAAATGGTCGCCAAGACCATGCCGTACTCCAACTACTGGCACATGAAGAACTACATCCGTGACGAGGACGTGGCCCGCGACAGCTACGTGGCCATGCCCGCCCCCATGGAAAGCGGCCTGATCAACTACCGCGAGGCATTCAAGGTGGCCATTGCCGCCGGCTACCAGGGCATCATCTGCACCGAGCACTACGGTGGAGACGGCCTCTCCGTGACGGCCAGCAACCAGGAATACCTGCGCCGCCACGTCCTGCCCAAGAAGGACGGCTACGCGCTCGGCAAGAGCCTCGTGGCACAGGGACGGCAGCAGCCGGCCGCCGTCGGAGTCGCCAGCTCCTAGTCTCCCGGAAGTCAGGTTCCCACCGGAGCCTGACTTCCGACGGCGGCCGCCGGCAGCGCTCGGACGGCCGTCATCCCGGGGCCCTCCGGAGTACGACTCCGGCCGGTGCCCGCCAGAACTGATCAACCCAACTCGGATTCAATGAGGAACCATGACTCAGATCTTCGACAATCCCGCTGATTTCGCGGATGAGGCGCTGGACGGCTTCGTGGCTGCCAACCGCGGCTACGTCGCCCGCGTGGACGGCGGCGTCGTCCGCTCCACCGAAATGACCTCCGGCCAGGTGGCACTCGTGATTGGCGGCGGCTCAGGACACTACCCGGCCTTCGCCGGGCTCGTCGGCCCGGGGCTTGCCGCAGCCTCCGCCTGCGGCAACATGTTCGCGTCCCCCGCGGCCGGGCAGGTCTACCGAGTGGCCAAGGCAGCCAACGCCGGCGGCGGCGTGCTCCTCAGCTACGGCAACTACGCCGGCGACGTCCTGCACTTCGGCCAGGCCCAGCTGCGGCTCAACGCCGAGGGCATCGAGACCCGCACCGTCCTGGTCACCGACGACATCGCCAGCGCCCCGCTGGACCAGATCGAAAAGCGCCGCGGCATCGCCGGCGACCTCACCGTCTTCAAGATCGCAGGCGCCGCAGCCGAGGCCGGCCTGGGCCTCGATGAGGTGGAACGGCTGGCCATCAAAACGAACCACCGCACCCGCTCACTGGGCGTGGCCTTCAGCGGCTGCACCCTGCCCGGCGCCTCCGAGCCGCTCTTCCAGGTGCCGGCCGGCCAGATGTCGCTGGGCCTGGGCATCCACGGCGAGCCCGGCATCTCCGAACACCCCATGCCCACCGCCTCCGAACTGGCCGAGCTACTGGTCTCCCGCCTCCTGGAGGATAAGCCGGCAGACTCCGGTGACCGGGTGGTGGCAATCGTCAACGGCCTAGGCACGGTCAAGTACGACGAACTGTTCCTCCTCTTCGGCAAGGTCGAAAAGCTCCTCAGCAAGGCCGGCCTGACAGTGGTGGAACCGGAGTGCGGCGAGTTGGTCACGAGCCTGGACATGTCCGGACTCTCGCTCACCCTCCTGTGGCTCGACGACGAACTCGAGCAGTTCTGGGCGGCCCCGGCCGACACCCCGGCGTACCGCAAAGGCAACCTCGCGCCGCGTGCCCGCCGCGAAATGGCCGGACCCGAAGCCGTCGCTGCGGAAGAGACCGAGAAGGCCACTGCGGCGTCCGCGGACCTGGGCCGGCTGGCAGCCGCCGTGCTCGCCCAGGTGCGGGACGTCGTCGTCGAACATGAAGAGGAACTGGGCAACCTGGACGCCATTGCCGGCGACGGCGACCACGGTATCGGCATGCGCCGCGGTGTGGACGCCGCAACGGCCGCCGGCGAGCAGAACGCGGCGGCCGGAGCCTCGGTACAGCACGTCCTCACCGAGGCCGGAGAAGCGTGGAGCGAGCGCGCCGGCGGAACCTCCGGGGCGCTGTGGGGATCGGCCGTGATCGCAGCGGGCCTGGCCCTGGGCAACCGCGAGTCGTACCGGGCCGCAGACGCGGCAGCCGCCGTCACCGCCTTCACGGACGCCATCACCGAACTGGGCAAGGCAGAACCGGGGGACAAGACCATGGTTGACGCCCTGCTGCCGTTCCGGGACGCCTTCCTGAAAGCGTCCGACGGCGGTGCCTCCTTGGGCAGCGCCCTCGCCGAAGCCGCTGCCGCGGCAACGGAAGCCGCCCGGCAGACCGCGGACCTTCGCCCCCTCAAGGGTCGGGCCCGCCCCTTGGCTGAAAAGAGCCTCGGCCACCCCGATCCGGGCGCAGTCTCCTTCGGACTGATCACCGAGCGGATCGCCACGTACATCGAATCCGGCGCCGGGACTTCGGGCGCCGACAATTCAAAGCTGGCCGCAGCGGCCGGAAATGGAGCAAAAAATGACTGACACCGCAGGCTGGCGCATTGTCATCGGCAACGATGAGGCCGGCGTCGAATACAAGGAAGCCCTGAAGGCCCTGCTCGAGGCAGACAGCCGCGTGGCATCGGTGCTGGACATCGGCGTGGGCGCCAACGATTCCACTGCCTACCCGCACGTCGCCGTCAACGCCGCCCGCAAAGTAGCCGCGGGCGAAGCCGACCGGGCGCTGCTGATCTGCGGCACCGGGCTCGGCGTGGCCATCGCGGCCAACAAGGTACCTGGAATCCGTGCCGTAACCGCACACGACAGCTACTCCGTTGAGCGCTCCGTCCTGAGCAACAACGCCCAGGTCCTCACCATGGGCCAGCGCGTGATCGGCCTCGAGCTCGCCAAGAAGCTCGTGGGCGAATGGCTCGCGCACCGCTTCGATGAGAACTCGTCCTCGGCCGCCAAGGTGGAGGCCATCTGCTCCTACGAACCCGACTACACGAAGGCTGACTGACCATGACAGAAACACCCAACAGCTCGCGCAAGATTGCCGTCGTCGGCTCGGGATACATGGGCGGCGGCATCGCGCAGGTCCTGGCCCTTGGCGGCGCACGCGTTGCCTTGGCTGACGTGTCCGCCGAGGTTGCCCAGAAGAACTACGAGCGGCTCCTCACCGAATCCGACCAGTTCGTGGCCGACGGCCTGTTCCCAGCAGGAGCCACCGAGATCCTGAAGCAGAACCTCTGGGCTGCCAAGGACATCGAGGAGGCCGTCGCGGACGCCGACTTCATCGAGGAGGCCGTGCCCGAGGTCATCGAGATCAAGCACCAGACGCTGGCCCGCATCAGCGCGGCCGCCCGTCCGGACGCGATCATCGGTTCCAACACCTCCACCATCTCCATCGCGGACCTGTCCGAACCGGTCAGCAACCCGGAACGCTTCCTGGGCGTGCACTTTTCCAACCCCTCGCCGTTCATCCCGGGTGTGGAGATCATCCCTCACGCAGGCACTTCGGCCGAGACCGTGGGCGCCGTCCGGGACCTCGTCCACGCCGCCAACAAGCAGACCGCCGTGGTCAAGGACGTCACCGGATTCGTGCTCAACCGCCTGCAGTACGCGCTGTTCCACGAGGCCGCGCAGCTGGTGGAACAGGGCATTGCGACGGCGGAAGACGTTGACACCCTGGTCCGCACCACCTTCGGCTTCCGGCTCCCGTTCTTCGGCCCGTTCGCCATCGCCGACATGGCCGGCCTGGACGTCTACAACTTCTGCTACAAGTCCCTGCAGACCGACTTCCCCGAGCGCTTCGCCACGCCCAAGATCCTCACGGACCTCGTTGAGGCGGGCAAGCTGGGCACCAAGACCGGCGCAGGCTTCCTGAACGTCCCGGCCGAGCGCACGCCCGAGCTGATCGCCTACCGCAACAAGGCCTACGTTGCGATGCAGAAGCTCATCGAAGACCTCGGCCCCGCGCCGATCAACTAACAGCGCCCATTAACTACGCGCTGATCCACTAACGACCCACTGGTCCGGGCCTTCTGGTCCGGACCGCAAGAAAGCGTCAGTCACTGCCCGGTCCTTGCCGGGCAGTGACTGTTGCTGCCTGCCCTTCGCCACACCCCAGGAGCCTATTCATGAGCATTTTTCCGTCAGAACGCACCGCAATCGTTACCGGAGCCGTCTCCGAGCGCGGGATCGGCCGGGCCACGGCCAACTACCTCGCCGAGCAGGGCTGGAACATCGGCATCATCGACCTCGACGACGCCCTTTGCCGGGCCACGGCCAAGGAAATTGCGGAACAATACGGTGTGAAGGCGCACGGCGCCGGCGCCAATGTGGCCGATGAGGCGTCGGTGCGTGCCGCGATCGACTCGATCGAGGCCGAACTTCCGCAGATCGTCGCGCTCGCCAACGTGGCAGGCGTCAGCTCGCCAGTTCCGTACCTGGAGCTCGACGCCGCCGAGTGGGACCGCGTGCTGAACATCAACCTCAACGGCGTCCACTACGCCACGCGCCGCGTCGCAGAGTCCATGGTCAAGAACCGGATCGGACGCATCGTGAACATCTCCTCCGTCTCCGCCCAGCGCGGCGGCGGAACCTTCTCCAAGACCCCGTACTCCGTGGCGAAGGCCGGCGTCATCGGCCTGACCCGCGCCACCGCCCGCGAACTGGGCGAGTACGACATCACCGTCAACGCCATCTCGCCGGGCCCCATCGACACCGACATCATGGGAGGAACGCTGAGCCAGGAACGCAAGGACGAGCTCACCAAGGACCTCGTGGTCAACCGCGTCGGATCCACCCGCGACATCGCAGCAGCCATCGCCTTCCTCATCAGCGAGGACGCCGGATACATCTCCGGCCAGACGCTGAATGTGGATGGCGGCCTCTACATGCACTAGGAAGGACCACCATGGCCCAGAACAACCACCGCGCCGGCCCGGCGAGCACACGGCCGGCAAGCGCCCAGGCACTTACCGCCGGATTCAGCTCGTGGACCAGGGAACGCAAGATTTACCTGGCCGTCGGCGTCCTCGCCAGCCTGGTGGGCGTACTGCTCATCGCGTTCTCGCTCTGAGGGCTCCGCTGACTCAGACGCTCCGCTGAATTACCTGACTGATTCCCGTCGAATCGGTCTCATCGTTTTGCCCATCTGATTTGCTCACTGACTTACTCAACGAGGAGTTTGAATGACTGTCGCATCATCGACGTCCACCACCAAGGAGTTGCTGGACTCGCCGGTTCTCAAATCGGCCATCTCGAAAGCGTCCTTCCGGCTCATGCCGATGCTCGTCATCCTCTACGTGGTGGCCTTCCTGGACCGCACCAACGTGGGCTTCGCCGAGGCAGCCCTCGGCGTGGACAAAGGCATCACCGCCGGTGCGTACGCCCTTGGCGCGGGCATCTTCTTCATCGGCTACGCCCTGTTCGAGATCCCGTCCAACCTGCTGCTGACCAAGTTCGGCGCCAAGGTGTGGCTGGCCCGTATCGCCATCACCTGGGGCATCGTTTCGGCCTGCTTCGCCTTCGTCCAGGGCGAGACCTCCTTCATCATCCTGCGGTTCCTGCTGGGTGTGACCGAAGCCGGGCTGTTCCCGGGCGTCATCATGTTCCTGGCGGCCTGGTTCCCGAACAAGGTCCGCGTCAAGATGTTCGCCATCTTCTACCTGGCCCAGCCGTTCTCCCAGATGATGGGCGCACCGCTGTCCGGCTGGCTCATCAACATCGGCGACCAGGTCCCCGGCGTCCAGGGCTGGCAGGTCATGTTCTTCGTCGAGGGCATACTCGCGGTGCTCGCCGGCGTCGCCGCCTTCTTCTTCCTCATCAACAGCCCGCAGGACGCCAAGTTCCTGGCCAAGGACGAGAAGAAGGCCCTCCTTGACGTCATGGCCCTCGAGGACACCGTCAAGGAAGAATCCGGTCCCCGTGGCGTGCTCGCGGCCATGAAGAACGGCAAGGTCTGGTACTTCACGGTGATCTACTTCTGCCTCCAGATCGCGGTTTACGGCGTGACGTTCTACCTCCCGCAGCAGGTGGCCCAGCTGACCGGCCAGAAAGTTGGCCTCGCCGTCGGGCTCATGGCAGCCATCCCGTGGTTCTTCGGCATCTTCGCCTGCTACTTCATCGGCAAGGCGGCCAACACGGTGGTCCGCCGCCGTGTCTGGGGTACCGGGCTGTTCATCTCCACGGGCCTCTGCATCTTCGGCTCGGCCTGGGCCGGCGCCAACCACGTTCCGGCACTGGGCATCGTCTTCATTTCGCTGGCGGTCTGCAGCTTCCTCTCGATCGGTCCCATTGCCTGGTCCTACCCGACGGCGTTCCTCACCGGAACCGCTGCCGCGGCCGGCATCGGACTCATCAACTCGCTCGGTAACCTGGGCGGCTTCGTAGCCCCGATCCTGCGGACCACCGTCAACCAGGTCACCGCATCGGACACCGGCACCATGGGTGTCTACGCGCTCGGTGTGCTGCCGTTCCTCGCAGCAGCCATGATGTTTGGTACCAGGAAGTTCCAGAACAAGGCAGACGAACTCCTGGAAAAGTAGGCACTGAAAGAGGCTGGCTGGTGCCCGATCGAACCTCGTATTGATCAGGCGCCTTCGCAAGTCGAGGAATGCCAGTCCCGGAACGAAACGGCAGGAAACACATTGACGCAGCTCAACCCGGCCAGCACCGGCACCGTGTACGTCGGAGTCAGCACCAAGATGTACCTCGGCTACCGGGACAGCCTGCGCTGGCTGGGCGAGCTGCGCAATGAAGTGGACGCCCGTCCGGCCCTCGCGGCCGGGCGGGTGGTCCCGTTTGTCATCCCGTCCTTCCCCGTGCTGCCAGCCGCCGGCGAGATCATTGCCGGCTCGCCGCTGGTCCTTGGTGCACAGAACTGCGGCTGGGCCGACGGCCCGTGGACCGGGGAAGTGTCGCCGTCGCTCCTCGCTGAGCTGGGCGTCCGGCTGGTCGAAATCGGCCACGCCGAACGCCGCCGCCACTTCGGCGAGGACGACGCCATGGTTGCGCTCAAGGTCAAGGCGGCCGACGGCGCCGGCGTCACCCCGCTGCTGTGCGTCGGGGAGGAAACCACTCCGGCGGCGGACGCCGATCCAGCCGACGGCGCCGGGGCAGCAGCCGCTTTTGTGTACGGACAGATCGAGGCCGCGATCCGGGGCGACTGGGACCTCGCGTCACGGCTGGTCATCGCCTATGAGCCCGTCTGGGCCATCGGCGCTGCCGAGCCGGCCAGCGCGGCATACGTGTCCGCCGTCGTCCGTTCCTTGCGGGACATGTTGGACGCCCACCGGTCCAATGAGGGCGGTTCGCACGGCGGCCGCAGTCTGCGGGAGCTGCCGGTCATCTACGGCGGCTCCGCGAAGCCCGGGCTGCTGCCCGACCTCAAGGGTGTGTCGGGCCTCTTCCTGGGCCGGTTCGCGCACGACGCCGCGAACTTCGGCAAGGTGCTGGACGAGGCGCTGTCGTTGGCGGAGACCCAAGGACAGTAGGGTCTTCAGCGGCAAGGCGCTTCAGAGGAACGCCTCGCGCCCGGTCCCTTCGCTGAGCACCAGCTCGCCGTCCTCGATGGACACGAGGAGGCTGCGGGGCCTGCCGTGGAGCTTCTTTTCGGCGCTGAGGTTGCGGCTGGTGACTTCCACGCCCACCGTGGCGCCTTTTGCGGGCAGTTCCACGGACACTTCCTCGGCCATTCCCAGGAGCGCCCGGGTAGTGACATCGCGGTCGTACCGGGCCTCCTTGCCGTTGACCGTGATGGCGACTTCGTCCCCGTTGAAGCCGTCCTGAAGAATGATCAGCAATTCCTGCATGATGCGCCGCCTATGCCGAGGACTTTCGCTGCCTACAGTCACTACACCACTTAAGCCCTGCCGTGGGTAGAGTGCGTTGGTTGGCCCGGGCCGGCCTGCTGGACGTGCCCGCCGTGTGCCCCCGTCTTCCGGCCGGGGTCCCTCCCGGATGGGCTGTTTTCCCGCCGTGCGGGGCCAAGTGAGGCAAAATGTACGGGTGACCCAAATCCCGCAGCCCCGTTCCGTGCCCGCGCCAGCAACAGTACCCACGCCCACCGCTGAGCGTGCTGCCGACCAAGGCGCCGCCTCCATCGCGGCCCAGATCGCCGACGAGCTCGGCGTGAAGACCTGGCAGGTGAAGGCCGCCGTGGACCTGCTCGACGGCGGATCCACCGTTCCCTTCATCGCCCGGTACCGCAAGGAAGCCACCGGGACGCTGGACGATACCCAGCTCCGCGAGCTCGACGAGCGCCTGCGGTACCTCCGCGAACTGGAGGACCGCCGTCGTGCCGTCCTTGAAGCGATCGCCGCGCAGGGGAAGCTGACGCCGGAACTGCAGGCCGCCGTCGTCGGCGCCGACACAAAATCCAGGCTGGAGGACATTTACCTGCCCTTCAAATCCAAGCGCCGCACCAAGGCGCAGATCGCCCGCGAGGCCGGGCTGGAGCCGCTCGCGGATGCGCTGCTCAAACGGCCCGAGCTGGATCCGGAGCAGGAGGCCGCGAAGTACCTGAACTCCGAGCACGCTATCGAGGACCCGGCTTCCGCGCTCGCCGGCGCGCGGGCCATCATCGTGGAGCGCGTGGCGCAGGATCCCGACCTCGCCGAGACGCTGCGGGAGAGGCTGTGGACGCAGGGGCGGATGGCGTCGCGCGTGAAGAAGGGCAAGGAGTCCGACGGCCAGAAGTTCGCCGACTACTTTGACTTCTCGCAGGCACCGTCGGGCATGCCGTCGCACCGGGTGCTGGCGCTGCTGCGCGGCGAGAAGGACGGCGTCCTGGAGCTCGACCTTGCCGAGGCGGACCCGGCCGACGACGACGCCCTCGCCGCCGCGCGCGCCCGTTACGAATCAGCGGTGGCCAGGTTCCTCGGGGTGGCCGACCGCGGCCGGCCTGCCGACGCTTGGCTGCTGCAGACTGCACAGGTGGCGTGGCGCTCCCGGGTGCTGGCGCGGCTGACGGCTGACCTGCGCGGGCGGATGTTCGCCGCCGCGGAGGACGAGGCCGTCCGTGTCTTCGCCGCCAACCTGCGGGATGTGCTGCTGGCCGCCCCCGCCGGAAACCGCGCCACCCTGGGCCTGGATCCCGGGCTGCGCACCGGCGTGAAGGTGGCTGTGGTGGACGGGACGGGCAAGGTGGTGGCCACGGACACCGTCTATCCGCACGCCCCGGCGCGCAAGTGGGACGAGGCGCTGGCCGCGCTCGTACGGCTGGCGCGGAGGCACGCCGTCGAGCTGGTGGCGATCGGCAACGGGACGGCGTCGCGCGAGACGGACAAGCTCGCGGCCGAACTGCTCAAGAGGCTGTCCGCGGAGGCGGCCGCAGGAACAGAGGCGGCTGCCGGGACTGGGGCGGCTGCCAGCGGGGCTGTGAAGCCGCAGAAGCTCGTGGTGTCCGAGGCCGGCGCGTCCGTGTACTCGGCGTCAGCGCTGGCCGCGGCCGAACTGCCGGGCATGGACGTGTCCCTGCGGGGCGCCGTCTCCATTGCGCGGCGGCTGCAGGACCCGCTGGCGGAACTCGTGAAGATCGATCCGAAGTCGATCGGCGTCGGGCAGTACCAGCATGACGTGACCGCAGCCAAGCTGGACCGCAGCCTGGACGCCGTAGTGGAGGACTGCGTGAACGCGGTGGGGGTGGACGTGAATACGGCATCGCCCGCGCTGCTGAGCCGAGTGGCCGGCGTCGGACCGCTGCTGAGCGAAAACATTGTGGCCTACCGGAACGAGCACGGGCCCTTCGCCAAGCGCAGCGAGCTGAAGAAGGTGCCGCGGCTGGGCGCCAAGGCCTTTGAGCAGTGCGCCGGGTTCCTGCGGATCACCGGGGGAGCCGAGCCGCTCGATGCCTCCAGTGTGCACCCGGAGGCGTACTCGGTGGCGCGGAAGATCCTAGCCGCGGCGGGTGCTCGGTCAGGGGCTGCATCCGGCAACGCAGGTGGGCCGGTCCATGCTGGGCTTCTGCCGGCGGGGGCGGCCGCGGCCAGTTCCCTGAATCCGGAGGACTTCGTGGACGGCACGTTCGGCTTGCCCACGGTCCGCGACATCATCGCCGAGCTGGAGAAGCCGGGACGGGATCCGCGGCCGGCGTTCAAGGCGGCCACCTTCTCCGAGGGCATCGAGAAGATCTCCGACCTCAGGCCCGGCATGGTGCTCGAGGGAACCGTCACCAACGTTGCCGCGTTCGGGGCGTTTGTCGACGTCGGCGTGCACCAGGACGGGTTGGTCCACGTGTCGGCACTCGCCAACCGCTTCGTGTCGGATCCGCGCGAGGTGGTGAAATCCGGCCAGGTGGTGAAGGTGAAGGTGCTCGAGGCGGACCCCGAGCGTAAGCGCATCTCCCTCACGCTGAGGCTCGACGACGAACCGGCGCCCTCCGGAGGAAGCGGACCTTCAGGAGAACGTCAGAAGAGCGGGGGCCGTCAGGCGGGCGGGGACCGGGCACGTTCCGGGGACCGTCAGGCGGGAAGCAACCGCCAAGCCGGAGGCAGCCGTCAAGAGACGGCAGCCCCGCGGAAGGCGTCTCCTCAACAGGCACCGAGCCAGGCGAACACGGCCATGGCGGAAGCGCTGCGGAAGGCCGGCCTCGCGAAGTAGCGGCCACACAAGCAGGCCAAACAACTGAAGCGGCCGGCGGCATTTACCGCCGGCCGCTTCAGTTGTGTGTTGACATCTGTGTGTTGAGGTCAGCTCAGTTGCCGGACCTGCTCCTCATGCGGAAGGAACCGCACCGTCATGGCCTTGTAGCCGGGGGTGTTCGACTCGCGGGCCACGAGCTCGCGGTGGACCAGGGCGTTCGCCTCCGGGAAATAGGCCGCTGCGCACCCGCGGGGAGTGGGGTAGAACACCAGCCGGAACTTGTCCGCCCGGCGCTCCTGGCCCTGGAAGGTGCTGACGACGTCAACAAGATCGCGGTCCTGGAAGCCGAGCTCGGCGGCGTCGTCCTTGTTGATGAGGACGACCCGGCGGCCGTTGGAAATGCCGCGGTAGCGGTCGTCCTGGCCGTAGAACGTGGTGTTGTACTGGTCGTGGCTGCGGACGGTCTGGAGGATCAGGTGCCCTTCGGGGGCCTTCAGGTATTCCAGCGGGCTGACGGTAAACCGCGCCTGGCCGATGTCGGTGGCGAAGCTGCGGGTGTCCCGCGGCGGGTTCGGCAGGATGAAGCCGTTCTTCATCCTGAGCCGCTTGTTGAAGTCCTCGAAGCCCGGGAGTACGCGGGAGATGTGGTCGCGGATCACGTCGTAGTCATCCGCCATCGCCTTCCAGTCCACGGCATGGTCCGGGCCCAGCGTGGCTGCGGCCATGCGGGCCACAATCACGGGTTCGGCCAGCAGGTGCTCGGACACGGGGGTCAGCCGGCCTTGGGTGGAGTGCACGCAGGACATCGAATCCTCGACCGAGAGGATCTGGCGGCCGCCGGGATGCTTGTCGTCGGTGTCGGTCCGGCCGAGCGTCGGCAGGATGAGCGAGGTCTGGCCGTGCATCACGTGCGAACGGTTGGGCTTCGTGGAAATGTGGACCGTCAGCCCGACGCGCTTCATCGAGGCTTCCAGGACTTCGGTGTCCGAGCACGCCAGCGCGAAGTTGCCGCCCATCGAAACGAAGACGTCGACGTCGTCGTTCTCGAAAGCCTCAACAGTCTCCACGGAATCCAGGCCGTGCTCGCGCGGCGAAACGATCCCGAATTCCTGGTCGAGGGCGGCGAGGAGCCATTCCTTGGGCTTCTCCCAGATGCCCATGGTGCGGTCGCCCTGGACGTTGGAGTGGCCGCGGACGGGGCAGGCGCCCGCGCCGGGCTTGCCGAAGTTCCCCTGCAGCAGCAGGAGGTTGATGATCTCCTTGATCGTGTCCACCGAGTGCGGCTGCTGGGTGAGGCCCAGGGCCCAGCAGATGATGGTGGCCTTGGACTTGACCAGCATCTGGGCAATCGTGGAAATCTGCAGCCGGGACAGCCCGGTGGCAATTTCGATTTCCGCCCAGTCCAAATCCTTGCGGGCTGCGCGGTAGGCGTCGAAGCCCTCGGTGTTGGCCGTGACGAACTCGTGGTCGACGACGGAGCCAGGGACACGCTCCTCCTCTTCAAGCAGGAGGTGCCCGAGCGCCTGGAACAGGGCAAGGTCGCCGCCCACCTTGATGGGCAGGAACTCGTCGGCCAGGGACGAACCGTTGCCAATGACGCCGGAGATCGACTGCGGGTCCTTGAAATTGAAGAGGCCGGCTTCCGGCAGCGGGTTCACGGCCACGATCTTGCCGCCGTTGCTCTTGCAGTCAGCAAGCGCGGAAAGCATCCTCGGGTGGTTGGTTCCGGGGTTCTGCCCGACAACGAAAATCAGTTCGGCGTTGTGGATGTCTTCCAGGGACACGGTCCCCTTGCCGATCCCGATGGTCGGGTTCAGGGCGCTGCCCGAGGATTCGTGGCACATGTTGGAGCAGTCCGGCAGGTTGTTGGTGCCGATGGAACGGGCGAACAGCTGGTACATGAACGCTGTTTCGTTGGCGGTCCGGCCGGAGGTGTAGAAGACCGTGCGCTCCGGGGTGGTGGCGCGAACATGCTCGCCGATCAGGGCGAAGGCTTCCTGCCACGCGATGGGGGAGTAGTGGGTGTTACCGGGGCGGATCACCATCGGATGGGTGATGCGCCCTTGGTTTCCGAGCCAGTACTCCGTTTTGGTGGCCAGTTCCGCGATGGAATGCTCCGCCCAGAACTCCGGGGTCACGGTGCGGAGTGTGTTTTCCTCCGCGACGGCCTTGGCGCCGTTCTCGCAGAACTCCGCCGGCTTGCGGGTTCCTTGCGACTCCGGCCAGGCACAGCCCGGACAGTCCGTGCCGTCGCGTTGGTTCAGGCGCAGCAGGGACTGCATAGTCCGCGTCACGCCCGCCTGGGCGATCCCGCGTTCGAGGGCGACTTCGACCGCCTTTAGCCCGGCGGCTGATTTCTTGGGTTTTCCGACCAGCAGGTCATCTTCATTGATGTCATCGACAGGAGCTCCGCGTTTCATTAGTTCATCCTGACCGGTAGCCGACGCGAAATCGAGCTTATGGGGTGAATTTGGGCTCGAAAGCCTTGCCATAACGGTCCACGGTTGAATTGTTACCGAGTTTCCCGTCAGACTCTCCCCTGCGCGGGGTCCCGGGCTGTGCGGGAGGGCGTGGCTACAGTAGCCCCATGAGTTTCACGCGGCCGGACCAATTCACCACCCGTCCCACCCTGCGGGGAACGTTCGGCATGGCTGCCTCCACGCACTGGCTTGCCACGGCTACCGCCCAGGCCGTGCTGGAGCGGGGCGGCAATGCTTTCGACGCCGCCACCGCGGCCGCGTTCGTCCTGCACGTCGTGGAGCCGCACCTCAACGGGCCGGGCGGTGACATGACCGGAGTGTTCAGCACAGCGGCGGAACCGGGAAAACCCGTCATCCTGATGGGGCAGGGCCCGGCGCCTGCCGGCGCCACTGTTCAGCACTTCCTGGACGAAGGACTGGACTTGGTTCCCGGCTCCGGTGCGCTTGCCGCTGCAGTACCCGGCGCCGTCGACGCCTGGCTTTTGCTGTTGCGGGACCACGGGTCGTGGGAACTGGCGGAAGTGTTGGACTTCGCGATCAGGTATGCGCGGGATGGGCACCCGGTGCTGGCGCGGGTAGGGAGCACCATTGCCGCGGTGGCCGGGCTGTTCCGGGAGCACTGGCCCACGTCCGCTGAGTTGTGGATGCCCGGCGGACGGATTCCGGAGGAGGGCGAATTGATCCGGAATCCGGCCCACGCCCGAACCCTGCAGAAGCTGGTGCAGGCGGGGGCCGGCCTCGGCGAGGCTGTCACGACTGCGTCGCACACGCGTGAAGCGCGCATTGACGCAGCTCGGCGGGAGTGGAGTGAGGGATTCGTTGCGCGCGCCGTGGCCAAGGCGGTGCAGGCACCGCACCGCCACTCGTCGGGGACGGACCACCGCGGCGTTCTGGCCATGGCGGACCTGGCCGGATTCCGCGCGTCCTATGAAGACGCGGCCACGCTGGAATTCCGCGGCCACACCATCGCCAAGACGGGGCCGTGGGGGCAGGGGCCGGCCCTGTTGCAGACGCTGGCCATACTGAACGGTTTCGACGACGACCGCCTCGACCCTTCCACGGAACTCGGCGCGCACACCATCCTTGAGGCGCAGAAGCTGGCGCTCGCTGACCGCGAGGCCTACTACGGCGACACGGACGTTCCGCTGGACTACCTGCTGTCGTACGAATACGCCGCTTCGCGCCGCGAGCTGATCACGGACAACGCCTCCCACGACTTCCGCCCTGGCAGCGTGCCCGGCCGGGAGCCGTTCATGCCCGCGCTGCGCACCGAGTATGTGCCGCCAGCGCTCGCCGGTGACGACGGCGGGCCGCACGCCGACGGCGGGCGGCGCCTGACCGGCGGTGCCGGTGTTGGTTTCGCCGGCGTTGGCGAGCCGACGCTCGGCGAACCCACCGTGGAGGCGACGGGGGAGACTCGCGGCGATACGTGCCACATCGACGTCGTGGACCGCTGGGGCAACATGGTCTCGGCCACTCCGTCCGGCGGCTGGCTCCAGTCCTCGCCTGCCATACCGGAGCTGGGCTTTTGCCTCGGGACCAGGCTGCAGATGACATGGCTCGAAGAGGGGACGCCGTCCACTCTCACGCCGGGCAAGCGGCCCCGGACCACGCTGACGCCAACACTGGTGCTGCGCGACGGCGTTGCCGTGACTGCCCTTGGCTCACCGGGCGGAGACCAGCAGGATCAATGGCAGCTCCTGTATCTGCTCCGGACGATCGTTGGCGGATATTCGCCGCAGCAGGCGATCGACGCCCCAGCGTTCCATACGACGTCGATGCCCGGCTCGTTCTGGCCCCGCACGTGGGAGCCGGGTGGCGCCGTCGTCGAGGACCGGCTGGGCGACGACGTGATAGCGGGCCTCGAGCGCAGGGGGCACAGAATCACGCGGGCGGGTGACTGGGCGCTGGGCCGGCTCTCTGCCGTCGGCCGTGATCCGGCAACGGGCGTGCTCCAGGCCGCCGCCAATCCGCGCGGGGCTCAGGGATACGCGGCAGGGAGATAGCGGCCGGGAGTTAAACGCGTGCAGGTGGACGCTGGCTCGAGCGATTCATCTGCCTCGCAGGCGCGGCGGGGTTTCGGCCATGGGGGCCTTTCTGCAAGGACGGCAGCATGACTTATTTCTTGAAATACACGGTTCCTACTGCGCCCGACAACGCCGAATTCGAGTTTCCGCACGATGAAATCCAGACCGGGACTACCATCCCGCTGTCGGAAATGGACGCTGAAATAGTCCACACGCCCGAACTGCCGGCCCGCACGGGCATTATTGGGGCCACGGTTTCTGAGGCGAAGCTTGAAGCCGAACAGCTGATCCTGCACAGCCGCGCCACGGAGGCGACTTTGTATGAGGATCCCTCCAACTCCCTGCAGGCCGGCGTCGGAAACGTTGTGGCCACATTCGCGGAAGGCAGCGGCTGGCAGGACGCCTAGGGCGTCGCGCTGAATTCAGACGATGAGTTGACGCGGTGAACTGCCCCCGCGAATTGAGAAGCTACTGCAGCGCCCGGACGCCCTGAACGGGACCGGGCGCTGCGTTGATTAGTGCGCGGACTCTGTCACCCGAACCGGCCTTCGCGGGCCCCACGGCTCCCGCGACTTGGTCTGGGGGTTCCAGCATTATTCAGGCACTCCCCAGCGCGATCATTTAGGCACTTCCCGGCGTGCGGGTGGCTTCTTCGCGTCGCGCCCTCACATCTCGGCTTCCCCGTGTCCGATTGCCTGGGCAGAGGGTTTCCCAGCTTGCGTTCCCCGGTGGGTTTAGTTGTGGTGTTGGTGGTTGCGGCGGGGTGTTTGTTTGGGGTCGATGTGGGGTGGGGGGATGAACCAGGGGATGCCGGTTTGCATGTGGATGGTCCATTGTT
>NZ_JBDLAK010000015.1:0-130095 GCF_039748055.1 Burkholderia sp. RS01
GACCGAGCGGGCCACCTTGGTGGGTTCGAAGACGTCCACCGGGGAGGGCTTGCCGGTGTCGATCTGGCAGAAATCGCAGCGCCGGGTGCATTCGGAGCCGCCGATCAGGAACGTGGCTTCCTTGTCTTCCCAGCACTCGAAGATGTTCGGGCAGCCGGCCTCCTCACACACGGTGTGGAGGCCTTCCTTCTTGACCAGGTTCTTGAGCTGGACGAACTCCGGGCCCATCTGGACCTTGGCCTTGATCCATTCCGGCTTGCGCTCCACCGGGGTGGCCGCGTTCCGCTGCTCAATGCGCAGCATCTTCCGGCCTTCTGGTGCCAGTGTCACAGTAGAGCTCCTTCGGGGGTTGCAACTAGGGCGTCTTCATTCTTGCGCAGTTCTTCGGTGATCCGCGAAACGAGGTCTGCCGGGGCGACGTCCCGGCCGGTCTCCCGGGCGATGGTGGTCACGCCGGCATCGGTGATTCCGCACGCGATGATCTGGCCGTACGGGGCCAAATCATTGTTGCAGTTGATAGCGAATCCATGCATGGTCACGCCCTCGTTGACGCGGATGCCGATGGCAGCGATCTTGCGGGCGGGACCCTTGTCGTCCTCGGCGATCCAGACGCCGGCACGGCCCTTGATCCGGACGGCGGTGATGCCGTAGTCGGCGAGGACGGCGATGATCACGGCCTCAAGCCGTTCGACGTAGTCCCGGATTCCGGCTTTGTTCTTCAGCTTGATGATGGGGTACCCAACGAGCTGGCCGGGGCCGTGCCACGTCAGCTTGCCGCCGCGGTCCACCGCCACCACCGGGGTGCCGTCGAATGGGCGCTCGTGGTCTTCCGTGCGTTTACCTGCGGTGTAAACGGCGGCGTGTTCGAGCAGGAGTACTGTGCTGGGGGCCTTGCCGGCCAGGACATTCTCGTGGATTTCGCGCTGGAGATCCCAGGCATGCGTGTAATCCACAAATTCCGGGGCGAGACCCAGCTGTGTGAACTCAAGAGTCATGGCATCCAGCTTAGACCCCGGGCGCAATCCTGCCCGATACTGTGCCCAAGCTCTCATCCGGCTGCGGGCCGGCTCACGCCTGCGCCGCCTGTGGATAACTTCTGCAGGATGCCGCCGTTTCCGGTAATCCTTAAGCCATGGACGAGGTGGGGCAGGAAACGGGGCAGTCCGGCGGCGAACCGAGGGCAGCCGGCTATCGGGTTTGCCGCTGGCTGGGCCGCGGCGGGAGCGCTGCGGTGTGGCTTGTGACCGAGGAAGCAACCGGACGGACGCTGGCCCTGAAATGCCTGGACGCAGGCGCGGGCAACCGTGCCGCCGGGACAGGCGCCGTTCTGGAGGAGGACCTCCGCCGGGAAATCCTAATCATGTCCGTCCTTGACCACGAGCACCTGGTTAAGGCCCACGACGTCGTTCGGATCGTCGAACCGGGAGGCGACGGGGTGGGGCTGCTCATGGACTATGCCTCCGGCGGTTCACTGGGCCAGCTCATCCGCGCCCGCGGCAGGCTCAGCGTCGGCGAAACCGTGACCGTGCTGACGCCTGTCGCGCAGGTTCTCGGCTACCTCCACGGCAGGGGATTCACCCATTCCGACGTCTCTCCCGGAAACGTGCTGTTCTCCGCGCACGGCAAGCCGCTGCTCGCAGACCTCGGCGTGGCACGGATGGTGGGGGATCCCTCCGGCGCTGCGGACCTTGGTACTGACGGCTTCACTGATCCTGCTCCGGTGGATGCCGTCCGGGCAGGGCTGCAGCCTGAACGCGACGTCTATGCTGTGGCAGCCCTCGGCTGGTACTGCCTCACCGGCGCGCCACCCCTTCCGGCGGCCGACAGGCCCCCGCTTTCGGTGCTCGTTCCGGAAGTCCCGGCTGAATTGGCAGCGGCGCTGGAGGCGGGCCTGAGCGAAGACCGGAGGCAGCGGCCGGCCGCCCCGGAACTCGCCACCGCCATTTACCGCAGCGCCCGCGCTACCCCCGTGGACCTGTCCAGCTCCGTGCACGCGACGGTGCTGCCCGAACTCCTGACGCGCCGGCAGGGCCCGCCGTCCGGCCCCCGCCGGGACCGCGTCCGGGCCTGGGGGAGGCGCCTGTCCACTTCCCCGTTGATTCTCGCTGTCAGGCAGCGGCGCGGCGGTGGCCGTCCTGTCCCGGAGCCGGCCCCCGCGCCGCCCCGCCATGCCAGGCGGGCCGCAACGGAGAGTCAGCAGCTCTCCTCCCGGCGGTCAGCAACTGCCGGTCCGCGCCGTCGTCGCACCGCCGCATGGGCCGGCTTTGTGACGGCTTCGGCCGTCGCCGGAGCATTCCTGCTGGTGCCGTGGGGGCAGTCGGCGGACCACATCCAGGGAGGAACTGCCGGACGCCCGCCCGTGGTCGGGACCGCGCCTGCTGCTCCGGGACCGGAGCCGGGATCGGCAACGGTCCCCGATGCCGTGCGGAG
The DNA here is from genome assembly GCF_039748055.1 of Burkholderia sp. RS01. Taxonomy (NCBI): domain Bacteria; kingdom Pseudomonadati; phylum Pseudomonadota; class Betaproteobacteria; order Burkholderiales; family Burkholderiaceae; genus Burkholderia; species Burkholderia sp. RS01. Next base: position 2,431 of record NZ_JBDLAK010000015.1, read on the forward strand.
CCAGCTACGGGCGGGAAATCCGGCTGAAGCAGTCAAGGGATTGGCCTGGTTGCGGTCGATGGCCTTCAGGGATGGAAAGCCGGAGCTGTTGGACGAGGTCAATGCGCGTAACTCGCCGGCGGCGGAGGCCGACCGCAAGATCAGCGCGCGGCTGCAGGATTCCGGGAGCGTCCTGGCCGGGTTCACCACGAGCCTCACCTCGGTCCGGACCTTGCAGGAAAGCACGAAGGCCAGGGCGGTGGTCGCGCTGACGTCGGCCACGTCCGGATACGAGGAGCGGCTGGCCGACGGCACGGTGGTCGCCGTTGGCGGTCCGCAGCCGGGCGCGGAGCTGCGCCTGATCCTTGTCCCCGTGAACGGGATGTGGCGGATTGCCGACATCCTGCCCGCGGCATGACCGCACCGCGCCGGCGGCAGGACGACGTCGGGCCTGCGGTCAGGAGCCGCCGACCACCCAGCTGGCGGCGCCCTGGACCGAAGGATGCTGCCACCTGAACCCGTCGCCCCGCAACAGTGCGGGCTCCATCCGCTGGCTGGCGAGCAGGAGCTCGTCCGCCAGCTTGCCCATGACCAGCCGCAGCGCGGGCGCCGGCACACGGAGCAGTGCCGGCCGGTGCAGCGCCGCGGCGAGCTCGGTCACCAGGGTATTGACGTCGGCGGCCTGCGGCGCTGAGACGTTGACCGGGCCGGAGAGGGCGGACGTCATGAGGAAAGCGAAAGCGGAGGAAATGTCCGGAAGAGTGATCCACGGCCAGTACTGGCGGCCGTTGCCCAGGGGGCCGCCAAGGCCTGCACGCAGCAGCGGCAGGAGCCGGCCCAGCGCACCTCCGGACCTGCTCAGCACTACGGCCGAGCGGGGAGTCACCACACGGACGCCCGGCGGCGCCTCACGGGCTGCGGCCTCCCACTCAACGCAGATCCGTGCCATGATGCCGGCGCCCGCGGGTGATTCCTCCGTGACAAGGTTCTGCCCGGCGTTGCCGTAATATCCGGCGCCGGACTGGCTGATGAAGATTTTCGGCGGAGCGTCGAGGTGGCGCATCGCTGCCGTGAGTGTCCGGGTGGGGTCGAGCCGTGAGCGGAAAAGTTCGTCGATTCGGCCGCGCGTCCACGGCTTGTCGCCGATGCCGGCCCCGCAGAGGTTGATGACCGCGTCGGCACCCTCAAGGCAGGCCGGGTCAAGGCTGCCGGCCGCAGGATCCCACCGGACTTCGGCCGCGGCGTTGGGCGGCCTCCGGACCAGCCGCGTGACGTCGTGTCCGTCCGAGATGAGGCGGGAGGAGAGATCGGATCCGATGAGCCCCGAGGAGCCGGCCATGACGATTCGCATGATCCATCTCACCATGTCCCGGCACGGTACGGCACCTCCCGGAAGCCTCTGTTGACTTTGACTATGATCGAACGATGACCTCTTCGAGCTACTTCCGATTCCCGCATGTTCACGGCGATCTGGTCACGTTTGTGGCCGAGGACGACGTCTGGATCGCGCCGCTCGACGGTGGCCGCGCCTGGCGCGTCTCCTCGCTCCAGTTGCCGGCCCGCAATCCCCGGTTCACCCCGGACGGCAAGCGGCTGGTCTGGACGGTCGTGCAGGGAACAGCCCCCGAAGTTGTCATCGCCGACGTCGACGGCGGCGGATACCGCCAGCTGACCTTCTTTGGCCACAGCACCACGAGGGTAAAGGGCTTTACGCCGGCAGGAGACGTCGTCGTCACCAGCGCGTTCCGGCAGGCGGAGAGCCGCCACACGCATGCCTACCGGCTGTCCACCGACGGCGGCTGGGCCGAGGAGCTCCCGTTCGGGCCGGTTGAATCCGTGGCCTTCGGGCCTGTTGTCGGAGATGAAAAGCCGGTGGTTCTGGGCAGCGTCCTGTCCCGCGAACCGGCGTGGTGGAAGCGCTACCGCGGCGGCACAGCCGGCAAGCTGTGGATCGACGCCGACGGCAACGGCGAGTTTGAACGGTTGCTGCCGGACCTTGACGGTAACCTGGCCGATCCCATGTGGGTGGACGGGCGGATCGCGTTCCTTTCGGACCACGAAGGCTACGGCAACCTCTATTCGGTGCTGCCCGGCGGCACAGACCTCCGGCGCCACACGGACCACGAAGACTTCTATGTGCGCCACGCATCCACCGACGGCAAACGGGTCATTTTTGAATCCGCCGGCGAGCTGTGGATCCTCCCTGACCTGGCATCCGAGGCCGTCCGGCTGGAGATCAAGCTCGGATCCGCCTCGCAGGGCCGGCGTCCCGCCATGCTCAAGGCCGCCAAGCACCTCGGCGACGTCCGCCCGGACAGCACCGGAGCCGCCAGCGCCGTCGAGGCCCACGGCACCGTCCACTGGCTGCGGCACAAGGACGGGCCGTCCCGGGTCGTCGAAGCCACTCCGGGCGTCCGCGCCCGGCTTCCGCGCCCCCTGACGGACGGACGCATCGCCTACGTCGCCGACCTTGACGGCGACGAGTCCCTGTTCATCAAGGAGATTGCTCCGCAGCTGGAAGTGCAGGCAGAGGCGCCGGTTTCCCCGATGGCGCCCGACACGGCGCAGCAGGACCCGGCGTCCTCCGGAGTCTCCCTGCCGCTTCCCGTGTCCGCGGCCGGACTTGTTGGCCACGGCACCGGGCTGACGGTCGCCGATGACTCGGCGGCGGACGTCGCTCCCGCCGCCGCGGCGGAGGACCAGGCCGGCCGGCCGGGAACGGCACCGGCAGGCCCGGCCTCGCTGAAGATTTCCTTCCCGAAGCCGTCGCGGGCCAGCGCCATGGAGACGAGCCCCGACGGCCGCTGGGTGGCGGTCGGCACGGCGTTCGGCGACGTTTTCCTGGCCGACGCGCGCGACGGGACCATCACGGCCGTGACGAGCATCGGCGAAGGCAGCATCGAGGACCTGTGCTGGTCACCGGACTCCGCATGGCTGGCGTGGTCGGAACCCGTAACGTCGTTCGGCTCCCGCAGCCGCCTGCGCCTCGTCCCGGTTGCCGCCGGGCAGTCCGGGATCGTTGAGGTGACCGACGGTCGCTTCCGTGACGAGTCGCCGTCGTTCACGCCGGACGGAAAGTTCCTCGCATTCCTGTCCAACCGCAGTTTTGATCCCGTGTACGACGGGCATTCCTTTGACCTGTCCTTCCCCAGCCCGATCAAGCCCTACCTGGTGGCGCTTGCGGCGGAGACAGCATCACCCTTCGGTCCCAGCGTGGACCTCTCCGTCGAAGCGGATTCAGCACCGGTGGGGGCGGAAGAACAGCCCGGACAGCCCGCCACAGTCAGGGTGGACGCCGACGGCCTGTCACACCGGGTCATCAGCGTGCCCGTCCCGCAGGGCAACTACTCGTCACTGACGGCTGCCGAAGGTGCCCTGCTGTGGCTGGACAGCCCCCTCGCCGGCGTCACCGGCGATGGCAGGGCGAGCCTGGAGGACAAGGACGCTGCGCCCGGCCTGGTCCGGTTCGACCTTGCCAAGCGCAAGACAGCCACTATCGTCGAGGCGCTCGACAGGTACCGGGTGTCCGGCGACGGCAAAAAAGTGGTGCTGGTCCACGACAAGCAGGTCCGGGTGGTGCCCTCCGACGTGAAGGCGGATGAGGAGTCCGGCCAGCTGGTCAAGGTGGACCTGACGAGGATCCGCGTCCTGATGGACCCCCTCAGCGTCTGGGGCCAGGCCTTCGACGAGGCATGGCGGCTGCAGCGCGACTTCTTCTGGACCGAGGACATGGCGGGCCAGGACTGGGCCTCAATCCACAAGCGCTACCGGCCGCTGGTCGACCGGCTGGGCTCGCACGACGACCTCGTGGACCTGCTGTGGGAGCTTCACGGCGAGCTTGGCACCTCCCACGCCTACGTCCGGCCCGCGGCCGCGACCGAGAACGGCAGCAACGGCCAGGGGCGCCTTGGCGCCGACCTGGCGTTCACGGGGGAGGGCTGGGAGATTGTCCGCATCCTAGCCGGCGAATCCTCGGATCCGCTGGCAACATCGCCGCTGACCCGCCCCGGAGCCGACGCCAAGGCCGGGGACGTCCTGCTCGCGATCGACGGTGTCCGGCTGACGGAAACCCTCACACCCGCCATGCAGCTGGTCGGCGCGGCCGGCCGTGCGGTGGAACTCACCATCCGCAACGGAGCAGGTCACGGCCCGGCAGCAGGAGCCCAGCGGCGCATCGCCGTCATTCCGATCAAGGACGAAGAACGGCTCCGCTACCAGGACTGGGTCTCCGCGAACCGGCGCACCGTCCGCGAAGCCTCGGGCGGAAGCTTCGGATATCTGCATGTCCCGGACATGATGGCCAACGGCTGGGCGCAGCTCCACCGCGACCTGGACACCGAAACGGCGCTGGACGGGCTCATCGTTGACGTGCGCCGCAACCGCGGCGGGCACACCTCCCAGCTGGTGGCCGAGCTGATCGGTCGCAAGGTGACCGGCTGGAGCATGCCGCGCGGCGAGAAGCCGCGGACCTACCCGCACCACGCACCGCGGGGGCCGGTCATTATCCTGGCCGACGAATTCGCCGGTTCCGATGGCGACATCATCACCCAGGTGTCGAAGCTGCGCGGGATCGGCCCCGTGATCGGGACCCGCACCTGGGGCGGAGTGGTCGGCATCGACAGCCGCTTTACGCTGGCCGACGGCACCGGGGTGACCCAGCCGCGCTACGCCACCTGGTTCGCCGGCGGCGTGGGCTGGAGCGTCGAGAACTACGGTGTTGCGCCGGACATCGAGGTGACGTTCCCGCCGCACGCCTACGCGGCAGGACGCGACCCGCAGCTGGAGTACGGAATCGGCGCCCTGAAGGAAATGGTCCAGGAGCTTCCCACAGACCGGCCGCCGGCCCGCGAAGGCTACCGCCGGCTGCGCCCGGAGCCGCTGCCGGCCCGCCGGCCCGCGGACGGCTGACGCCCCGGGCGCCCCTGAACCGCACATACAAAAGGCCCCGTTCCCGGCTGGATTCTCCAGACCGGGACGGGGCCTTTTGCTGTGCGGCCCGGCCGCTAAGCAGCCTGGCCCGAAATTAGGAAGCGGCGAGCGTGGCGTCCAAGGTGATGTCGATGCTGGCGAGGGCACCGGAAACAGGGCAGCCGACCTTGGCTTCCCCGGCGATCTTCTGGAATTCCTCTTCGGAAATGCCTGGGACCTTCGCGTTCAGGGTCAGGTGGCTGCCGGTGATGCCGGTGCCCGGCACGAACGTGACGTCCGCCTTGGTGTGCACCTCTTCCGGGGTGTGGCCGGCCTGGGCCAGCGCGTGGCTGAAGGCCATGGAGAAGCAGGCGGAGTGGGCTGCGGCGATCAGCTCTTCCGGGCTGGTCTTGCCTTCTGACGCCTCCGTGCGCGCCTTCCAGGTGACCTCATAGGTGCCCAGTCCGGAGCTGTCGAGCGTCGTGTTGCCGGCACCCGTAATCAGGTCGCCGTTCCATACAGTGTGTGCGGTGCGTGTTGCTGCCATGTCCACTCCTTAGCTTGGGTTCAATCAGGACCCGGCTGACGCCCGATCCTTCCTGCACAATCCTATGGATTAGCCGGCGCGGGCGCACGGGTTGTCCGCTGTCAGAGGATTATGACCGGCCGCGGTAGGCGGCGGCAGGCTAACGCGAAGAACGACGACGGCGACGCCCCCGCGGTGGGTGCGTCGCCGTCGTCGTATGGAAAAAGTGGCTGTCAGTTCCAGAGGGTGGCGATGGCCACGTTCAGCAGCGCCAGGCCGCCGACGCTGTGTGCCAGGCCGGCTGAGATGTCCTCGCCCTTCTTGTACTTCCGGCGGCCCATAAAGGCCAGTACGCCGACGGCCAGGGCGATGGCGAACTTGATGCCCAGCTTGAAGTAGTTGGCGTCCATGTCGAGCGCCGGAATCAGGCCCATCATGACGATGCCGGTGATGATCTGGAGAGCCGCGCCGTCAAACTGCCGGGGGTGGACGGTGGGCTTCTTCATGTTGCCGATCCAGATGCCGACGATCATCGCGGCGCCGACGATGTGCAGGAAGACCATGATGTTATAGACGATTATCATGGCATCAGTCTAGCCAGATGTTTCTACGCTTCGTAGTAAGCCCGGGCGTGGGTCGGAACGCGACCAGCAGCAACGGAAAACGGCGGCGGCCGCCGGGTCTGCCGGTGGTTTCCCACCGTGTCCCGGACGGCCGCCGCCGCCGAAATTCCGGAGCTTAGAGTCCCAGATCCGCTTCGAACGCGCCCTCTTCAAGGCGGGCCTTGAGGGACTGCAGGAAGCGGCCTGCATCGGCGCCGTCCACCAGGCGGTGGTCGTACGTCAGGGACAGGTACATCATGGAACGGATGGCGATCGAGTCGTCGCCGTTCTCATCGGCCACCACCACGGGGCGCTTGACGATCGCACCGGTGCCAAGGATGCCCACCTGCGGCTGGTTGATGATCGGGGTGTCGAACAGGGCGCCGACGGATCCGATGTTGGTGATGCTGAACGTGCCGCCGGACAGCTCGTCCGGGCCGATCTTGCCGTCGCGGGTGCGGCCGGCCACATCTGCGATCTTGCCCGCCAGGCCGGCCAGGTTAAGGTTGCCGGCATCGGAGATGACCGGGACCAGCAGGCCCTTGTCGGTGTCCACCGCGATCGCCAGGTGCTCGGCGTTGTGGTAGGTGATTTCCTGCTTGTCCTCGTCGTACGCAGCGTTGAGCTTCGGGTGCTGCTTGAGGGCCTCGGCCACTGCCTTGGCAATGAACGGCAGGAAGGTGAGCTTGACGCCGTTCTGGGCCTGGAACGAGTTCTTGGCCTTGAGGCGCAGCTTGGCGATCTTGGTCATGTCCACTTCGTGCACCTGCGTGAGCTGGGTGGAGATCTCGAGGGACTCGCGCATGCGGCGGGCAATGACCTGGCGGATGCGCGGGGCCTTCTGCGTCGTGCCGCGCAGCGATGATGCCGCAGCGGACGGAGCGGCGGAAGCGGCGGGGGCCGCCGGCGCTGCAGCCGGCGCTGCCTTGGCCTCGGCGGCAGCGAGCACGTCCTGCTTGCGGATGCGCCCGCCCACTCCGGTGCCGGTGAGGGAGGAGATGTCCACGCCCTGCTGGTTGGCAAGCTTGCGCACCAGCGGAGTGACGTAGCCGGACTCGGCGCCGGCCGCAGGTGCCTCGGCCGGGGCAGCAGCAGGAGCGGCAGCCGGAGCAGCAGGTGCCTGGGCGGCAGGTGCCGGAGCTTCTTCCTTGGCCGGAGCCGGGGCAGGTGCCTCGGCCGGCTTCTCGGGTGCAGCAGCCGGCGCTTCGGCCGCCTTCTCGGGAGCAGCGGCGGGTGCGGGTGCGGCGGCCGGGGCAGCAGCGCCGGAGCCGATGACCGCGAGGACGGAGCCGACCTCGGCCGTTTCGTCTTCGTTGACGCGGATTTCCTGGAGCGTGCCGGCAACAGGCGACGGGATCTCGGTGTCCACCTTGTCCGTGGAGACCTCGAGGAGCGGCTCATCCACTGCAACGGTGTCGCCGATGGCCTTGAGCCAGCGGGTCACAGTGCCCTCCGTGACGCTCTCGCCCAGTGCGGGGAGGGTCACTTCGTGGCCTTCGCCGGACGCGGCGGGAGCCTCTTCGGCGGCGGGAGCCTGCTCGGCGGGTGCCTCGGCGGCGGGTGCTTCCTCGGCAGGCGCCTCTTCGGCGGCCGGTGCTTCCTCGGCCGGAGCGGCTTCGGCGGGGGCGGACCCGCCGCCTGAACCGTCACCGATGCGGACCAGCGGAGCACCAACTTCTGCGGTTTCGTCTTCGGCAACGAGGATTTCCTCGATGACGCCGGCGATCGGAGAGGGGATTTCAGTGTCTACTTTGTCGGTGGAGACTTCGAGCAACGGCTCGTCCACCTCTACCCGGTCACCTACCTGCTTGAGCCAGCGGGTGACGGTTCCTTCGGTGACGCTCTCACCGAGGGCGGGCAAGTTAACGGATTCAGACATGTCGTCCCCGTTCTCCTTATTGATCTTTAGTGCGGATGATTGCTGGCTTGTTCGAGCTTAGTGCACCCTGCGGATCATGCCGGGTGCACTAAGCCCTGTTGTTTTGCGGAGCTGCGTTAGCCGTGGAGGGCTTTGCCCGCGAGGGCGAGGTGGGCTTCGCCCAGCGCCTCGTTCTGGGTCGGGTGGGCGTGCAGCAGCTGGGCCACATCCTCCGGGTAGGCTTCCCAATTCACGATCAGCTGGGCTTCGCCGATCTGCTCACCCATGCGGGAGCCGATCATGTGGACGCCGACGACGGGGCCGTCCTTCTGGCGGACCAGTTTGACGAGGCCGCCGGTGCCGAGGATGGAGCTCTTGCCGTTGCCGGCGAGGTTGTATTCCTGGGTCTCGACCTGGTCCTCGCCGAACTTTTCCTTGGCGCCCTTTTCCGTGTAGCCCACAGTGGCGATTTCAGGCTCGCAGTAGGTGACCTTCGGGATGTTGACGTCCTCGACGATGACGGGCTTCAGGCCGGCAATTTCTTCGGCGACGAAGATGCCCTGCTGGTAGCCTCGGTGCGCCAGCTGGACACCGGGAACGATGTCGCCCACGGCGTAGACGTTGCCGACGCCGGTGTGCAGGCGCTCGTTGGTGATGACGAACCCGCGGTCGATGGTGACGCCGGCCTCTTCATAGCCGAGGTTGGCCGTGACGGGGCCGCGGCCAACGGCGACCAGGAGGAGTTCGGCTTCAAACGTCTTGCCGTCAACCAGCGTGACCTTGACGCCGTTGTCGTTCTGCTCGACGCCCTGGAAGAAGGTGCCGGTGGAGAATTTGATGCCGCGCTTCTTGAAGGCCCGCTCGAGGCTCTTCACGATGGTGGCGTCTTCGTTCGGGACCAGCGAGGGCAGGCCTTCGACGATCGTGACGTCCACGCCGAACGACTTCCACACTGAAGCGAACTCGACGCCGATCACGCCGCCGCCCAGGACGATGACGCTCTTGGGGATGTAGTCCATGGTCAGCGCTTCGTCCGAAGTGATGACGCGGCCGCCGATTTCAAGGCCGGGAAGCGAACGGGAGTAGGAGCCCGTGGCGAGGACGATGTTCTTGCCCTTATAAGCGGTGCCGTTGACGACGACGGTGTCGGTGCCCTGGAGCTTGCCCTCACCTTCGATGACGGTGATGCCCTTGGACTTGATGAGGCCCTGCAGTCCCTTGAACTTACCGGCGACGATTCCGTCCTTGTAGGCGTTGACGGCCGTGATGTCGATGCCGTCCAAGGTGACGTTCACGCCGTACTTGGCGGAGTCGCGGGCGTGGTCAGCCAGTTCGGCCGAGTGCAGCAGCGCCTTGGTGGGGATACAGCCGTTGTGCAGGCAGGTCCCGCCCAGCTTGCCCTTCTCCACGAGGCCGACAGTGAAGCCAAGCTGAACGGCCCGGAGGGCCGTGGCGTATCCGCCGCTGCCGCCACCGAGTACCAGGATGTCGAATTCTTGCGCAGTTGCCTGATCGGCCACTTAGACGCTCCCTCGCGTGAACGATGACACGAGAGTACGCATCATCTGGTCTTGGAACTTGCTCTGCCGTGATTATGCCAGCAGGCCGGTTCCCTTTCATTTGTGACTACCGTGGTTCACCTTAGCGAACCACTTATCCATGCTCCACCTTGCCGGGACATTTGTGGAGCGCTTGTGTCGAGTGTCACGCGGCTGTGTGGCGGGCGGATCACGCCGCCCGTCACACAGCCGCGTCACCGGTCAGGCCGCGGCCAGGAGATCCTCAACGTAGGCCACCAGCGTGCGCACCGTGCAGCCGGTGCCCTGTTTCGGTGTGTAGCCGTAGGGCGCGCCGTTGTTGAAGGAGGGGCCCGCGATGTCGATGTGCGCCCACGGGATGGGCTGGCCGTCCTTGCCCTTCCCCACGAACTCGCGCAGGAACACCGCCGCGGTCATCATGCCGCCGTGACGCTCGCCGATGTTGGCCAGGTCCGCCACCTGCGAATCGATGCTGGGCCGCAGTTCCTCCGGCAGCGGCATGGGCCAGACGAGCTCCCCTGCACGGTCCGCCGCCGCCTTGAGCGGGCCGGTGACGCTGTCCGCACCCATGACACCTGCCGTGCGGTTTCCGAGCGCGATCAGCTGCGCCCCTGTCAGCGTGGCGACGTCGATGATGGCGTCCGGGTATTCCTGGCTCGCCGCGACAATGCCGTCCGCCATGACCAGCCGGCCCTCGGCGTCGGTGTTGAGGACTTCAACGGTTTTCCCGCCGAACATCGTGAGGACGTCGGCCGGACGGGACGCCGCGCCGGACGGCATGTTCTCCGCGATGCAGAGCCAGGCGGTTGCCTTGACCGGAAGGCCCAGGCCCGCGAGGGCCAGCACTGTATTAAGGACGACGGCGGCACCGGCCATGTCGCTCTTCATGTCGCCCATGCCGAGGGCCGGCTTGATGGAGATGCCACCGGTGTCGAAAGTGATGCCCTTGCCCACGAGTGCGATCTTCCGGGTGGCCTTCGCCGGCGCATACTCCACCTTGACGAGGCGGGGCTGGCGGGCCGAGCCCTTGCCGACGCCCATGATGCCGCCGAAGCCTTCCTTCTCGAGGCGCTTCTCGTCCCACACCGTGACCTTGACGGGCAGGCCCTTGGACAGTTCCTTGGCCGCTTCGGCGAAAGATTCGGGGTAGAGGTGGCTCGGCGGCTGGTTCACCAGCGAACGGGTGGCGTTGACTGCCCGGCCGAGGAGGCCGGCGCGCTTAAAAGCGGGTTCGAGCTGCTTGTCGCCGGCCAGCTCGGTGAAGATGGCCACGTTGCTGACCGGTTCCTTGAGGCCGTCCTTGGAGGACCGGTGCTCGGTGAAGGAGTAGGCTCCCAGCGCGGCGCCTTCGGCGACAGCCGCCACGTCGGCGACATCCGCCGTCGGGAAGGCCAGTGTGACAGACGAGAGCCCGGCGAGCTGGCGGACGGCGGAGCCTGCAGCGCGGCGCAGGGCCTCGCCGGACAACCGCTGGCCGTTGCTGACCTTGCCGACTCCCGCCAGCACCAGGACTCCGGAACCCGTCTCGGGGAGCCCAGGCAGGCGGACTGCCTGGTCCGCGGCCCCGGTGATGCCAAGAACCTTCAACGAATCGGCCAGGGCCTCGGCCGACTTCGCCGTCAGCGGATTCTCCAGCAGGACAGGACCGTCCGCCCCCTGGCCGACGCCGATGACAACTGCGTCGCTGGCTGCCTTCTTCAGGTCCCGCGCAATGGCACTAAGGTTGATTTCAGTATTCTTGACCACGAGGATCAGTCCTCAATTCTCTGTGATTATTTCGGGCAGGAAGTGCATGTTAGGCGCCCTGCCATGGGTACCCGGCCGCGGTCCGTGTGGGAGGCCGCCGGCAGCAGTGGCCCTCAGTGAAGGCCAGTTCCGATCGTAGTCTCTCGGCGGCGCAGGAGCCGGATTCATTGAGAGCCGCGCCACAGCAGGATGAGGAATTCCGTATGGTTGCCCAGCGTTATGGACATTAACCCTCCGACCACGAAAGGAACTCGCCGTGTTTGAACGGATTTCCGGCTCGCTGCTGGACCCCGATGCGCTCTATGCCAAGAACATTGAGCTGTTCCACAGCCCCGAATTGCGCGGGCTGAATCTGGTGATGGGATTTACCGGTTTTGCCGACGCCGGCCATGTGGTCAGGCAGATCACGGCCGAGCTCCTCGACACCCTCGATTCCGAACGCGTTGCTGTGTTCGATGCCGACCAGCTGATCGATTACCGTTCCCGGCGCCCCCACGTGTCCTTCGTGGAGGACCATTTGCAGGACTACCAGGCCCCCAGCCTGGCGCTGTACCGGCTGGTTGACGGGCTGGGGAGTCCGTTCCTGTTCCTCGGCGGATTTGAGCCGGATCTGCAGTGGGAACGCTTCGCCCGGGCCGTTGTGCACATTGTGGAGGAACTGGACGTCAACCTTGTGACGTGGATCCACTCCATCCCCATGCCGGTGCCGCACACGCGGCCGGTGGGCGTGACGGTGCACGGCAACCGCCCCGAACTCATCGAGGGCATCTCGGTCTGGAAGCCGACCGTCGAAGTTCCTGCCGCCGTGGGGCATGTGCTGGAGCTCCGCCTGACGGAGGCGGGACGGAACGTCGCCGGCTACGTCATTCACGTTCCGCACTATCTCGCCGAAGCCGAATACCCCACCGCGGCCGTGGCGGGACTTGAGTATCTCGGTGCTGCCACGTCGCTGATGCTCCCCACGGACAGGCTCCGGGAATCCGGGCGCGAAGTGGGCCGGCAGATTGCCGAGCAGATCGAGGCCTCCGAAGAGGTGCAGCAGGTGGTGTCCAAGCTGGAGGCCCGCTACGACGAGAAGGCGGAGGGCACGGTGCGGCGATCCCTGCTGGCAGACGAGAACGACGAACTGCCCGACGGCGATGCGCTCGGTGCGGCCGTGGAGGCCTACTTGGCCCGCGAAAATCCGGCTCAATAAGCCGTCAATAAAATACGATTTTTGCGGCGTCCGGGCATAATGTAAGGGTGACTGCACCCCGCGCCTGGCTCGTTTGGTCGATCGGCATTTTTTCGTACCTGGTGGCTGTGACCCAGCGTACGTCGTTCGGCGTGGTCGGCCTCGAGGCGACGGAGCGGTTCCATGCCAGTGCTTCGGCGATTTCGTTCTTCACTGTCCTCCAGTTGCTCGTATACGCGGGACTGCAGATTCCGGTGGGCGTGCTGGTGGACAGGTTCGGCTCCCGGGCGATGATTGCCGGCGGAGCAGTGCTCATGGGGCTCGGCCAACTGCAGCTCGCTTTCGCTGACAGCGTTCCGGCCGGCGTGCTGGGCCGCGTCCTGGTGGGCGCCGGCGACGCCATGACGTTTATCTCGGTCATCCGGCTGATCCCGCTCTGGTTCGCCCCCGCCCGGGTGCCGCTGCTGACGCAGCTCACCGGCATGTCCGGGCAGCTCGGGCAGCTGATCAGCGTGGTGCCGTTCGCCCTGATGCTGCATTCGGCTGGCTGGACGCCCGCCTTCCTGTCCCTGGCAGGACTGTCCGGAGTCGCCGTCGTACTGGTGGTCCTGCTGCTGCAGGACCTTCCGCACGGCACTCCTGCCCAGCCAGCGACGAAAGGCCTGCGCGCCACCGGCGTGTCCCTTTCCCGGGCCTGGAAGCAGCCGGGCACCAGGCTTGGCCTGTGGAGCCACTTCACCATCCAGTTCAGCGGCACCGTCTTTGCCATGACCTGGGGTTATCCGTTCCTGATTTCGGCCCAGGGGCTCGACGCCAGCACGGTTGCCTCGCTCATGGCCCTGTACGTGGCGGGCGCCATCGGTGCCGGTCCGGTGATCGGCCGCTTCGTTTCGCGGCACCCGCTCCGGCGTTCCACCATGGTTCTCCTCATTGCCGGCGCCACCGCCGCAGCCTGGGCCGCCGTACTGCTCTACCCGGGCCGCTCGCCCCTGTGGCTCCTGGCCGGCCTCATTGTTGTGCTGGCCATCGGAGGGCCGGGGTCCATGATCGGCTTCGACTTCGCCCGCACGTTCAACCCGGCCCACCGGATCGGTACTGCCACGGGCATCGTCAACGTCGGCGGGTTCATCGCCGCCCTTGTGGCGATCTACCTGATCGGCGCGGTGCTGGACATCCTGTATGCCACGGGGTTCTCCAACGGGGTGCTGTACGGCCTGGAGCCGTTCCGCGTCGCCCTGTCCGTGCATTTCCTGCTGATCGGAATCGGCGCCGTCGCCATGCTGGTGGTCCGCCGCAAAGTGCGCCGCCAGATGGCGGCCCAGGGCGTGGTGGTGCAGCCGCTGCTCAAGGCCATGGCCGAACAGCGCAGGGCGAAGAACATCCGGCGCAACACGCCGTCCCGCGACTAATACCGCAAGACGCCGTCACGCAGCCCGCGGTCTCCAGACCGGCACTGTCCCTCCACAAACGGGCCGTATTCACATAGCCAAAAATATTCACATAGCCAAAGTCCTGCATACCGGGCGGTAACTAACTGGCCGAAGCTGGATGCATGACAGCACCCCAGCACCTCACCATCACCGGCCCCGAAGACATCCTCGGCTACGTTCCGCACAGCCTGGGTTATTGGCCGTCCCGCAGCCTGGTGGCCATGACCATGCAGGGCAAGCGCCTCGGAGCCACGCTCCGGGTCGATCTGCCCGCCACCGGATCCCGCCGCGAACGGGAACACTTCGCCCGGACCGTGGCCGGCTACCTGCTGGCAGACGACCACGCCGACGGCTCCCTGCTGATGTTCTTCACGAATGACGGCTGGGCGGCCGCCGCCGGGCCGGGGGAATCCGTCCAGGGTGCAGGCCGGCTGCTGATGGCTGATCTTGAATGTGCGCTCGGACTCGCCGGGATGCCAGTGCGGGATGCCTGGTACGTCGGCGATGAGTACTGGCGCAACGCCTACTGCACTGACGCCGGCTGCTGCCCGCTGCCCGGCCGCCCTGTGGCTGAGATCCGCGACAGCCGCCTCAACGCCGAGATGGTGTTCCTTGGCAGCAGTGTCGGGGCGCCGCCCGGAACATCCCCGGCCGGGGACCATATCCCGCAGGCTACGCAGGACCAAGCCGTGGAGGCCGCCGAACAGCGCTGGGCCGGCGAGCTTGACAGCAGGCGGGCCAGCAGGCCCCAGTTCGAACGGGTCCTGGACGTGTGGCAAAGGGTGCTGGCGGCCGCACCCGCCGCACCCGGCGGACCCGGCGCCGGCCTTCCGCCGGAAATGGCCGGATTCCTGCGGGCCTGCCTGTGCGTGCCGGCGTGGCGTGACGCCGTCCTGGTCATGGCGGCCGCGGGACGTCCAGCGGCTGAGGCAGGCGCGGAGGAATTCGGGATCTTCTCGGCGCGGACACCCCTGCCGGTGTCCGGTCCGGCACTGTCTGATCGGTCCCCGTGCGATCCGGTTCCGTCGGGTTTGCCCGCGCCGGCAGTCCGGCCTGACCCTGCCGGCGGCAGCGACGGCCGTGCAGACCAAGGCGCGCCCTCCGGTTGCGGATCCGCGCCCGTGCCCGGATACGGCGAAGTCCTCCTGGGCCTGAGCCCCGCGCTGCCCGACTGGGAGACGATGAAGCGGCTCGAGGACCTGATGCTTCAGCTGTCGTCCCGCGGGCCGGGGGAAGCGCGGGCTGCGGCGCTGACGGCAAAAGGATGGATCGAATGGTGCCGGGGGAGGGGGTCCTTCGCGCACGCCTCGCTGAGTCAGGCATTGGAGGCCAGCCCGGGATACAGGCTCGCGGAACTGCTTTCCGAAGTGGTCCGCCGGGGAACCATCTGTGGCTGGGCCAGCCGCCGCGAGGCGGCCTGGCAGAAATTCGGCACCGACGCCGCCCAGGGTGGCGGATCCGCGTAAGGGGAGCCCCGCCCCCGGATTACACCCCCAGCGGCCATGACGGGGAAAACATGAGACAATGGTTGCCGAGACCCGGTTGGGTCCGTGAATCAGTGCTTGCAATTGAACCCGGAAACGGGAACATTGCGGCCGCTCCGGCAGTTCTACTTAATGGCTCTGCCAGCCGCGGTTGCACCTGATATCAATCACGGACTTGACAGGGTCATAGTGGTGTTGCCCGTATGGTGATTCCACAGACCGCCGCTAGAAAGGTTTTCTGTGACCCCGTCTTCCGCGAAGAAGGAACCCGCCGCCCTGGCCGATGCGTCAGCCGAGGAGAAGAAGGCGGCAACTAACGCCAAGCGTGCAGCCACCCGCGCCGCCAACAAGGCTGTCAAGGATGCCGCGATCGCCGATGGCGGCTCAGCGTCTGCCGCTTCCAAGCCCGAGCCCAAGAAGCGCGGCCCCAAGCCCGGCGCCAAGGCGGCAGCCGAAGCTGCCGGAAGCCGCTCCACGTCCGATGACGATGCGGACGTCGAAGAGGATCTCGACGACGTATCACCCGACAGCGCGGATCTCGTTGACGAAGCCGACGAGGCAGGCAAGGGTGCCGCAGCGCCCACTGGCTCTGGATTTGTCTACTCCGATGCCGATGACGACGACGCCCCCGTCCAGCAGGTCATGTCCGCCGGCGCCACAGCCGACCCCGTCAAGGATTACCTGAAGCAGATCGGCAAGGTCGCCCTCCTCAACGCTGAGCAGGAGGTTGACCTCGCCCTCCGGATCGAGGCCGGACTCTTCGCCGAGGAAAAGATCAACGCCGACGACGGTTCCATGGATCCGAAGTTCAAGCGTGAGCTGGAATTCATCATCCATGACGGCAAGCGCGCCAAGAACCACCTCCTTGAGGCGAACCTCCGCCTCGTGGTGTCGCTGGCCAAGCGCTACACCGGCCGCGGCATGCTCTTCCTCGACCTCATCCAGGAAGGAAACCTGGGCCTCATCCGTGCTGTCGAGAAGTTCGACTACACCAAGGGCTTCAAGTTCTCGACCTACGCCACGTGGTGGATCCGCCAGGCCATCACCCGCGCCATGGCCGACCAGGCCCGCACCATCCGTATCCCGGTCCACATGGTTGAGGTCATCAACAAGCTCGCCCGCGTCCAGCGCCAGATGCTGCAGGACCTCGGCCGGGAACCCACGCCCGAAGAGCTGGCCCTCGAACTCGACATGACGCCGGAAAAGGTTGTCGAAGTCCAGAAGTACGGCCGCGAACCGATTTCCCTCCACACGCCGCTCGGCGAGGACGGGGATTCCGAGTTCGGCGACCTCATCGAAGACTCCGAAGCCGTGGTTCCGGCCGACGCCGTGAGCTTCACGCTGCTGCAGGAACAGCTCCACTCGGTGCTGGATACGCTGTCCGAGCGCGAAGCCGGAGTGGTGGCCATGCGCTTTGGCCTCACGGACGGTCAGCCGAAGACTTTAGACGAAATCGGCAAGGTCTACGGTGTCACGCGTGAGCGTATCCGCCAGATCGAATCCAAGACCATGTCCAAGCTGCGGCACCCGTCGCGGTCCCAGGTCCTGCGGGACTACCTGGACTAGGAGCTTCCTGATACAGGAGCTTTGGATTGGACGCTAGAGCCAGGGCCGCCGCCGGATAATCCGGGTGGCGGCCCTGGCTTTTGCTTTTTGGCAGAACCTGGCTTCTGCTTTCAGGCAGAAAAAAGCCAGGGTCCCTTGCCGGGAGCCCTGGCTTTTTGCTTCGCGCTTTTCAGCGGCGTGGTCTAGTCGACCGGTACCGGTGCCTTCTCGTGAAGCCGGCCCGTCTCGTCGTGCCAGTCCGAGCTCAGCGGCTTGAGGGTCGCTTCGACGGCACGTGAATGGTGAGCGCAGAACAGCAACTCGCCTCCGGAGGACTCGAGTACAACCCGGACGTATGCCTGCGCACCGCAACGGTCGCAACGGTCAGCCGCAGTGAGTGTGCGGTCGGCAACTGCTGTGGTCATGTCGGCCTCCTTAGTAGATCTGTACATCTATATAACCAGCATTCGCAGCCAAACCATGGCAAGGATGTGTCACTTTCGCTGTCCGCGTATCACGTCTGCGTAACGAACGGGGTCCGCCTGACGCTGCGGCGGGAGTGGCAGCAGGGTGAAACGGCCCCGCAGGACTAGGCTAGAGGGAGCTTTTTAACGCCTCACCAGGCCCGTTGCTGAAGGAGTTCACGACCTGTGACACCGAGTTCTGATTACACCGCCCGCCACCTTTCGGTGCTGGAGGGCCTGGAGGCTGTCCGCAAGCGTCCGGGCATGTACATCGGTTCCACGGACTCCAGGGGACTCATGCACTGCCTGTGGGAAATCATCGACAACTCCGTCGATGAGGCCCTGGCGGGCTTCGGCCACGACATCAAGATCATCCTGCACGCGGACAATTCCGTCGAAATCCACGACGACGGCCGCGGCATCCCCGTCGACATGGAACCCAAGACCGGCCTCACCGGCGTCGAGGTCGTCTTCACCAAGCTCCACGCCGGCGGCAAGTTCGGCGGCGGCTCCTACACCGCATCGGGCGGCCTGCACGGCGTGGGCGCGTCGGTGGTCAACGCGCTGTCCGCACGGCTCGACGTGGAAGTGGACCGTGGGGGCAAAACCTACAAGATGTCCTTCCGCCGTGGCGAGCCCGGCCGCTTCAAGGACAGCGGCCCGCGGCCCGATCCGGCCGCCAGCTTCACCGCGTTCGTGGACGATTCCGTGCTCGACGTCGTGGGCAAGGCCAAACGGGGCGTGACCGGAACGCGCATCCGCTACTGGGCGGACCGGCAAATCTTTACGCCGGACGCCAAGTTCTCGTATGACGAACTGGCCGCCCGCGCACGCCAGACCTCCTTCCTGGTGCCGGGCCTGAAGCTCACGGTGCGGGACGAACGCAAGCTCGCAGGCACGCCGGGGGAGCTGGGCCCGCACGAGGAAGTGTTCCACCATGACGGCGGCCTCTCGGAGTTCGTGGAATTCCTCGCGATCGACTCCGGCGTGACGGACGTCTGGCGCCTGCACGGCGCCGGGAAGTTCAAGGAAACCGTCCCCGTGCTGGACGACAAAGGCCACAGCAAGCTGGCGGAGGTCGAACGGGACTGCGAAGTGGACGTCGCACTGCGCTGGGGGATCGGCTACGACACCGCGGTCCGCAGCTTCGTCAACATCATCTCCACCCCCAAGGGCGGCACACACCAGGCAGGCTTCGAGCAGGCCCTGGTCAAGACGTTCCGCAAGGCCGTCGAGACCAACGCCAGGAAGCTGAAGGCCGGCAACGACAAAATCGAGAAGGACGACATTTTTGCCGGCCTGACCGCCGTCCTGACCGTCAGGCTCGCTGAGCCGCAGTTCGAGGGCCAGACCAAAGAGATCCTGGGCACCTCCGCGGTCAAGGCGATTGTGGCCAGGGTGGTGGAAAAGGAGATTGCGGCCAAGCTCAACTCGGCGAACCGCAACGACAAGGCACAGTCGGCGCTGCTGCTGGAGAAGATCGTCAGCGAGATGAAGTCGCGCATCTCCGCCCGCGTCCACAAGGAGACGCAGCGCCGGAAGACCGCCCTCGAGACGTCATCGATGCCCACGAAGCTGGCGGACTGCCGCACCGACGACGTCGCCCGCTCGGAACTGTTCATCGTTGAAGGTGATTCGGCCCTCGGCACCGCGAAGCTGGCCCGGTCCTCCGACTTCCAGGCCCTGCTGCCCATCCGCGGCAAGATCCTGAACGTCCAGAAGGCATCGGTGGGGGACATGCTCTCCAACGCGGAATGCGCCGCCCTGATCCAGGTGGTCGGAGCGGGTTCGGGGCGCAGCTTCGCGATCGAGGCCGCCCGCTACGGCAAGGTCATCCTCATGACCGACGCCGACGTGGACGGGGCCCACATCCGCACGCTGCTGCTCACCCTCTTCTTCCGCTACATGCGCCCCATGGTTGAACAGGGCAGGGTGTTCGCTGCAGTGCCGCCGCTGCACCGGGTGGAGGTCATCAACCCGGGCCAGAAGGCCAACGAAATGATCTACACCTACTCCGAAGCTGAGCTCCATGCGCTGCTGGCCAGGCTGGCCAAGGACGGCAAGAAGTACAAGGAACCCATCCAGCGCTACAAGGGCCTGGGGGAGATGGACGCCGAGCAGCTGGCTGAAACCACCATGGATCCGCGGCACCGCATGCTCCGCAAGGTCAACATCGAAAACGCCCAGCATGCCGAAGCCACGTTCGACCTGCTGATGGGATCGGACGTTGCACCGCGGAAGGACTTCATCATCGCCGGTGCCGCGAGCCTGGACCGGGACCGCATCGACGCCTGAGGCCCGCGGGCCGGCGCGGCGACCCCGGCCGGACCTCAGTGCGGCGCTGTCAGCGGGAAGCCGCCAGCCGCGAGCAATCAGCCGAGCAGGCCGGGCACAATCAGCAGTGCGGTGGGGATGGCCAGCAGCAGGACGCAGACCGCCACCACTGCGGCGCGGAGGGCGGCGGGAAGTGGTGGCCGGGGCGAGAGAAGACGGCTGACGCGTGACGCCGTCGTGCTTGCCGAGCCGGAACCGGCGGAGCCGTCCGGCAGCTGCAGGCCAGCGCCGGGAAGTACGCCCGGGCCCATGGCCGGTGCCGCCTGCGGAACGGCGGAGCCGCTGGCCACGATCGCAATGGCCTTAATCAGCGTCACCTTACTTTCGGTCCTGAGGGCGACGTCGTCGGCGAGCATCTCGATCAGGGAGTTCACGGCTTCCTGGGCGAGGCGGGTGGTGGGCAGCCAGGGCAGGGCCTGACGCCAGGCCGCGAAGGCCCACAGCAGTAGATGGTGGCGCTGGTTCAGGTGGGCGTTCTCGTGAATGAGGACAGCGCGGAGCTCCGCGGGTTCCAGTGCTGCCATCAGTCCGTCGGAGAGCACGGTGACGGACCGGGCCCCGCCGGGCAGGCAGTACGCCACCGGCGAGTCATGGTTGATCACCACGGTGCCCGTGCCGTCGGCCGAAGGCGAGGCCAGCAGCGCCAGCAGTTCACGGTGGCGCCGGCGCTGCCGCTCGATCTTGTAATAGGTCAGCAGCAGCGTGAAGACGAGGTGCGCCGTCAGCAGGGCGGCCGCGGAGAGCGCAAACAGGTGCCAGAAGCCCAGCGCCGTGGTGGGTGCGTTGTGGAGCACCATTCCGGCCAGGGCCTGCAGCCCGGCGATTAGGTTGTCCCCGACCGGTTCGAGGCCGTAGACCAGCATGGCGCCGATCATCGACAGGCCGCCGGCGAGGCCGATGGCCTGCCAGAGCAGCATGGCCGTGAACGGATCCCGGGCCGGCCAGTGGGCGCGGGAAAGGAGGATAGGCACCGGCCAGGCCAGTACTATCGCCAGGACCGCCAGGAAGTATGAGGTCCAGAACATCTGCCGCTAGCTGTGGCCAAGCAGTTTGCGCAGCGTCTCGGCTTCACTTTCGGTGACGGATCCGATGAACCGGGCGAGAACGGCCTCGCGGTCCGGGGCGGATCCCAGCACCTCGTGCATGAGTTCGGCGGTGTGGTCCTCGCGGCTGGATACCGCCTGGTAGCGGTGGGGCCGCATGCCGCGTTCCCGTTCCACCAGGCCCTTCTTTTCAAGGCGCGACAGGACGGTCAGGACCGTGGTGACTGCCAGGTCCTTGCCCTCGTGCCCCGCTGCGCCGCCATGGGCAACCGTGCTCTGCGCGAGCATATCCCGCAGCGTGTTGGCGGTGGCTGCTTCGTGGCCCGCCCAGAGCAGGTCCATGACCGCCCGTTCCAGTTCCCCAAGACTTGCCATGTGTACATCCTTTTGACAACGCACTGCCTTAGGGCCGGCTGGCCCCGTGCTGTGATTCCAATTCTTCAAGTTCAAATCTAGCGTGTTTGTGCCGTTCTTTCTACATGAAGTAGAAGGCGTGGCGCGCCGCGTCTCATTGCAGCCCGGCGCGGGCGGTGTAACGATGTTTACAGCGTCGGATGCCGTGTTCTACACTCTGTAGAAGTTGATGTTCTACGTAACGTAGAAAACAGCGCATGAGAGCTTGAGACCTAGCCAAAAGTAGGGACCGCCTTGGAAGCCTTGGAAATCGCACGCTGGCAATTCGGGATCACCACCGTCTACCACTTCATGATGGTGCCGCTGACAATTGGCCTGGGCCTCGTCGTGGCAGTCATCCAGACCATCTGGCACCGGACGGGCAACCCGGCCTACCTGCGGATGACGAAATTCTGGGGCAAGCTCTTCCTGATCAACTTCATCATGGGCGTGGCCACCGGAATCGTGCAGGAATTCCAGTTCGGCATGGCGTGGAGCGAATACAGCCGGTTCGTGGGCGACGTCTTCGGCGCTCCGCTGGCATTGGAAGCGCTGCTGGCGTTCTTCGTTGAATCGACCTTCCTGGGCCTCTGGATCTTCGGCTGGAAGCAGCTCAAGCAAGGCGTCCACCTGGCCTGCCTCTGGATCGCCGTGATCGGATCCTTCTTTTCCGCGTACTTCATCATTGTGGCCAACAGCTGGATGCAGCACCCGGTGGGCGTCAAGATGATCGACGGCCGGCCGGTCATGACCGACGCGTGGGCGGTCTTTACCAACAACACCGCACTCGTGGCCGTGCCGCACACCCTCTTCGGCGCACTCGCGGTGGCCGGCGGTTTCCTGCTCGGCATCGCCTGGTACCACCTCTGGCGGCGGCGCAGGGACGGCATCGACACCGTCGGGGCCGACGGCAAGGTCATCCCGGGCGCTGCCGACATTCCGGGACGCGACCTTACCGACCACACCGTCTGGATCCGCTCGCTGCGGATCGGCGCCGTCGTCGCCATGATCTCCTTCGCAGGCACCGCGCTGACCGGAGACCTGCAGGGAAAGTTGATGTTCGAACAGCAGCCCATGAAAATGGCCGCCGCCGAGGCCGCCTGCCACGACGGGACGGGCTTCTCGGTCCTCAGCGTCGGCAACCTCGGGTCCCGGAACTGCGACGACATCGTGGCGCTGATCGAGGTCCCGGGCATCCTCTCCTACCTCGCCAAGGGTGACTTCACCACCGAGGTCAAGGGCGTCAACAGCCTCCTGGACCAGTACAAGGCCGATTACGGCACGCACGTGCCGAATGACCCGATCTACGGCGACCGGGCCGGCCAAGAGGTCCAGTACGTGCCCGTCATGGAGGTCACCTACTGGGGGTTCCGCATGATGATCGGCTTCGGGGGCGTCGCGGCGCTGGCCGCACTCCTGGCCCTGTGGGTCACCCGGCGCGGCACCGTGCCGGAGTCCCGCTGGCTCATGAGGCTCGCCGTGTTCGGCATCCTGGCTCCGTTTGGTGCGAACGCCGCCGGCTGGATCTTCACGGAGATGGGCCGCCAGCCGTTCGTCGTGGCGCCCAACCCCGACCTCAACGGCATCGACCAGGTCTTCATGTTCACCGCGGCGGCCGTTTCGCCCGGAGTCTCAGCCGGTGAGATCCTCACGTCACTGATCGTGCTCACCACCATCTATGCGGTGCTGCTCGTGGTGGAGGTGAAACTCCTCGTCAAGTACGTCCGCGGCGGCGTCGTTTCGGCCATGCCGGAACTGGTCCACGCACCGGTTGACGAGAACGAGGACAACATTCCGGGCCCGGGCGGGCCGGGGAAGTCCGGAACAGCCGACGACGTCCTGGCATTCGCCTACTAAGAGCTGAGGATACTGAGCATGGAACTGCTGCCGACCATCTGGTTCATCGCCATCGCCGTCCTGTGGACCGGATACCTCTTCCTCGAGGGTTTCGACCTGGGGGTGGGAATGCTGATGAAGATCTTTGCCCGCAACAACACTGAACGCCGCGTGCTCCTCAACACGATCGGTCCCGTCTGGGACGGCAACGAGGTATGGCTCCTGACGGCGGGCGGTGCCACCTTTGCGGCGTTCCCGTTCTGGTACGCGTCCCTTTTCTCGGCCCTGTACCTGCCGCTGCTCCTGGTTCTGGTCGCCCTGATCTTCCGGGCGGTTGCATTTGAGTACCGCGGCAAGGTGGACACCGACCGGTGGCGCAACACCTGGGACTGGGCCATCGCGGCCGGATCCTTCCTTGCCGCTTTCGGGGTGGGCGCCGCCCTGGCGCTGACCACAACGGGCCTGCCCCTGGACGCCAACGGAGACCGCGACGGCGGCCCGTTCTCCTGGTTCAACGGATACGCGCTGCTTGGCGGGTTCGCGGTGGCGGGGTTCGCCCTGCTGCACGCCCTGGCCTTCCTGGCGTTGAAGACCGACGGCGATGTGCGGCACCGGGCCCGGCGCTGGTTTGTGCGGCTGCTGCCGGTCCTGCTGCTTCCGCTGGCCGGCTGGGCCGTCAGCGTGCAGCTGCTCAGCGGCGAGGCCTGGACGGTGGCCGTGCTCGCCGTTGCGGTGGTCGCGGCGGCTGCCGCCTGGCTCCAGGCCCGGAGGGGCAACGAAGGCCGGGCTTTCCTTGCAGTCGGCGTGTTCCTGCTGTGCGGTTCGGCCTCCATCTTCGGAGCCGTGTTCCCGGTGGTCCTTCCGTCCACCATCGACCCCGCGTTCAGCCTGACCATCTCCAACGCGTCATCGTCCGACTACACGCTGGGCCTCATGAGCATCGTGGCATGCGTCGGCCTGCCGCTGGTGATCGCCTATCAGGCCTGGACCTACTGGGTGTTCCGCCGCCGGGTCAGCGCCTCGCACATCCCGGAGGCGCACAGCTTCCTGCCGGCGGTTGCCGCCAAGGCCTTCACCAGGAATGACTAACCGGCCGTGAGATCGCAGTTCCCCGCCGGTCCCTCAACGCGCCGCGCACTCTACGGCCTTGGCCTGCTCGCAGCGCTGAAGGCCCTGTCCCTGGTGCTCATGGCCCAGGCCGTGGCCTCCGTGTTGGCCGGGCTCATGGCGCACGACGCCGCCTGGGCTGCTCAGCTGGGCTGGGGGGCGGCAGGCGTCCTCCTCCGGTCCCTGACCGTCTGGGCGCAGGGAGTCGCCTCGCGCCGGGCCGCCCTTGGCGTCAAGGAGGAGCTGCGTGCACGGCTCCTTGAAACGGCGCTGCGCAACGGTGTCCGCGAGGCCGGCCCCGCCGACGGCGGGCTGGTCGTGCTCGCGACCCGGGGGCTGGATGCCCTGGACAGTTACTACACCCAGTACCTCCCGGCACTGGTGAACTGCGCCGCCATTCCGTTGCTGCTGGGCGCCCGCATCCTTCTCGCCGATTGGGTCAGCGCGGTGGTGATCGTGCTGACGGTTCCGCTCGTGCCTGTGTTTATGGTGCTGATCGGCCGCTACACGGAGGACAGGGTCCAGGAAGCGCAGGCGGCGCTGGCCCGGCTGTCCGCGCACATGCTTGAACTGGCCAAGGGGCTGCCGGTGCTGGTTGGCCTGGGCCGCGCTTCAGCCCAGCGCCGAGCCTTGGAGGAAATCTCCGAGGAGTACAGGTCGCGCACCATGGGGACCCTCCGGACCGCATTTCTGTCCGCCCTGGCCCTGGAGCTGATCGCAACGATCTCGGTGGCAGTGGTGGCCGTCTTCATCGGCGTCCGGCTGGTCCACGGCGACATGGTCCTCGAAGCCGGCCTGCTCGCGCTGATTCTGGCGCCGGACTGCTACCTGCCCCTTCGGGAGTTGGGAACGGCACACCACGCAAGCGACGACGGCAGGGCCGCACTCACGGAAACGACGGCGGTGCTGGAAGCAGCCGGGCAGCAGCGGCTGGAGCCCGTGCCGCCAGGCCAGACCGGGCTGGCCGTTCCGGCTGACCTGACCGTCAGGGACCTGACCGTCAGCTACGCGGGGAGGCAGGGCGCCGCCGTCGGCCCCCTCACCTTTTCGGCACCGGCCGGCCTGGTCACCGCGCTGGACGGCCCCAGCGGAGCAGGCAAGAGCACGGTCCTTGGCGTCCTCGCCGGCATCATCGGCTCCGGAGGAGGCGCCGACGTGAGCGGCGTCGTCGGCGGCTACATGGCCGGGGACGTTGCCTGGGTGCCTCAGCACCCCGTGATGGTGGCGGAGACGGTGCGGGACGAGATCCTGCTCTATCTCACGGCTAACGGCCAGACAGCCGCGGGCCAGGCCGGCACCGGCCCGGGGACCGCGGACCCGGCACCGGACGGTGACGTGCTGCGCTGTCTTGCGGCCGCCGGCGCCGGGCACCTGGCCGGCAAGCACCCGGCCGAACTCAGCCCCGGCGAGCTGCGCCGCGTTGCCCTTGCCCGAGGCCTGGCCCGCATCGAGGCAGGCGCCACGGTCCTCCTGCTCGACGAGCCGACGGCGCACCTGGACCGGGCATCAGCCAACGTGGTCCATGACGCCATCCGGGCCCTGCGCGGCCGGGCCACGGTCATTCTGGTGGCCCATGACCGCCAGACACGCGAGCTCGCCGACGAACTGGTGCCGCTGGCGGGGTCCGGCCGTGCCGCCGGAGCCACAGAAGCCGCAGGTGCCGAAGCGCCGGGTGCCGGCGGCATCACGGCGGCATCCGGGCGGCAGCTTGTCGGCTCCGGCTACGGAACCGCGCAATTTACCCGCGCTGCGCACACCGCCCGCGCTGCGCACACCGCCCGCGCCGCGCACACTGCCGGTGCCGCGCACACCCCGCCCTCCGCTCCTCCGACGGCCATGCTCCTGCGCCGCCTGCTCGCACCGGTGGGCGGCAGGTTCGCCCTGGCCGGCGTCGTCGGCATACTGGCCGCGCTCTTTGCCACAGCACTCTCCGGCCTGTCGGGGTGGCTCATCCTGCGGGCAAGCGAACAGCCGCCCATCCTGTACCTGCTGACGGCCATCGTGGGTGTCCGGTTCTTCGGAATCGGCCGGGCAGTCCTGCGCTACTGCGAACGGCTCCTGGTGCATGAAACCGTCTTCGCCTCACTGACCGTCCTGCGGGGCACCCTCTGGCAGTCGCTGAGCCAGCGGGCCCTGTCCCTCCGGCGCCTCCTGCAGGGCGGCAACGTGCTGGGTGCCATCATCGACGACGTCGACACCGTCCGGGACCTGCTTCCGCGGGTTGTCCTGCCGCCGGTCACGGCGCTCGCCGTCGCGGCCGCCGCCGCGGGCACCTCGGCGTGGATACTGCCGGCCGCCCTGCCAGCCGTTCTTGCCGCGGCTGTGGCCAGCCTGGTTGCGGCGCCGGCGGCCGCACTCGTTGCAGACCGGATGTCGGCAACCACCGAGCAGCGTCTGCGCTCCGGAGTCCTCCGCCGCATCGCTGCAGCGCTCGACGCCAGGGCCGAACTGCATGCCAACGGCGCGGCTCTGCCCGTGCTCGCGGACATCCGATCCCTGGACCGCGCGGCCACCCGTGCCGCCCAGCGTTCGGCCTGGGCCGAAGGACTGGGCACAGCGATGACGGTGGCCGCCTGCGGCGCCGGCGCGCTGGCCACTGCCGTCATGGCGGCGCCGCAGGTGCTGGCGGGGTCCGTCGCGGCCCCGATGGTCGCCGTCGTCGTCCTGTTGCAACTGGCGCTCGTGGAACCGTTTGCGGCCACGACGACGGCGGTGCGCCAGTTCCCGGCCCTGCGTGCCGTGCTGCGGCGGATCGGTGAGTCCGGTGTCCTCAGCCCCGGCGGGCCGGACGCGGGCGTGTCCGTCAAGCCCGGTGCGCGCCAGGGGGACCGGGCCGGACTGGAACTGGCTGGACTGTCCGCGGCATGGCCCGGCGGCGGAACCGTCTTCAGCGGGCTCTCTGCCGTCGCGGAACCCGGCCGCTGGCTCGCCGTCACGGGGCCGTCCGGTGCGGGCAAATCCACGCTGCTGGCCGTGGCCCTTGGCTTCCTCCCGGCCAGCGGGGGAGCGATAGCAGTCACCGGCGCCGCGGCGTGGTGTCCGCAGGAGGCCCACCTCTTTGATTCCACGGTGCGCGGCAACCTGCTGCTCGGACGCCAGGGGCAGCAGGCGGCGGACGGAGATGGCGCCGAACGGGACATGCGGGACGCACTCGCCGCTGTCGGCCTGGCACCGCTCGTCGCCCGGCTGGAGAACGGCCTCGACACGCGGATCGGCCCGGGCGGCGCGTTCCTCAGCGGCGGCGAACGCCAGCGGCTGGCCGTTGCCCGGACCCTGATGACCAAGGCCGACGTGATCCTACTCGATGAGCCCACGGCGCATTTGGACGCCGCATCGGGCCGGGAGCTGATGGCGGACCTCCGGGCCGGACTGAGCGCCCGGACGGTGGTGCTGGTAACGCACAACCCGGCCGACATCAGCCCCCATGACGCCTTGCTTGCCCTCGACGGGGACGGCCGGCCGGACGTGGACGGGGTGATGGCGCGCTCAGTTTCCGCCGGTTAGCCTGATGCCATGACGCAAAACGATGTTGCCGCCGCCTGCGCCGTTGACTTTCCGGCGCTGCACTGGCGGAACGCAGAGGCCGGGGACCTCGACTCGTGGGCGGCGCTCATCGCCCGCACGGCAGCGGCCGAGAAGCCCGTCTGGTTTGAGCACCGCGCCGAACTGGAGCAGCTCATGGAGTCCCGGAAGAACCCGCCCCGGTCCAACACCGTGCTGGGATTCGACCCCGACGGCGTCCCGCGGGCCTACGCCCGCATCTCCAAGAACAGGGACGGCGAGAAAGCGCACGGCTTCGGCTGCGTCGATCCGCAGTGGCAGCGCCGCGGCGTCGGCTCAGCCCTCCTGCAGTGGCTGGAGGCGCGGACGCGGCAGCGGTTCGCGGAGGATGCCGGCGCTGCCGGCGGGCCCGGTGCCGAACCCCGGCTCAGGATTTTCATCGAGCAAAAGCATGAGCACCAGGCCGCCCTCCTGGCCAGCAGTGGCTACCACGTGGTCCGGTACTTCAATGAAATGCACCGGCCGCTGGCAGGGCCGCTGCCCCAGGCGGTCCTAGACGCCGGCCTGGAGCTCGTGACCATGGAGCCGCACCTGAGCGAAGCCGTTCGCCTGGCGCACAACCAGGCCTTCGCCGATCACTGGGGCAGCGAGCCGCGCGACGAGGAATCGTGGAGGTTTACCGTCAACGACCCCCTGGCCCGCCCAGACCTCAGTGCGGTTGTCCTGGAAACGGGCACCGGTGATGTGGCCGGCTACCAGCTGGCGAGCCATGACCCCGAGAGCGCGGCGACGCGCGGCTTCAGCGAGGGCTACACGGAACTCCTGGGCGTGCGCCGTGAATTCCGCGGGCGGGGCATTGCGCAGGCCCTGCTGGCCGATGCCATGCGGCGGTTCGCGGCCGCGGGAATGGACAAGGCTTCACTGGACGTGGATTCCGAAAACCCGACGGGTGCGCTGGCGCTGTATCTCAAGATGGGGTACCACCCCGTCAACCGGAGCGTGGCCTGGGACAAGGTCCTCTGAACCGGCCTGCCGGAGCTGGCTCCACCCGCCGCGGGAGAGACCGTGGAGCCAGCCCTTAACGGCAGTGTCCCCCGAGGCGAAGACCGTTCAAGCCGCCCCCCAATCAGGTTTGACGGACACTCCCAAGCCAAAGACTATTCACCGGCGCCGCAACAGGCAATGGTCCGGGGGCAGTGAATTGTTTCCTGGCGGGCCCGGTCAGCCGTCGACGTCGTGGAGATGGTGAACGACGTCGTGCAGGAAATACTGCGCCAGTGTCAGCACGGTGAACTCCGAGCCGTTACTGCGGAGCCCGGTCCGGCCCCATTGCGACTCCGCAACGCGGGCGAAGGAGGCAGCCACCTGCTCGCCTTCCGCGGTGAGTTCGGCGCTCACCACGGCGGAGTCCGCATTGGCGTAATCCTTCTCCACCGCGGTGGCGTCCTGGTCCCAGTTCGCAAACTCAGCGTTGTCCTGGCCCAGCATCAGGTTCAGGCGCTGGTCGAAGAGGCTGAAGACATCGCGGACGTGGCAGGAGTACTCCAGCGGCGACCACGTACTGTCATCGGGGCGTTCGGCGGCATCCGGCCGGCGGAGTACGGCGCGCCAGCGGGGCAGCATGTTTTCGACGCTGCCGGGAACAGTCGCCGGCGTAACGGTGGAGGCATCAAATCCGCAGTCGCTGCACGGGCGGGACAGGACCCACGTCCAGTCTTTTTCATCCGGGATGATAGGCATGGCAGTAGTGTAGGCCGGATCCGGCCCGGCGCCGGTCAGGCGGGCTGCTCGTCGGCCCAGGTCATGCTGGGCCCGATTGCCTCCACCGCTTGGGACAGCGGGATGCCGGAACCGTCGCGCCGGCCGTGCTCCTGTGGGAGGGACCGGGCAACTCCGGCGAGGGACGAGGCTTTCGCCGGGCCGTGCCCCGCCCATGCCTGCAGCAGCGTGTCTTCGCCCTTAAGGAACCGGTGCGCCCGGACCCCGCCGGTAGCGCGGCCCTTGACGGGGTACTCGGAGAAAGCCGTGACCTTCGCGGCCCCCGGCGCGGTGCCCGGCAGGGCACCGTCGGTGCCGGAAATCGTGACGACGACGGCGGCGTCGTCACCGGGGGCGACGGCGCCGAAGAACATCACCTGGTCGCCGGGCGCCAGCTTGATGCCCGCCATGCCGCCTGCGGTCCGGCCCTGCGGCCGGACGTTGGCCGCACTGAACCGCAAAAGCTGGGCCTGCCCCGTGAGGAACACGAGGTCGGCGTCGTCGGATCCCGCAGGCGAAACGCCCACTACGGTGTCCTTGTCCTTGAGTGCGATGACCTCCCAGTCCTCGCGGTTCAGGGGATAGTCGGGCTGGACACGCTTGACCACGCCCTGGGCGGTGCCGATCGCCAGCACCTCGTCCAGCGGTGCGAAGGCCACGAGGGATTCCCCCTTGAGCAGCGTGATGAAGTCCCTGGCCTGCACTCCGCCTGCCAGGTTCGGCAGGCCGGACATCGGAGGTAGGACCGGCATGTCCATCACCTGGATGCGCAGCATACGCCCCTGCGAAGTGACCGCCGCGATCTCGCCGCGGGCCGAGGTCTTGACCACGGAACGGAATACATCGTGCTTCGAGCGCGGCCCGGCTTCCGCGAGGCTGTCCTGGTTGGACGTCCGTGCGATCTGGCCCGACGCCGTAAGAATGGCCCAGCAGGGATCGTCCGCTATTTCGAGGGCCAGCGGGGCCGCCTTGCCCTTGATCCCGGGGAGCGCCGCGGCCGCGACGGTGGGGGAGACGGCCTCGGATTCGAGGAGCACGGTGCGCCGCGGGGTGCCGTACTTCTCGGCGATTTCCGCCAGCTCCCCGGACACCAGCTCGCGCAGCAGCTCGTCGGAAGCGAGGATGGCTTCGAGTTCCTCGATCTCCCGGCGGAGCTGGTCCTGCTCCTTCTCGAGTTCGATCCGGGAGTATTTGGTCAGCTGGCGAAGCCGGAGTTCCAGGATGTAGTTTGCCTGGACCTCGGAGAGGTCGTAGATGGACATCAGCCGTTCCCGGGCTGCCGACACCTCGTCGGATGACCGGATGATCTGGATGACCTCGTCGATGTCCACGATGGCGATGAGGAGGCCCTCCACCAGGTGCAGGCGGTCCTTCTTCTTGCCGAGCCGGAACGCTGTCCGGCGCCGCACCACGTCGATCCGGTGGTCCACGTAGACGGTCAGCAGCTTGAGCAGGCCGAGGGTCTGCGGCTGCCCGTCCACGAGCGTGACATTGTTGATGCCGAAGGAGTCTTCCATCGGCGAGTAGCGGTAGAGCTGCTGGAGCACGGCGTTCGGGTTGAAGCCGTTCTTGAGTTCGATCACCAGGCGCAGGCCGTGCTTGCGGTCTGTGAGGTCGACGATGTCGCTGATGCCGGCGAGCTTCTTGCCGTTGACGGCGTCCTTGATCTTTTCGATCACCTTCTCCGGGCCCACCATGTAGGGCAGCTCGGTGACCACAAGGCCGGTCCGGCGGGCGGACAACTGTTCCACCTCCACCTTGGCGCGCGTCTTGAAGGACCCGCGGCCGGTGGCGTAGGCGTCGCGGATGCCGTCCAGGCCCACGATCCGCCCGCCGGTGGGAAGGTCCGGGCCCGGGACGAACTGCATGACGTCCTTGAGCGTGGCATCCGGGTGGGCGATGAGGTGCCGGGCCGCGGAGATGACCTCCACGAGGTTGTGCGGGGCCATGTTGGTGGCCATGCCGACGGCGATGCCCGTGGCACCGTTGACCAGCAGGTTGGGGAACGCTGCCGGCAGGACCTCCGGCTGGGTGAGCTGGTTGTCGTAGTTCGGGACGAAGTCCACCACGTCTTCGTCGAGGTGGTCCGTCAGCGTGAGCGCCGCCGCCGCGAGGCGGGCCTCCGTGTACCGCGGCGCCGCCGGGCCGTCGTCGAGCGATCCGAAGTTGCCGTGGCCGTCGATCAGCGGAAGCCGCAGCGAGAAGTCCTGGGCCATGCGGACCATGGCATCGTAGATGGCCGTGTCACCGTGCGGGTGGAGCTTGCCCATGACCTCGCCCACCACGCGGGCGCTCTTGACGTGGCCCCGGTCCGGCCGCAGGCCCATCTCGCTCATCATGTACAGAATGCGCCGCTGGACCGGTTTGAGGCCGTCCCGGGCGTCGGGCAGGGCCCGCGAGTAGATGACCGAATAGGCGTACTCGAGGAACGAGCCTTCCATCTCGGAAGTGACGTCTATGTCAACGATGTTTTCGACGTAGTCCTGGACGGTTTCCCCTGCGGGGGTTGAATTCTGGCGGCGGGCCATGGGGCTGGTAAATCCTTTTTGGGGTGCACTTCGGGAGTCTTGGCTAGGCTAAGCCTATGGTGGATCAGCCCGCGGACGGCGTATATCCGGAATATTGGGAAGCCGATGTCGTCCTGCGGGACGGCGGGACGGCACACTTGCGCCCCATTCACCCGTCCGATTCTGACGCGGTGCAGGCGTTCCACACGGGCCAGTCGCAGAACTCCATCTACATGCGGTTCTTCGCGTTCAAGGCCAGGCTCTCGAGCAAGGAGCTCAAGCGGTTCACGGAGGTGGACTACAGGGACCGGGTGGCGCTGGTGATCACCATCGGCGGGGACATCATCGGGATCGGCCGCTACGACCGGCTGGACGATCCCGCGGAGGCGGAAGTGGCCTTCAACATCGCCGACGCCCACCAGGGCCGCGGCATCGGATCCATCCTGCTCGAGCATCTGGCGGCAGCCGCCCGGGAAAACGGGATCCGCCGGTTCAGCGCCGAGGTGCTGCCCGAGAACCGCAAGATGCTGATGGTCTTTTCCGACGCGGGTTACGACGTCAAGCGCCATTTCGACGACGGCGTGGTGAGCCTGGAATTCAACATCGACCCCACCGACAAATCGCGCGCCGTGATGGAATCCCGGGAGCACCGCGCGGAGGCGAGGAGCGTGCGGGACCTGCTGGCGCCGTCGTCGGTGGCCGTGATCGGCGCCAGCCGCAAATGGGGCAAGGTGGGGTACCAGTTCCTGGAGCACATCATTGAAGGCGGATTCACCGGCCCCGTCTACGCCATCAATCCGGAGGCGTTTGAGCTTGCCGGAATGCTGTCCTTCGGCCGGCTCTCCGAAGTGCCCGGGCCCGTACAGCTGGCCATTGTCGCCGTCCCGTACGACGAAGTCCCCAAGGTGGTGGATGATTGCGCAGCCGCCGGCGTCAAGGGAGTCCTTGTGGCCTCGGCAGGCTTCACCGAGGACGGTGAGCGCGGCCTGGCGCGCCAGCGGGCCCTTGTCCGGCAGGCCAGGGCCAACGGCATGCGGGTGATCGGGCCCGCGTCGCTGGGCATTGTCAACACCAATCCGGCCGTCTCCCTCAACGCCTCCATGGCGCCCAGCCTGGCCCGGCGCGGCGGACTGGGGCTGTTCAGCCAGTCCGCGGCCATCGGGGTGGCGCTGTACGCGGCGTCCAGCCGCCGCCGCGCGGGCATCTCCACCTTCCTCTCCGCCGGCAACCGGGCCGACGTTTCCGGCAACGACATGATGCAGTTCTGGGAGGACGACGCCGACACCACTGCCGTGGGACTGTATCTGGAGTCGATCGGCAACCCGCGCAAATTCTCCCGGCTGGCCCGCCGGCTTGCCCTGACCAAACCCGTCATCGTGGCCAAGTCCGACTCCATGGGCCTGCAGCTTCCGCCCGGTCATGCCGTGCGGACCACGCAGGCCCCCGCCGATGCCCTGGATGCGATGATGCGCCAGGCGGGCGTGATCCGCGTGGAGACCATCGAGCAGCTCATGGACGTCGCGCAGATCGTGTCCGGGCAGCCGCTGCCCAAGGGCGCCGGAGTGGCGGTCTTCAGCAACTCGGGGGCGCTGGGGAAGGTGGTGGCGGACAGTGCGTCCGCCCACGGCCTCGGTGTGGAACAACTTGTCGCGGAGCTGGACCTCGACGCCGGCATGTCGCTCGCGCTGCCGGCCCTGCGGGAGAGGCTGCGGGAGGTCCTGGCCAGGGAGCCAGTGCACTCGGCGGTGGTAGCGTTCCTTCCGGCCCGGGGACTGACCGTGGAGAACATCGCCCGGGTCCTGGCTGACTCTTCGGCCGAGGCGGGAAAGCCCGTGGTCGCGGCCTTTACCGGCATCCTGGACCCGTCCGTGTACGTCGAGGGAATGGTGGCGGCGGACGCCGGCACGTCGCCGGTCCCGTGCTACTCAAACCCCGGAGCCGCCGTCGCCGCCCTGGCAGCGGTGGTGCGCTACGCCGAGTGGGCGGGGCGGGACCAGGGCCTCTTTGCGGAACCCGACGGGTGCGACGCGGAAGCCGCCCATGCCGATCTCGAGCGGCTGCTGGCCGACGTCAGCGGTGAACAGCTGAAGCAACTGGATTCCGCGAACG
Source organism: Burkholderia sp. RS01 (assembly GCF_039748055.1). Taxonomy (NCBI): domain Bacteria; kingdom Pseudomonadati; phylum Pseudomonadota; class Betaproteobacteria; order Burkholderiales; family Burkholderiaceae; genus Burkholderia; species Burkholderia sp. RS01. Next base: position 36,273 of record NZ_JBDLAK010000015.1, read on the forward strand.
CCGCCCGCCTGCTGGGCCACTACGGAATCGACGTGCTGCCCGCCGCCGGCTTCGACACCGCCGATGAGGCGGTGGAGGCAGCCGGAAAACTGGGCTGGCCGGTGGCGCTCAAGACCACTGATCCGACCCTGCGGCACAGGCTGGACCTGGGCGGCGTGCGGCTGGACATCCAGGACGCGGAGTCACTGCGGCTGAACATCCTCCAGATGCGCCGCGCCCTTGAGCCGTACGGTTCGTCCTCGTTGGAGGTCCAGGCGATGGCGCCGGTGGGCCAGGCCTGCACGTTCCGGGCCATCGAGGACCCGCTGCTGGGGCCCGTGGTCTCCTTCGGGCTGGCGGGCGACGCGGTGAACCTGCTGGACGACTGGGCGCACCGGGTGCCGCCGCTGTCCGCCGCCGACCTGCGGGAGTTCATCCGCAGCCCGCGGGCGTCCCGCAAGCTCTTCGGCTACCAGGGCCTGCCCGCCGTGGACGTATCAGCCCTCGAGGACCTGGCCGCACGGCTGGCCCGGCTCAAGGACGCCCACCCGGAAATTGCCCTCGTGGAGTTCAACCCCGTCCAGGCCACCCCCCAGGGGGCGTTCATCCTGGCCGCCGACGTCCGGATCGGCAACGCCGCGCAGCGGACCGACAGCGCACGGCGGGCCATGCGCAGTTGACGCCGGGTTAGCATGTGCCAAGCCGATCTGTGAAAATGGGGAAATGAGCTCCCAGCCTCCCACCTCGAAGCCTCAAGCGCCCGACCACAGCCCGCAGCAGGTTTTCCACCACGGCTCACACAACCACAGCGCCCAGGGCCAGAGCCTTGAAGGCGCGCTCCAGCAGGCCGGCTTCTACCCCCGGCTGGTGGCCGACGTCGTCGATGACGCCTTGGACGGCCGCGACTGCGTGGCCCACCTCGTCCACCTGGAGACGCATTTTGACCGCGCCGAGGTGCGGCGGCACATCACCGTGCTGGTACTCACCGACGACATGCTGGTGATCACCCACGTTGACGACCAGCAGCTGGATGAGGCGGGCGAACAGATCGTCGCGCAGATTTCCACGGAGTCCGTGCCCGTGACCCAGATCCGTTCGGTGGTGCTGAGCTACATGTACTCGCAGCCGCAGAACTACAAGCCGTCGGATCCGGTCCGCGAAGTGACCCTTTCCATTGCCTGGTCCGGCGGGCAGCGGCTCGACATGGGCCCGGCAAGCTGCGGCGATCCGCAGTGCGAGGCCGACCACGGGTACAGCGGAACCATCGCCCAGGAGGACATCGTCCTGCGCATCAGCGCCGAGGCGGACGGACTGCAGGCGGTCCAGGACGCCAAGCTGTTTGCCCGTGCCCTCCGGGCCGTCAACACCGCGTCCGCCGCCCCTGTTCCGCACGGGCTGCCCGTACCCCAGCCGCGTCCCCGCATGGGCGTGTTCTCGAACCGCCTGAGCCGCGGGCACCAGCGCTGAGATGGGGCCGGAACACGAAACGCCCTCCTCCGCCACCCGGTCAACACTTTCCCCGCAGCTATCCGCGGCCGTGCAGTCGCAACCGGCAGCGGCTGAACTGCCCGCCGCCCCGGCCTACGGGCGCCGCTCGGTCGCTGAAGTACTGAGCAGCGCGGCGGCCAGCCTGGGTGTGGACGGGTTCGAGAACGCGCTGGGCCTGCCGCCGGCCAAGCGCATCTGTGTGGTCCTCGCAGACGGGCTGGGCCGCAGCCTGCTCAAGCAGAAGTCCGCCCATACCCCCTTCCTCCGCGGAATCATGCAGCAGGGGCAGGGCGCAGTCCCCGTGTGGCTGGATTCCGCGTTCCCCTCCACCACGGCGGCTTCCCTGGCCAGCCTGGGCACGGGGCTCGCTCCCGGCCAGCACGGACTGGTGGGATACGACGTCCTGGACCCGGCCCAGGACAAGGTGGTCAACATGCTGGGCAACTGGGATGCCGGCGTCGACCCGCTGAAATGGCAGCCCTTCCCCACGGTCTTCGAGCGCGCGGCGGAGCACGTTGACGTCGCCACCGTCAGCCTTCCGCAGTTCGGCAGCTCGCCCATGACCCTCGCGGCGCTCCGCGGCGGCAGGTTCATCTCTGCTACCACCTCGCACGCCCGGACCGCTGCCGCCGCCGAGGCGATGGCCGGGGCGGACGCGAGCCTCATGTACTTCTACCTGAACGACCTCGACAAGGCCGGCCACCGCTACGGCTCCCAATCGCCGCAGTGGGAGCATCAGCTTGAAGAGCTGGACGCCACCGTCAAACGCCTGGACGCCACCCTCCCTACCGGGACCACAGTCCTGGTCACAGCCGATCACGGAATGCTTGACGTCGCCGAGGCCCAGCGCATCGACTATTCCGCCGAGCCTGCGCTGGTCGCCGGGGTCCGGCACACGGCCGGCGAGCCGCGGATGGTCCACTTGTACCTGGAAGACGGTGCCGACGGGAACGCCCGGCAGCGGCTGCTGGACGCCTGGCGCGGCCGGTTCGGCGACAGGATCTGGGCCTTTACCCGGGAAGAAGCCCTGGCTGCCGGACTCTTCGGCCCGGTCCGGCCGGAAGTTGCCGGGCGCGTGGGGGATGTGATGATCGCCGCCCGCGATGCCCTGGCGTTGTACGACACCCGCCGCGTGCGGGCGACCGCCCTGGAGGTGGTGGGTCAGCACGGCTCCCTGACCAAGGCGGAACGGGAAGTTCCGCTGCTTTGCTTCAAGGCGGCAGGGAAGCCCGCCGGCCGGAGGGGAGCCCGTGGCTGAGCTCGTCTTTTTCTCGGGCACCATGGACTGCGGAAAATCGACACTGGCGCTCCAGATGGACTACAACCACCGCGCCCGCGGACGCGGCGGAGTGCGGTTCAGCCGCAACGACCGCGCCGGCGGGTCCCGTATCTCCAGCCGCCTCGGGCTGGAGACGGACGCCGTCGAGGTCGTGGACACCACCGATTTCTGGGACGAAGTGGTGCTCCGCCGCACCCGGGGGATCCGCGTTGACTACCTCATCTGCGACGAAGCCCAGTTCTATTCGCCGGCCCAGGTGGAGCAGCTTGCCCGGGTGGTGGACGAGATCGACGTCGACGTCTTTGCTTTCGGGATCACCGCAGATTTCCGCACGCGGCTCTTCCCCGGATCGCAGCGGCTGATTGAACTTGCGGACCGCGTCCAGGTCCTCCAAGTGGAAGCCCTGTGCTGGTGCGGGCGCCGCGCCACGCACAACGCCAGGACAGTGGACGGCGTCATGGTGATGGAAGGTGCGCAGGTGGTGGTGGGCGACGTCGACATGGCAGGCGATGCGGTGTCCGCGGAGACCGGCCACATGCCGGCAGTCGGCTACGAGACACTGTGCCGGCGCCATTTCATGCGCCGCGTCACCGCCCACGGAGCCAACATCATGGCCCAGCAGGACCAGTTGCTGCCGTTCGAGGTTGATGCATGCCTCTGGCACGGGACCGGCGACAGGACCGCTTAGTCGCCCCGGGTGCCGAAGACGATTTCATCCCAGCTGGGAACGCTGGAGCGCTTCGGCCTCGATGGCTGGCGTTCGGGTTCATCGCGTTCCTGGTCGGGGCGGGGCGTGGTTCCCTGGCCCGGCTGTGTCCGGTTGGCTTCCAGCCGGCGGCGCGGAGTACCGCGGCCCAGCAATTCGTCCAACCCGACGTTGCCGGCCGCCGGCCTTTGCGGGGCCTCGGCAGGCTGGTCCGCCGCAGCGTCGTCGGCTGCCGGACCCGCCGCGGAAACCGCGGCGGTGTCCTTACCCGCAGTGCTGACTGGGCGCAGCCGGGACGGCACAATGGTGATTTCCCGCGTGTCCGTGCTGACGCCGTCGTGCAGCTTCAGGGAATCGTCGTCGGAATCCTGGTGCTGGGGTGCAAGGCTGAGGCGGGAGAGCATCGAGGGCCGGCCATCGCGCCTGCGGCCCGGCTGGCCAAACTGGGCGGCCGGGGAATCGGACAGATCCCCTTCGGCCGGGCCCTGTTCCTGCTCTTCCGGCTCCGGGTCGGTGTCGACGGCGGCAGGAACTTCGGAAGGCCTCGGGTGGGCCGCGGGGACGCCGTTGGTCAGCAGCAGGGCGAGGGCGTCATCGCCATCTTCGTCAACACCGATCCGCTGGCCCCGCCGGGAGCGCAGCATGTCCAGGAGCCCGTCAGGGTCCTTCTGCTGCTCTGCTCCGGTGCGGGCTGCGGCCTCGGCATCGGTTTCGAAATCAAAGGGCCGGTCTGAGACGGCGGAGAGCCGGCGGGCGGGCACCGGCCCGTCCAGGGGCTCCAGCTCGCTGAGCTGCTGCGCCCAACGGTTGGCGTTCTGCAGGGACTTGCGCGAGGGATTGAACGTCCACATGGCCGGGGGTTCTTCGCCAATGCTGGCATGACCGCCCGGCGCGACCTCAAACCGGGCCACTACAGTCCAGGTGCCGTCGGGACGCCGCCAGGAGTCCCACTCAAGCGAGGACGAATCAATGCCGTGCGCGGTGAGCCGGTGGGCCACCATGTCGGCCAGTGTGGCGGGGTTGTCACCGAACGCCGACCGGTAGATGTCGTGGCCGGGGGCCGGCGAAGCGACTTCCACCTTGCGGGCCTGCTGGGCGACGTATTCGCGCTCGGCCAGGACCGGGCCTTCGTAACGTTCAACTTTTTCGAGCGGCATGCCGGAAGCCGCCGCCACCTCCGCAGCCGTGGAGCCGCTGCGGATCCTGGCCTGGATGTCGCGGGGGGACATGGCCACAACACTGGCCGCCGATGTCCTCACCGAGGGCCGGCTGGCCGCCATCCGTAATGCTTCGTTGATCGGCAACTGGAACATTTCGCCGCCGGTGCCGCTTAACAGGAGATGCTCCCCGTCGTCGTGGACGCCTACAAGCCGTAGATCCTGCATACAATCCTCCACCCTGGCATTACTATCAATCGAAACTCTGCCACCCAAGGCGGTCATTTCCTGTTAGGACGGAGGGCGCGCCGCGATATTCCGGGACTTTCGGTGCCGTGGGGCCAAGGCATCGCCAGTCTTCGGCTGGACTCTGGCTTTTCCTTGCGGCTTAGGGAAAAATGTGCCCGTGATCGGGCACAAATCGCACGTGTTCGGTGTTGTGTACGGTGAATTAATCAAGCGAGTCGACGGAGCGTGAACAGCAGACCATGGCGACAGACTATGATGCGCCGAGGAAATCCGAAGAGGACCTCAACGAGGACTCGATCGAGGAGCTGAAAACCCGCCGCGCCGACAAACCGACGGCAGTCGTCGAAGAGGATGAAGCCGATCTCGCGGAAGGATACGAGCTGCCCGGGGCGGACCTGTCCGGTGAAGAGCTGCTGGTCCGCGTCATGCCCGCCCAGGCTGACGAGTTCACCTGTTCCTCATGCTTCCTGGTCCGGCACCGCTCGCAGATCGCCCGCGAAAAGGACGGCCACCTGTACTGCAAGGACTGCGAAGGCTAGGCCCCACCGGCCAGGCTGCCGACCTGCCTATTTTTTCCGTCTGCCTATTTTCCCGTCAGCGCGGCCACGAGTTCGTCCGGGCGGCGCGTGGAAGTCAGCCAGTAGGGAGTGGAGTCCGAGGGGTCGGTGATCTCGATCCGCACCACGGGATCGATCCAGCCGCGGATGCAAAGGTATGCAAGGCCGTTCAGGCGCGTGCCGCGTTCCGCCGTCGCCTCGCTGCCGCGGTAGGCGGACGCCTGTCCCGTGAGGCTGCGCTCAATGCTGGCCCGGCCCACCTGGAGCCGCCCTGCCGTCACGGTCACGGCAGGGGTGGACACAATCAGCAGGACCGCCTCGATGGCAAACAGCACGCAGGCAGCCGTGATCCCGGCCGCCATGCTGATGGGGGCAAAGACCAGGATGCCGGCGCCGGCGATGCCCGCCGCGACCACCCAGATCCAGACGCCGGGCCACAGCTTTTCGCTGAAAAGAACGGTCTCATCGGGGGAGGACTGGTGGTGGGCAGGCATGGCTGCGCTTGAATCGGGCATGCACCCAGCTTTCCACCTTTGCCGAGTCTTTTCATCCCGCGCGGTACGGCGCCGAACGCCCCCGCGGCCGGTAGGAGTATGCACCGCGCGGGCGATAGAGTGAGGGACTGTGACTGACGAAACAACGCCTATTACGCCTCCGCCGCATGCAGCGGCACCCGCCGGCCCGGCAGAGCCCTTTCCCGCAGGGTTCGGGTCGCCAACTGTGCAGGTTCAATTGAAAATGCTCGACGCCGGCCTGGAAGCACCGTCCTACGCCCACCCCGGCGACGCCGGAGCCGATTTGCGGGCCCGCGAGGATGTTGTGCTGCAGCCAGGCGAGCGGCGGCTGGTGCCGACCGGCGTCTCCATCGCCCTTCCGCACGGCTTTGTGGCCCTCATCCACCCGCGCTCGGGCCTCGCCACGAAACACGGGCTGACGGTGGTTAACGCGCCGGGCACCGTCGATGCGGGGTACCGCGGCGAAATCGCCGTGACGCTGCTAAACACCGACCGTGACCAGGTAATAGAACTGCGCCGCGGCGATAGAATTGCACAGATGGTCATCCAGCGCGTGGAGCATGCGCAGTTCGTCGCCGTGGGGGAGTTGAACGACTCCGTCCGCGGTGCCGGAGGCTTCGGCTCCACGGGCGGCTTCAACGTTCCGGACGCCTAGCTTCACACCGGACACCCCGAGCGTTCCGCGAGGGCGAAGCCTCCCGCGACGCCGCCGGCGGTCAGCAAGACATGACGCGGCGCCTGCGGGGCTGGCGCGGCAAGATCACAACTAAGGAGACAACCCATGGTTTTTGGGCGTGGCAGGAAAGCCAAGAAGCACGAGGCGGCAGAGCCTGAGGACGTCCAGGCGGACATCGCGGCCGATTCAGCTGACGACGCCGCCGACGGCCGCAGCGCCACCGGCCCCTTCGATGTCTCCGAGATCAGCAGCCGCGACGGCTACGTGGATCTCGGCGCCCTCCTCATTGCACCGCGTGAGGGTCTCCAGCTGAGGCTTGAGGTCGAAGAGGCAACGCAGCGGGTCGTGGCAGTGACCATGGACCTGGACGGCTCGAGCCTGCAGCTGCAGGCCTTCGCTGCGCCGCGCTCGGAAGGCCTCTGGGAGGAAATCCGCGAACAGATCGGCCAGTCCGTGGGCAGCCAGGGCGGCCAGGTGGAGGAAGTCACCGGTGACTTCGGCACGGAGCTGGTGGCCAAGCTGCCGGCCGGAGCTGCCGACGGCAGCCAGGGCTACCGCGTTGCCCGGTTCATCGGCATCGACGGTCCCCGCTGGTTCCTCCGCGGGGTATTCGGCGGCGAAGCAGCGATTGACCGCGGTGCGGCAGCCGGCCTGGAGGATCTGTTCCGTAAAATCGTTGTGATCCGCGGCGACAACCCCATGCCTCCCCGTGACCTCTTGCAGCTGCGGCTCCCCAAGGATGCCACGGGCTCGGTGCCGCCCGGCGCGCCGGAGTTCGAGCAGCCCGAACGCGGTCCGGAGATCACCCAGATTGGTTGATACCAGCCAACCCCCGGGCGCGGCAGTACACATCAGCGGACTGCCGGAGCGGGGGCGCGTCCTTTGCGAGGGCTTCATTGAATCCGTGACGTACGCGCCGGCAACGCAGGTGGCGGCGTTCACCGCGATTGTCACGGACCACGACCGTCCGGGCCGGACCCGGCCCGCCGAACCCGCCCCCGCGGCATCGTCCCAGGCCCCTGCCGGTGCCGGCAGGAACCGTCCTTCGTCCGGGCGACGGAACCGCCTGCGGGTGATCTGGCTGGGGCGCCGCCGCATTCCGGGCATCGATGCCGGAACGGAGTTGCGGCTCGAAGGCATGCTGACGGTACGGGACGGACTGCCCACCATCTTCAACCCCCGCTACGAAATACTGTCCCACCAGGAGAACCAATGACTTTGCCCGAGAACCCGGACCGGGGTACTGGACGGCCGGAGCCGGACTCGGCGCCGGAAGCTCCCGGTTTTGCCGGGCTGGCCGAAGGGTATGCGTCCAAAGCCGGCCTGCACCGTACCGATGACGGGCGCATCGACGTGCTCAAGAGCGCCGGCGGCTACCAGGGCATCGCGGAGAGCATCCTGCCCGGGCTGGTCTTCCTCATTACTTTCACCGCGACCGGTGCGTTGACGCCGTCGCTCATCGCGGCCCTCGGCGCAGCAGCCGTGTTTACCGTGGTCCGGCTCGTGCAGCGCCGCCCCCTGACCCAGGCCCTGGCAGGGATCGTGGGCGTCGCCATCTCCGCGTGGTTCGCCAACAGCACCGGCAAGGCGGAGGACTTCTACCTGCCCGGATTCCTCACCAACGCGGCCTACATCGTCGCGATGGTGATCTCCATTGCCGTCAGGTGGCCCATTGCCGGGCTGCTGTTCGGCTTTATCCGGAACGAGGGGCTGGACTGGCGCCGGCACCCTGCCAGGGTCCGCGCCTACCGGCTCGGCACGTGGATCATCGTCGGCGTACTTGCCCTGCGCCTGCTGGTGCAGGTGCCGCTGTATCTGATGGGCCCCGACGGCCTGGCGGCGCTGGCAACCACGAGGCTCATCATGGGTGCGCCGCTGTACATCCTGGGCGTATGGCTGGCCTGGCTGGTCACCCGGCCCGCGGGCGTTGCCGCGGTTCAGCCGTCGAAGCCGTCAGCCTCCGGCGACTGATCCAGCCGGGTCTGCACGGCGGCCGGCAACTGCGCCCCGGCTTCCCCTGCTGACTCTTCACCGGCGCCGGATCCTACGCTGGAACCGGGTGACAGGAGTTCTCGCAGCTGGTCCTCCGCGGCGATGGTGGTGACGAAGAACAGTTCGTCGCCCCCGTCGATCACGTCGTCCCGGCTGGGGGTAATCGGGGCCTGGTCCCGCAGGATGGCCACGAGCGTCGAGTCCTCCGGCCAGTCGATGTCGCCCACGGTCAGCCCGATCGCGTGCGAGTCATGGGGCACCGTGAACTCCACGAGCGACGACACTCCGGTCTGCAGCGTGAGCAGCCGCACGAGGTCTCCGATCTCCACCGCTTCCTCCACGAGGGCCGTCATGAGCTGCGGCGTGTTGACGGCGACGTCGACGCCCCAGGAATCATTGAACATCCAGTCGTTCTTCGGGTTGTTGACGCGCCCCACGGTGCGCCCGACGCCGAACTCGGTCTTGGCCAGCAGCGACACGACGAGGTTCACCTTGTCATCACCCGTGGCCGACACCACCACATCCGCGTCGTCGAGCTTCGCGTCCTGCAGGGTGCTGAGCTCGCACGCGTCACCGACCAGCCAGTGCGCCCCGCGCAGCCCGCTCCGGCCAATGACTTCCGGTTTGAGATCGATGAGCAGGATCTCGTGCTTGTGGGAAAGCAGCTCACGGGCGATCGAGGAGCCCACGCTTCCGGCTCCGACGATGACGACTTTCACTTAAGACTCCTTGGCGGGTGCTTTGGCCAGAACATGGGCCACTTCGGCGCTGCGGTCCACACGCAGCATGGCGTGGACGGTATCGCCTTCCTGGTACGAGGTGCCGGGGGAAGGAAGGACGCCTTCGCCGAACCGGGTCAGGTACGCGACGCGGACATCGGCGGCCTTCTCGATCGAGGACACGGTATGGCCGATCCAGGCGGGATCCAGTTCGAGTTCGGCCAGCACCAGGCGGCCGGACGGCTCGCGGAAGTCACCGGCGAGGTGCTGTTCCGGCAGGATCCGCCTGAGGACCTGGTCGGCGCTCCAGCGCACTGCCGCGACTGTGGGGATGCCCAGGCGCTGGTAGATCTCGGCACGGCCCGGATCGTAGATCCTGGCGACGACGTGCGGTACATGGAAGGTTTCGCGGGCCACCCGCGTGGCGAGGATGTTGGAATTGTCGCCGCTGGACACCGCGGCGAAGGCGTACGCGTCGGCGACACCGGCCTGCTTGAGCGTGTCACGGTCAAAGCCGACGCCCGTCACTTTCCGGCCGGTGAAGCCGGAACGGAGCCGGCGGAATGCGCGGTCATCCTGGTCGATGATGGCCACGGAATGGCCTGCATCCTCCAGCGTGTGCGCCAGGGTTGCCCCTACGCGTCCACAACCCATGATCACGAAGTGCGCCACACTGTCTCCTCAACTTCTCGCCGACTGCTCCGTAAGACTCTACCGCCGGAATCCTGCCATGACATCGCGTCCGAATCAGACTAACTTTGTGTGGTGCTGACAATTTTGAATGCCGTGAAGCGGGTGCTGGTGGGGCGGCCCTTCCGGAACGACCGGCTGGCCCACACGCTGTTGCCGAAGCGGATCGCGCTGCCCATTTTCGCCTCGGACGCTTTGTCGTCCGTGGCATACGCTCCGGACGAGATCCTGCTCACGCTGGCCTTGGCAGGCGTCAGCGCCGTGGCGTTCTCGCCGCTCGTCGGCCTAGCCGTCATGGTGGTCCTGCTGACGGTCGTGGCCTCCTACCGGCAGAACGTCCACGCCTACCCCTCCGGTGGCGGTGACTACGAGATCGCGAACGTGAACCTGGGGAAGTTCGCCGGCCTGACCGTGGCTTCCGCGCTGCTCGTGGACTACGTGCTCACCGTGGCCGTGTCGATGTCGTCGGCGGCCGCGTACCTCACCACCGCCGTTCCGTCGCTCCACGGCCAGCAGGCCATCATCGCCACCATCGGCGTGGTGATCCTGGCGCTCGTCAACCTGCGCGGCATCAAGGAGGCCGGCAGCGTGTTTGCCGTGCCCACCTACATCTTCATGGCGTCGATCCTGGGCATGACCGCCGTCGGCGTGTTCCAGGCGGTAACAGGCCAGCTTGGCGAGGCGCCGTCGGCCGCGTTCACCATTGTCCCGGACCCGGGTTTCGATCAGGGCCTCGTCGGACTGGCCGGGGCGTTCCTGCTGCTCCGCGCATTTTCCTCCGGAGCCGCCGCCCTGACCGGGGTGGAAGCCATCAGCAACGGTGTCCCCAACTTCCAAAAGCCGAAGAGCAAAAACGCGGCCACCACGCTGCTGTTGCTAGGAGTCATCGGTTCGGCCATGCTGGCCGGCATCATCTACCTTGCCAACGCCACGAAGGTTCACATCGTCCTGGACCCGGCCAAAGAGTTCCTGCTGAACGGCAAGCCGCTGCCGGAGGACTACATCCAGAACCCGGCCATCAGCCAGATTGCGCAGACAATTTTCGGGGCCGGCTCCATCCCCTTCTACATCGTGGTCGCCGCCACCGGCGTCATCCTCGTGTTTGCCTCCAACACGGCCTTCAACGGCTTCCCGGTCCTGGGATCCATCCTCGCCCAGGACGGCTACCTTCCCCGCCAGCTGCGCACCCGCGGCGACAGGCTGGCGTTCAGCAACGGCGTCCTCGCCCTGGCCGCCGGTGCGCTCGTGCTCATCCTCGCCTTCAACGCCGACGTCACCAAGCTCATTCAGCTGTACATCGTGGGCGTCTTCATTTCGTTCACCATGAGCCAGATCGGCATGGTCCGGCACTGGGGCCGGGAGCTGAAGCTGGCCAAGGACAAGGCGCTGCGCCGCCGCATGATCAAGTCCCGCACCATCAACATGATCGGCTTCGGCATGACGGCGCTGGTGCTGGTGATCGTGCTCATCACCAAGTTCGAGCAGGGCGCCTGGATCGCCCTGCTGGCGATGTTCGTGCTGTTCCTGATCATGTGGAGCATCCGCGCCCACTACGACAACGTGGCCAAGGAACTGGCCGTGGACGAGGACTCCTCGCCCCGCGCGCTCCCGACCCGCGTCCATGCCGTGCTGCTCGTGTCCCACGTCCGGAAGCCCGTCCTCCGGGCCCTCGCCTACGCCCGCGCCTCCCGCCCTTCCCGGCTGGATGCGATCACCGTGGACATCAACGCCGAGGAAACGGCGCATACGCTGGCCGACTGGGACAAGCTCGAAATCCCGGTGCCGCTGACGGTGCTCGCGAGCCCCTACCGCGAGACCATCACCCCGATCATGGATTACATCAAGAGCATGCGCCGGGACTCTCCCCGCGACCTCATCGTGGTGTACATCCCGGAATACGTGGTGGGCAAGTGGTGGGAGCAACTGGTCCACAACCAGACGGCGCTGCGGATCAAGACCCGGCTCCACTTTGAGCCCGGGGTCATGGTCGCCAGCGTTCCGTGGCAACTCAAATCATCCGAAGAAGCAAAGAAACTGCAGGACATCCAATGAGCGTGCCGGACACCCAGACCACCCATTCAATCGGCGCCGAACTGGTCGTGGACATCGGCCCCGTGGCCCACGGCGGCCACTGCGTGGCACGCCACGAAGGCCGGGTGGTGTTCGTCCGTCACGGCATCCCCGGGGAACGCGCCCGGATCCGGCTCACCGACGCGGGAGAGTCCGCCAAATTCTGGCGCGCCGACGTCGTGGACGTCCTCGAACCGTCGCCCGACCGTGTCCCGCACTTCTGGCGTGTGGCCGACTCCTCCAGTTCCTGGGCCCACGGGCACCCGCCGGTGGGCGGTGCCGAACTGGGCCACGTCTCCCTGTCCCGCCAGCGCAGCCTGAAGGGTGAGGTACTGACCGAACAGCTCAAGCGGCTGGCCGGCGTCGAACTGTCCACCGATGTTGAGCCGGTGGGCGCGGCCAGCGCCGCAGACGCGGCAACCAACGACGGCGGTGACGGCCTCGCGTGGCGCACGCGGGCGAGTTTTGCGGTGACCGCCGCCGGAAAGCTGGGAATGCACGCCCACCGCTCGGACCACATCATTCCGGTGCGGGAGATGCCACTCGCCGTTGACGGCGTCAACGCCCTGCGCCTGTGGGAGATCGACCTGCAGGGCATCGAGCGCGTGGAGGTGGCGGTGCCGGCCAACGGCTCGCGGCCGCTGGTGCTCCTGGCACCGGCGCCCGGGACCCGCGCCAAACGGCTCAGCACCATCCTCGCCCAGCTTCCCGCGGACGTTTCCGTGGCGAGCTACGATCCCCTCAAGGACGAGACGCTGCAGCTGCGCGGCCGCACGTGGGTGCAGGAGTCCGCCGCCGGGCACGACTACAGGGTCACGGGTGCCGGCTTCTGGCAGATCCACCGCGACGCCCCGGAGACGCTGGTGGGCGCCGTGACGGGCTTCCTGCACGACGGCGGGTTCCTGGAGCCGGGCGCGGCGGTCGCCGATCTCTACGCCGGGGCCGGGCTGTTCACGGCACCGCTCGCGGACGCCGTCGGCGAGACAGGTTCGGTGCTGTCGGTGGAAGGCGCGCCCGGAACGAGCCGGGACGCGCGGAAAAACCTGCACGGTGCACCGCAGGTCGAAATCGTGCAGGGCCGCGTGGAGCGCGTGCTGCGCGAGCGGCCGCGCAGCTTTGACGCCCTCCTGCTGGATCCGCCGCGCGCCGGAGCAGGCAAGGCAGTGGTCAACCAGTTGGTGGCCTCAAGCCCCCGTGCCATCGCCTACGTGTCCTGCGACCCGGCATCGTTTGCCCGCGACATCGGGTACTTCCAGCAGGGCGGCTGGTCCCTGTCGGCGCTTCGGGCCTTCGACCTGTACCCGCACACCCACCACCTGGAGACGGTGGCACTGCTGACTCCCCGCGGCTGATACCACTACTATGGGCCTAGTAGTCCCACGTCGCGCTCCGTAATCACGGTTGACCCATGCAATTTGTCAGGGCCTGCACTAATTAGGTTCCCCTAACTAGCAAGCGGTCTACCGCGCGACAAAGATGAAACTGTTGCGAGAGGAGTCCTGCGATGAGCATTGTGGACAGCTTCGGTTCAAAAGGCAAACTTAATGTAGCCGGTACCGAATACGAAATTTTCCGGTTGAACTCCGTTGAAGGTGCAGAAAACCTTCCGTTCAGCCTCAAGGTATTGCTTGAAAACCTGTTGAGGACCGAGGACGGCGCGAACATCACGGCCGATCACGTCCGAGCACTGGCCGGTTGGGATCCCAATGCCGAGCCCGACACTGAAATCCAGTTCACGCCGGCGCGCGTGATCATGCAGGACTTCACTGGCGTGCCCTGCGTTGTTGACCTGGCCACCATGCGTGAAGCGGTCAAGGAGCTGGGCGGCGATCCGAAGAGGGTGAACCCGCTGGCACCTGCCGAGATGGTGATTGACCACTCGGTGCAGATCGACGCATTCGGTAACTCCGGCGCACTGGAGCGCAACATGGAGATCGAATACCAGCGCAATGGTGAGCGCTACCAGTTCCTGCGCTGGGGCCAGACCGCGTTTGATGACTTCAAGGTCGTCCCGCCGGGAACCGGCATCGTGCACCAGGTGAACATCGAATACCTGGCCCGCACCGTCATGACCCGCGAAATTGACGGCGTCGTCCGGGCCTACCCGGACACCTGCGTCGGCACCGACTCGCACACCACCATGGTCAACGGCCTGGGCGTGCTCGGCTGGGGCGTCGGCGGCATCGAAGCCGAGGCCGCAATGCTGGGCCAGCCCGTGTCCATGCTGATCCCGCGCGTCGTGGGCTTCAAGCTGACCGGGTCCATCCCGGCCGGCGCCACGGCCACCGACGTCGTGCTGACCATCACCGAACAGCTGCGCAAGCACGGTGTTGTGGGCAAGTTCGTGGAGTTCTACGGCGAGGGTGTGGCGGCAGTGCCGCTGGCCAACCGCGCCACCATCGGCAACATGAGCCCGGAGTTCGGCTCCACGGCCGCCATGTTCCCGATCGACGACGTCACCATCGAGTACCTGCGCCTCACCGGCCGCTCCGAGGAGAACGTCGCCCTCGTCGAGGCCTACGCGAAGGAACAGGGCCTCTGGCACGATCCTTCGCACGAGATCAAGTTCTCCGAGTACCTCGAGCTGGACCTGTCCACGGTTGTTCCCTCCATCTCCGGCCCGAAGCGTCCCCAGGACCGCATCGTGCTCACGGATGCCAAGGAGCAGTTCCGCAAGGACATCCACAACTACGTGAGCATCGAAGACGGCAGCGTCGACGAGTCCCTGGAAGAGTCCTTCCCGGCCTCGGATCCGCCCTCCTTCACGCACGCCGATTCCCACACCACGGAAACGGCACGCGTTGAGTCCGCAGCCAACGGCGCCGCAGGGCGCCCGTCCAACCCGGTGCACGTTGTCACCGAAGACGGCCGCGAGTTCGAGCTGGACCACGGCGCGGTATCCATCGCGTCGATCACGTCCTGCACCAACACGTCCAACCCGTCCGTGATGCTCGCCGCAGCCCTGCTGGCGCGCAACGCCGTGGACAAGGGACTGGCCTCCAAGCCGTGGGTCAAGACCTCGGTTGCTCCCGGCTCCAAGGTCGTCACCGACTACTACGAGAAGTCCGGCCTCACCCCGTACCTGGAGAAGCTCGGCTTCTACATCGTGGGCTACGGCTGCGCCACCTGCATCGGAAACTCCGGACCGCTGGACGCCGAAATCTCCGAGGCCATCCAGGCCAACGACCTTTCCGTCACCGCCGTCCTGTCCGGTAACCGCAACTTCGAAGGCCGGATCAACCCGGACGTAAAGATGAACTACCTGGCCTCCCCGCCGCTCGTCATCGCCTACGCCCTGGCCGGTTCCATGGACTTCGACTTCGACACCGACGCCCTGGGCCAGGACGAGGCCGGCAACGATGTCTTCCTGAAGGACATCTGGCCGAACCCGGTCGAGGTCCAGCAGGTCATCGATTCCTCGATCGACAAGGAAATGTTCGCCCGCGGCTACGAGGGCGTCTTCGACGGCGACGACCGCTGGAAGGCCCTCGACACCCCGGCCGGCGACACCTTCGCCTGGGACGAGAAGTCCACGTATGTCCGGAAACCCCCTTACTTCGAAGGCATGAAGGCACAGCCGGAGCCGGTCACGGACATTTCCGGCGCCCGGGTGCTGCTGAAGCTCGGCGATTCCGTCACCACGGACCACATCTCCCCGGCCGGCTCGTTCAAGTCGGACACCCCGGCCGGCCAGTACCTGCTGGCCAACGGCGTGGAGCGCAAGGACTTCAACTCCTACGGCTCGCGCCGTGGCAACCACGAGGTCATGATCCGCGGCACGTTCGCCAACATCCGGATCAAGAACCAGCTGCTTGACGGCGTGGAGGGCGGCTTCACCCGCGACTTCACCCAGGCGGACGGCCCGCAGGCTTACGTCTACGACGCCGCCCAGAACTACCAGGCAGCCGGCACCCCGCTGGTGGTCCTGGCAGGCAAGGAGTACGGTTCCGGCTCGTCCCGCGACTGGGCCGCCAAGGGCACCGCGCTGCTGGGCGTCAAGGCTGTCATCGCCGAAAGCTACGAGCGCATCCACCGCTCGAACCTGATCGGCATGGGCGTCCTTCCGCTGCAGTTCCCGGCCGGCGAGTCCGCTGCCACCCTGGGGCTGACGGGCACGGAAACCTTCGCTGTTGAGGGCGTCACCGCCCTGAACGAAGGCACCACGCCGAAGACCCTCAAGGTCACGGCCACCGCCGAAGACGGCACCGCCAAGTCGTTCGATGCCGTGCTCCGCATCGATACCCCGGGCGAAGCCGACTACTACCGCAACGGCGGCATCCTGCAGTACGTTCTGCGCCAGATCTCCGCGAACTAGGCGGAGTCGCCGGCCAATACCGGTAACGCACGCGAAGGCCCCGGCCGGTCACAGACCAGCCGGGGCTTTCGCGTTCCGGCGCGGCGGCAACGGCAGAGGCGTTAGAGTTAAAAGGCACGTCTACCACCGAAGGAGGGGCCGTTGGGAATCTTGGAGACCATCCGGAACCCGCAGGACCTGAGCAAATTGTCCGCAGCGCAGCTCGAACAGCTGGCTACCGACATCCGGAAATTCCTGATCAGCAACGTCTCACAGACCGGTGGACACCTCGGACCCAATCTCGGCGTCGTGGAACTCACCATGGCCGTGCACCGCATCTTTGACTCGCCCCGGGACAGCATCGTGTTTGACACCGGGCACCAGTCCTACGTGCACAAACTCCTGACCGGCCGGCAGGACTTCGGCACCCTGCGCCAGCAGGGCGGCATGTCCGGCTATCCGGCGCGCGGCGAATCCGAACACGACATCGTGGAGAGCTCGCACGCGTCCTCCTCGCTGTCCTGGGCGGACGGCATTTCACGGGCCCGTCAGCTGACCGGCGACGGCGACCGTTACGTCATTGCGGTGGTGGGCGACGGCGCCCTGACCGGCGGCATGGCCTGGGAGGCCATCAACAACATCGCCGCGGACAAGAAGCGCCGCGTGGTGATCGTCGTCAACGACAACGGCCGCTCGTATGCGCCCACGGTGGGCGGCTTCGCCGACTACCTGGCCTCGCTGCGCCCCACCATCGACTCCTTCCGCACGGCCCCGGCCTACGAGGGCACCCTGGACTGGTGGAAGCAGAAGCTCCAGAACGGCGGCCCGCTCGGCCAGCTGACGTACCGCAGCCTGCACGCCATGAAAAAGGGCATCAAGGACTGGTGGGCACCCCAGGGCATGTTCGAGGACCTGGGCATGAAGTACATCGGGCCCGTGGACGGGCACAACCTCCACGCCATGGAGCACGCCCTCGCGCAGGCCAAGCAGTACGCCGGGCCGGTGATCGTCCATGCCATCACGGAGAAGGGCCACGGCTACGCCCCGGCCCGCGCCCACGAGGCGGATCAGTTCCACGCCGTCGGCGTCATCGATCCCGAGACCGGCGAGCCCACCGAAGGCTCGGGCGCCCAGTCCTGGACCTCCGTCTTTGCCAATGAAATTGCCGATATCGCGGACGAACGCCCGGACATCGTCGGCATCACCGGCGCCATGCTAATCCCCGTAGGGCTGCACAAGTTCGCCGCGCGCCACCCTGAGCGGGTCATCGACGTCGGAATCGCCGAACAGCATGCCCTCACGTCCGCGGCCGGCATGGCCTTCGGCGGACTCCACCCGGTGGTGGCCATCTACGCCACGTTCCTCAACCGGGCGTTCGACCAACTGCTCATGGATGTGGCCCTGCACAAGGCGGGCGTGACGATCGTCCTGGACCGGGCCGGCGTGACCGGCCCGGACGGCGCCAGCCACCACGGCATGTGGGACATGGCCATGGTCCAGATCGTTCCCGGACTCCACCTCGCCGCACCCCGCGATGCCTCCCGCCTCCGCGAGGAGCTCCGGGAAGCGGTCGCCATCAAGGACGCCCCCAGCGTGGTCAGGTTCTCCAAGGGCAGTGTCGGCGCGGAAGTCGAAGCCATAGAACGGCTGGGCGACGGCGTCGATGTGCTGGCCCGCCGCCCCGCCGGATCCAGCGAAAACGATGTCCTGATCGTGAGCGTCGGCGCCATGTCCGAACTCGCCCTGGATGTCTCCAACCGGCTCGGCGCACAGGGGATCAGCTCCACGGTGGTGGATCCCCGGTGGGTCCTTCCCGTGCGCCGGTCCATCGTGGCCCTCGCATCCCACCACCGCCTCGTCATCTGCATCGAAGACGGCGTGCGCGCCGGCGGAGTCGGATCGCGGATCCGCCAGGAGATGCGCGCCGCCGGCGTGGACACCGCCCTGAACGAGGTCGGACTCCCGGTCGACTTCCTTGACCACGGCACCCGCGGCCAGGTCCTGGAACGGGTGGGACTCACCGCCAAGAAGATCACGCACGACGTCGTGGCGCAGGTTCTCGGGACGAAGGTGCCTTTTGCCCGTCCCCTGCCGGGCCAGGAACACCCCAGCACCGGCAGCCTGCCAATCCTGTGAGGATTCCGCACGGACTGAAGCAGGGCGACCTGGTGGTGGCCCGCAACCGCAAGTGGGACGGCCGGGCACACTGGGTGGTTCCCGGCCGGTACCTCGGCGAGGACGCGCACGGCTGGTGGATTTTCCAGGGCACCAACGAATTCTGCGCCCGTCCCGGCGCTGCCTTCTACACGGCGTCAGACGCGGTGCTCCTGGTTCCCCGGACCGGTGAATTCGTGGTCACGTTCTATGACGACGCCTATCCCGGTGATTTCCGCGTCTACGTCGACCTCGCCACAGCCCATGAATGGAAGAACGTCAGGCCCGGCGTGGCGGAATTCCACGTGATTGACATGGACCTTGACGTGATCCGCTCGGCGGATCGCGGCGTATTCGTCGATGACGAGGACGAATTCGCAGAGCACAGGATTGAGATGGCTTACCCCGTGCAGCTTGTTGACCGGATCAGGTCGGCATCCGACGAGCTCTACCAGGCCGTAAAGGCACAACAGCCACCGTTCGACGGCACAGACCGTGAATGGTTTAGGAAAGGACGGGCATGAGCGGAATTATCCGGGTCTACAAGCGCGATGAAGAAGGGGCCCTCCAGTTTAGGGAAGCCTGGTTCGACGAGGACTACAGCCAGTTCATCATGAACCACGGGGTAGTGGGGCACCAGAGCAAGACCGAGGAGACGGACGTACCGGATGCCGAGGCCGCCGAGAGGCTGATGGACGCCTTCGCGGTGCAGTGTGCCGAGGACGGCTACGCCGAGATTCCGGAGGAGGAGCAGTTCTGGGTGGTCGCGCAGTACGCGCTGAAGACCAAGGAAGGCACCAGCCGGGACCGCTACCTTGAGGAAAAGGCCAAGGACGCCCTGATCAGCCACCTGGCGTGGCGCGGCCTGGGTGTCGTGGACCGCTCGGAATTCAGCGACTCCAAGCTCAATATCTTCTGCCTGTGCCCGGATGTGAACAAGGCCGTGGCCGCCATCAAGGTCTGCATACGCGGCGAGGACCTGGATTTCACCAAGCTGAGCATCGGCGCGGCTCCGTTCAGCGACCCGACGGCGTTGAAGCTTAAGCACTCACCCAAGCAGGCCGCCAGCTTCAGCCTCTAAGAGTAGTTCCACGCACAAGGAAGGCAGGACGTCATGACACCGAAGTCAGTCCAACCAGGCCGGACACCGCTTCCGCGGGGCATCGCCTCGCCTGCGCGCCGGCTTCTCGCCCACTCCGGGGTGGAGACGCTTGAGCAGGTGGCGCAGCTCGGGCAGCGCCAGGTGGCGGCACTCCCGGGCATGTGCGCCAAGACCCTGGCGCAGCTTCAGGACGCCCTCGACGAGCACGGACTGGAATTCCAATCCGCCTGAGCTGCGCGGGCTGACGGGGCTGTGCGGGCGCCAGGGCGGCCGCAAGCTTACGCCGGCCAACGGGCGGCCGTCCGTGCCGTTATAGGGTGTTTCCATGACTGAATATCGCCGTCTTGGAAAATCCGGATTGACTGTCTCCGTGGTCGGGCTCGGCTGCAACAACCTGGGCCGGGCCAATACGGTGACGGAATCGCAGGAGGGGACAGACGCCGTCGTTCATGCCGCCCTTGACGCCGGCGTGACGCTGTTCGACGTCGCCGATACCTACGGCCGCGAGCCGGGACTCAGCGAGACCATGCTCGGCAAGGCGCTCGGCAGCAGGCGCGAGGAAGCCATCGTGGCCACCAAGTTCGGCATGGACATGCAGGGTGGCAACGGCAAGGACTTCGGGGCCCGCGGCTCGCGGCGCTACATCATCCGCGCCGCGGAGGCCTCCCTGCGCCGGCTCGGTACAGACTGGATCGACCTCTACCAGTTCCACACCCCGGACCCGCTGACCCCCATCGACGAGACCCTCGACGCCCTCGACGAGCTGGTGACGAGCGGCAAGGTGCGGTACATCGGCCACTCGAACCGGGCCGGCTGGCAGATCGCCGAGGCCGAATTCGTGGCCCGTGCCCGCGGCGGCTCGCGCTTCATCTCGTCACAGAACCACTACAACCTGCTGGACCGGCGTGCCGAACTGGAGGTCACCCCCGCGGCCGAGGCCTACGGGATCGGCCTCCTGCCGTACTTCCCGCTGGCCAATGGGCTCCTGACCGGAAAGTACGCGCCGGACCAGGCCCCCGCCGGCTCGCGGCTCAGCCACACCCGCACCAGCCTGGTACGGGATGCGGACTGGCAGCAGCTGGAGCAGTTCAGTGCGTTCGCGGCTGCCCGGGACCTCACCGAAGTGCAGGTGGCTTTCTCCTGGCTGGCCGCCCAGCCGTCCGTCGGCAGCGTCATAGCCGGCGCCACGCGGCCCGAGCAGGTCCGCCAGAATGCGGAGGCCGTGGCCTGGGTGCCGGACGCGGCCGAATTGGACGAACTGGATGCCATCTTCCCGCAGACACCCAAGGTGGCCCTGTTCTGATGCAGTCCGTCCTGATGGACGTCGACACCGGGATTGACGACGCCCTTGCACTGGTCTACTTGCTCTCCCGGCCCGAGATCGCCATCCGGGCCATCACGTGCACGGCCGGCAACGTGGGTGCCAGGCAGGTGGCCCTGAACAACCTGGCACTTCTGGAACTCTGCGGCCGCACCGGCGTGGAAGTGGCAGTCGGCGCCGAGGTGCCGCTGGAAATCCCCCTGGTGACCACCGAGGAGACCCACGGCCCGCAGGGGATCGGCTACGCGGAGCTGCCGAAGCCGGCACAGGAGATATCACCGCGGCACGCCGTGGACGTGTGGGTGGAGACGGTCCGGGAACACCCGGGAGAAATCACCGGGCTGATCACCGGCCCGCTGACCAACTTCGCGCTGGCCCTGCGCCGTGAGCCTGAGCTTCCCAGGCTGCTGAAGGGCCTGGTCATCATGGGCGGGTGCTTCAACTACCAGGGCAACACCACGCCCACGGCGGAATGGAACGTGTCCGTGGACCCGCATGCGGCGCAGGAGGTCTTCGCGGCCTACAGCGGCCTCCCGGAGGACAGCCTGCCGGTGGTGTGCGCCCTGGAAACCACCGAGCGGATCGAGATGCGCCCGGAGCACCTGCAGCGCCTGGCCGAGGCCGCAGGCGCGGACGAACCGGAACTCGTGCTGCCGGAGCAGCCCGAGGGGCAGCGCAGCGTGTCCGGGAATCCGCTCGTGGCCTGCCTGTCCGACGCCATCCGCTTCTACATGGAATTCCACCGGCTGTACGACCAGGGATTCGTTGCGCACATGCACGACGCCTTCGCTGCCGCCGTCGCAATCGGCCGCACGCCGTACGGGACGCGGCCCGCCACCGTCCACGTGGAAACCGGGTCGCCCCGGCTTATCGGCACCACGGTGGCCGACTTCCGCGGCATCTGGAAAGAACCGGCCAACGCGCGGATCGTCATCTCCAACGATCCCGGGCAGTGCTTCGATGAGCTGATCTCGTCCGTGGGCGCGCTGGCACGCACGCTGCCGGTCCGCAGCAGCCAGGATTCCCCGTAGCAGGCACCTCCGGCAGTCGGTAGGATGGTAGCCGCGCCAAGGTGACATAGGCGCCCCACTTTTGCGTACGCGGAGCATCCCGCCACGGGTGCGGACCCCGCCGTCATCAGCCTAAGGAACCACCATGTCACAGCCGTCCCTCACCCTCCCCACCCCCGGCCAGCAGGCGGGCCGGAACCGCCGGCTGTTGGAAATCCTTGGTGCCGCCGCGATCGCAGCCACGTTCATCTACCTGGTGCTCACTCAGCCGGCCGACATCGCCGGCGGGCTCGGCAGCGTCTCCGCCCTCGTCGCGCTCGGCGGGTTCCTGCTCGGCGCGGTCCTGCTGATCGTGGGCGTGCTTCCCACCCTCCCCACCTCCACGGTGGTGCTGATGCCCGTCGCGCTGGTCCTGAACATCGTGCTCGGGCAGCTCATGGGCAGCAGCGGCCTGCCCTTCTACCTGGATGCCATCGGCACCGTGCTGATCGCCGTCCTTGCGGGCCCCGCGGCGGGTGCCGCCACCGGCGCGCTGAGCAGCATCGTGTGGTCCTTCATCAACCCCACCGTCCTGCCCTTCGCGGCAGGCGCGGCGCTCATCGGCTTCCTCGCGGGCGCCGCCGCCCGCTACGGGCTGTTCCGGCGCTTCTACCTCGCCCCTGTTGCCGGATTCGTCACCGGGATTGTCGCCGGCGTCGTCTCGGCTCCCATCGCTGCCTTCGTGTTCGGTGGAACCTCCGGAGCCGGGACCGGCGCGATCGTCAGTGCGTTCCGGGCGATGGGTGACACGCTGCTGGCCGCCATCACCAAGCAGGCCCTGATCTCGGACCCCATGGACAAGGCCATCGTCTTCGCCATCGCGGCGTTGCTGGTCTACGCACTGCCTCGCCGCACCACGTTCCAGTTCCCGTTCGTCCGCCGCCACAACGTCCTCGCAGGCAAGGAGCCGGCCAAGCCGAACGCCTGACCGTGGCGTCCCGCCTCAACCCGCTCACCACCCTGACGGCGGCCGCGGCCGTCCTGGTGATCACGACGGCGGCGTCCAGCTGGGCGGTTTCCCTCACCGTCGCGGCAAGTGCGGTGCTGCTGGCCGCCGTCACCGGCACCGCGCGCCGCGTCCTCCTCGCCGCCGGGGTCATCCTGGCGCCGTTCTGGCTGTCGCTGCTGGTGATGCACGGACTGTTCTTCCCCGAGGGCCGCACCGTGCTCGCTAGTTGGGGACCTGCGCGGATCACCACGGAAGGACTGGGATTCGCTGTGGACATGGGGCTGCGCACCGCTGCATTCGTCGTGGTCCTGCTGCTGTTTTCGTTCAGTGTCCGGGTGCCGGAACTGGTCTCCTCCCTGGCCGCACTCCGCCTTCCGCCGCAGTTCGGCTACGTGCTGGCGTCCACGCTGATGCTCGCCCCCATCATTGCCGCGCGGCTCGAGAAGGTCCGCCAGGCGCAGGAATCGCGGGGCCTGGTGGTGGAGAAGGGCCTCGGAAGCCGCCTCGGGGCGGCGCGGCTGCAGATGGTTCCGCTGGTGCTGGGGCTCGTCCACGACGCCGGCATCCGGGCCCAGGCTCTCGATGCGCGGGGGTTTCGGCGCCCCGGCCCCCGGACCTCCTACACGCAGGTCCATGATTCGCCGGCCCAGCGGGGCTTCCGTATTCTCGCTGCCCTGCTGGCCGCGGCTGCAGTGGCAGTGCGCATTGCAGCATCCCTGTCTGGGGGCGGCCAGGCATGAACGGGCACGGACCAGCCGCGGTCACCCTCCGGGCGGTCATAGAATCCTTCACGTTCCACGGCGACTCCCGTCCCGCTCTGCAGGGAGTGGACATGGTGGCGGCCCCGGGCTCGCTGACGGCGGTGCTGGGCGGTTCCGGCAGCGGAAAATCCACCCTGGGGAGGCTGCTCGGGGGCTGGCTGGCCGGCGGCCGTGACGGGACGCTGAAGGGGCGGCTGCAGCTGGAACCCGGGGGAGATCAGGAGGCCTGGCGGCCGCTGGTCTTTTCCGGAGCGGACAGTGACCCGCAGCTCGATCCCGCCGCCTGGGCCGAGCATGTGGGATACGTGCCGCAGGACCCGGCCGCCATGCTGTCTGCGGTCCGGGCCACCGTGGAAGAGGAACTTGCCTTCGGACTGGAAAACCGCGGGACCGAGCGCGCCGAGATGGTCCGGATCGTCGCCAAGGCAACCCGCCGGACCGGCCTCGCCGGCCTCCTCAAGCGCGACCCCGCGACGCTGTCCGGGGGAGAACTGCGGCGCCTGGCCGTGGGCTGCGCCATTGTGGCTGACCCCGCCGTCCTGATCCTCGATGAGCCGCTGGCGTCCCTGGACGCGGACGGAACCCGGACCGTCACGGAGCTGGTGACCGCGGAACTGGCCCGGGGGACCGCTGTCGTGGTCCTGAGCCAGAGCGCGGACCCGCTGACGCGCTCGGCCGAACACTGGCTCGTGCTGGAGGACGGGATCGCGACGGCGGCCGGACCGCCGGACCGGCTCCTTGCCGGCGAGGAGCCGGCCAGATCCGGAGTAGTCGTTAGCGAGCGGTCAGGACAGTACCCGGATCAGGGGCCGGGCTTGGTTCAGGCGCAGCTGTCAGCCCTGTCCCGGCCCGGGACGCGCCCGGCACCCGCCGATGTGCCGGCGGTGGAACTGGACGGCGTATCGTTCGGGTTCGGCGCGAAAAACTCCGGCCGGCCGCTCCTCCTCGAGAACGTGGACCTGGCCGTGTGGCCCGGGGAAATCGTGGCCGTGACGGGGCCGAACGGTGCGGGGAAGTCGACGCTGCTGCGGATGCTCAACGGGCAGCTCAGGCCGCTCCAAGGGGAGGTCCGCATTGGCGGCGAGGGCATTGCCGGGGTCCCGACGGGCATCGTCGCCCAGCGGCTCGGGCTGCTGTTCCAGCACCCCCACGACCAGCTGTTCGAACGGACCGTCCTCCGCGAGGTGATGTTCGGCCTGGACCGCATGTTCGGTGACGAGGCCGCCGCCCGCGCCGGTGACGCGTTGGCGTCGGCGGGACTGGGCGCTGCCGGCAGCGCCCATCCGCACGAGCTATCCGGCTCGGGCCAGCGGATGCTGGCACTGGCCACCGTCCTGGCGCGCGAGCCTGACGTGCTGGCCCTGGACGAACCTACGGTCGCACTGGACGCCCACGGCCTGCGGCGACTGTCCGGCGCCATGGCAGCGGCGGCCGGCCGCGGCGCCGCCGTCGTCCTTGTGACGCATGACATCGCCTTCGCCCGGGCACACTCGCACCGGCTGGTGGAGCTGCGGAACGGTGTCCTCGCAGGCCCGTAGCTGCGCGTCCTCGTGTGCCGAGAAGCCTGCCAATGTTCACAGTGTCCCAAGGGGAATCGGACAGGGTGCTGTTGGCGTCCGGTCGGGTTATTCGTGAGGAGTACAAGCGCGCCGGCCGCGTTTCAGGCCCCGGTGGTTGCGCTCACGTCATGGTGTCCGTGTCCTGCGAGTTGCTGCAGTTCGCGGAGGATCTCCAGCTGTTGCCGGTTGACGTCCATCAGAAGTTCGATCTCTTCCTTGGATTTGAGGTTCGTGGCGTAGTCATGCTGGGCCATGACTCCGGCGATTGCGTCCTGGCGTTTGGCTGCGATGAGCAGAATTGCCCCCTGCAGACCTGCCAGCATGGACAGAAAGAGGTTGAGAAGGATGTAGGGGTATGGATCCCAGGCGCGGGATGCCAGTGCCCACGTGTTTACGGCCGCCCAGACCAGCATAAAGCCGATGAAGCCTCCCACGAACGGCCAGCTGCCCATCCCGTTGCGCATAAGGTCCGCCGCCCGCTGCCCGCGGGTGAGGGAAGCCTTGTGTCTTTCGTGCCAGGTGTTCGGTTCGTCGGTCATTCTCTACCTTAGCCGGATCGGACGGGGCGGCGCTGAGGTTCTGTTAGCCTGCACTATGAGCCCTGATTCGCCGGAAAAATCCGACCTTCCGGCACCTGCCCAGTCGGCCGTGACCCCGGAGGTGGTGAAAAGCTATAGGGATGAACTGGTCGAAGGCCTCGACGCCGTCGATCCTGCCACGTTTGCGGGCACGATCCCGCAGGACCGCGGCATAGCCCCACGGGTGCGGGTGGGGAAGAAATGGTTCAATCTGCTGTGGATGCTCCCGCTCGGCTTCGTGCTCCTGATTGCTGCCGTCGCGGTAGCGAAAGGGCTGCGTGAGCTGCCGGACGTCCAGTCGTTCATGCGCCAATTCCCGGGAATGTCAGATCTCCCTTCGGACGCGCCGTTGGGGCTTCCTGCGTGGCTGGGGTGGCAGCATTTTCTGAACCTGTTCTTCATGATGTTCATCATTCGTTCAGGGGCTCAGATTTTCACGGACCACCCCCGGCTGTACTGGACCCGTCACAGTACTCCGGGCAGGGACTGGTTTCGAGCCCAAAAGCCCGTTCCTGCTGACCCGTTGTGGACAGCGAAAAAAGACTCCATCAGTCTTCCCGGCCAGATCGGGATTCCTGGACTTCGACATTCGATCGGGCTCGCCCGGTGGTGGCATCTGGGAGTCGACACGCTTTGGCTAGCGAACGGCATTGTCTTCTACATACTCTTGTTCACAACAGGGCAATGGATGCGACTGGTGCCAGTGCATTGGGACGTGTTCCCCAATGCACTGTCGGTGGCCATCCAGTACCTGTCCATGGACTGGCCGGCCGAGAGCGGGTGGACCAACTACAACAGCCTGCAACTGCTTTCCTATTGCATAACCGTCTTCATCGCCGCACCCCTGGCCCTTATCACCGGGCTCGGCATGTCTCCGGCACTTTCGACCCGGTTCCGGCGGATCAGCACCGTGCTCAGCATCCAGGCCGCCCGGTCGGTCCACTTCCTGGTGCTGGTGTGGTTCCTGCTCTTCATCGTCATCCACGTTACCTTCGTCTTCACCACCGGAGCCCTGAACAATCTCAACCACATGTTTGCCGGCCGCGCCGACAACTCCTGGACAGGCTTTTGGATCTTCGTCCTGTCCATGGCGGTGGTTGTCACCGGTTGGGTTGCCGCGACGCCCCTTACCATCCGCCGTCCGCGTGTGATCCAACGTGTCGGGTATGCATTGACTGGACCGGCGCAGCGTTTGTTCGAACACGTTGACTCCAGGCCCGGGCAATACAGCGAGAAGGACATATCCCCCTACTTCTGGCACAACGGCCAGTACCCGGACTCCGACGAGTACAAGGCCCTCTTCGAGGGAAACTTCGCCGATTACCGACTGAAAATCGACGGCTTGGTGGCCAACCCCGTTGAGCTGGACCTGTTGCAGCTGCGCGCCATGCCCTACCGTGAGCAGATCACCCAACACTTCTGTATTCAGGGATGGTCGGGGATAGCCAAATGGGGTGGGGTCTCCATGCAAACCATTCTCGATCTCGTTCAGCCCAAACCCGAGGCGAAATGGGTGGTGTTCTACTCCCTCGGTGACGGGCCCGAGAAAGGCATCTACTACGACGCGCACCCGCTCGAACAGATGAGTTACGAACTGACCATGCTTGCCTACGATATGAACGGAAAGCCGCTTTCCTTTGGACACGGCGCCCCGCTGAGGCTCCGCAACGAAACCCAGCTGGGTTTCAAAATGGTCAAGTGGATCAAAGGAATTGAATTTGTGGAAAATTTCGAGCACCTCGGCGGCGGCTTTGGAGGGTACAACGAAGACCACGAATTCTTCGGCTACCGCCAATCGATATGACGGCCCTCCGCCTCGAGCGCTCGCGGTTCTCAAACTCTATTTCGGGTAGTGAAAATTGTTCCGTGTCCGCCAGCCTGGCAGATACCCGAAGATCGCCCCTCAAGAACGAGGCAATCGATTCCCGGCCAGCTGCGTCATAGGCCGCAGCCGCTGCGGGGGCTCTACTGGCCCGCGGCGGGCCCGGGAGGTGCCGTGGTCCTGCGGACCACCAGGTGCGGGGTTCGGACGACATGGGCGGGCGCTTGGGTTCCCTCTATCCGGTCAACGGCGCGGTCAACGGCTGCGGCAGCGAGCAACGGCGCGTCCTGGCTGACGGACGACAACTGCAGGTAGCTGAGCCGGGCGAACTGGCTGTCGTCGTAGCCCAGCACGGACACGTCGTCAGGCACTTTCAGCCCGTCCGCCCGGAGGCTTTCGATCACGCCCAGGGCGCACCTGTCATTGAAGGTGATGATGGCTGACGGGAGGTCCGCGCGCAGGGACCGGGCGGCCCTCAGCCCGTCTTCCTCGGTGGGTCCGCCGGCGAGGATCCTGGCCGCCAGCCCGTGACGGTCCATTTCGGCGCGGAACGCCGCCCTGCGCTGGTCGGCGGAAACCGCCGTGCCGCCGTCGACATGAACAATACTGTGGTGACCAAGGCCGGTCAGGTGGTCCACCGCCATGCGTATGCCGGCGTGGTCGTCGCTGCTGACGGAGTCCACGGTATCGCCGACGTCGTCGCGCAGGAGGCTGACGACGGGCACCTGGCCGGCATATCCTGCCAGCTCCTGGTGACTGAGGGTCGGCGAAATCATGATGAGCGCTGCGGAGCCGAAATCGAGCAGCGATTCGATGGCCCGGGTCTCCGGACGGCCGTTGGCCACCGCACTCAGGGCCAGTTCATACCCCCGCGACGTGGCGGCGGCGTAGGCGGCATCCACAATCTCGGCGTGAAAGGCGTGCGCGCTGAAGAAACTCAGGCCAAGGAGTTTGGTGCTGCTGCTGCGGAGCAGGCGGGCGCGGCTGTCTGGCCGGTAGCCGAGGTCCCGTGCCGCTTCGAGGACCTTCTGCCGGGTGGATTCCGCGGCGCCGGGCGCGCCGCGCATCACAATGGAAACCAGGGCCCGTGAGACGCCGGCCGCATGGGCCACGTCCATCAGGGTTGGGCGGCGCTGCTGTTCCGGCATGGTCCTCCTCGTCCGCTCCAGTCTATAGAACGATCTAGACATGCAGTGAATCCCATGCCAACATGGTGTCACTAGAACGATCTAGAAGCCCAAGCCCAGGAGTATTCATGAGTTACCTTCAGCATCCGGTCAGTGAAGACCGGCCTGTCCGCGTCGCCCTGATCGGCGCAGGCTGGATCGGAAGTTTCCACGCCGAGTCTGTTGCGCACCGCATACCCGGCGCCCGCCTCGACGCGATTGCGGATCCTTCCCTTCCCGCCGTCGAGGCACTGGCCGGCAGGCTCCGGGTCGGCAAGATCAGTGCCGACCCCGCCGATGTGATCAGCGATCCGGAGATCGACGCCGTCCTCATCGCAGCCCCGGCGCGGTTCCACTCCGGCCTGATCGCGGCCGCCGCACGGGCCGGGAAGGACGTGTTCTGCGAAAAGCCCGGCGGACGCACAATTGAGGAACTCGATGAAGCCCTGGAGGCAGCCGAATCCGCCGGGATCACCGTTCAGTTCGGGTTCAACCGCCGCTACGCGGCCGATTTCGCCGCGGCCCGCAAGCTCATCGACGGCGGCAGCGTGGGAGTCCCGCAGTTGCTCCGGTCCCTGACGCGGGATCCCGGCAGTGCGGCCGGAATCGCAAACCCGGACCGTACACCGCCGGGAACGATTTTCCTGGAAACCCTGATCCACGACTTTGACACCCTCAACTGGCTGAATCCCGGTGCCGTTCCGGTCCGCGTCCACGCGGTCGCTGACGCGCTCGTGGCCCCGGAAGCCAAGGACGGCGGCTTCCTGGACACGGCAGTTGTGACCGTGACCTACAGCAACGGCGCCATCGCGGTGGCGGAGGCGAACTTCAACGCCCTCTACGGCTACGACGTGCGCGGTGAAGTGTTCGGATCCGCCGGCATGGTGACCGCCGGCGGACCGCAGGCCACCAGTGCGACGAGCTACACCGCCGCCGGTATCGGTGCCGACACGGTGCGGCTGAATGTGGACCTATTCCATGACGCCTACACGGCGGAGCTGGCCCACTTCGTCGACGCCGTGAAAGCACGCCGCGACGGCGTGCAAGGCCCAGCCACACCGGGCCCGGGCGGAACCGATGCCCGCAATGCCCTGGCGGTTGCACTTGCGGCCCTGCGTTCTGCTGAAACCGGGCTGCCGGTCGATGTTGCCTCGGTCGCCGAACTGCGGGCCGCTGAGCCCGGACTCCATCCGGTGGGGGACGGCGCATGAGCTTCCGCCTGGCCGTCTGTGCCGAGATGGTCTACGGCGAGCTGCCCCTGATCGAACGCGTACGGCAAATTCACGGGCAGGGCTTCGAGGTGGAGCTCTGGGACACCCGGGGTCGGGACATCCCGGCCCTGGCCGGCACCGGAGCCCGGTTCTCTTCCATGAGTGGCTACTTCGGCGGCAGCCTCATTGACCCGGACGGCGCTCACGAAGTGCTCGCCTCGGCGGAGAAGCTCATTCCCGCGGCGCTGGAACTCGGCGTGGAGCGGATGGTGGTGCATCCGGCCGAACTCGGGGAAGGCGGCCTCGCGGTCCGGCCGATTCACCGGTCCACCGGCGAGATGTGGCTGACCGGCTTGCGCACCCTGGAACGGCTGGCCGTGCTGGGGGAGAAACACGGGCTGACGTTTGCCCTCGAAAACCTGAACACGATCCTCGACCATCCGGGTATACCGCTGGCCCGGGCCAAGGACACGATGGCTTTGGTGTCCGCCGTGGACCATCCGAACGTGAAGATGATGCTGGATCTCTACCACGCCCAGATAGGGGAGGGAAACCTGATCGAACTTGTCAGGTCCGCGCTGCCCTGGATCGGGGAGATCCAGGTCGCCGACGTCCCCGGGCGGTTCGAACCGGGCACCGGCGAGATCAACTACCGTGCCGTTGCAACGGCCCTCAGTGATGCCGGCTATTCCGGTGTCATCGGCCTGGAGGCCGGCGCTGCCGGGGGTCAAAGCCCGGCGGCGGGTGATGCGGCGCTCGCCGCCTTCCGGGCGGCTTTCGCGGACTGACGTCGGGTCGACGCCAGGTCCTGGACTCGCAGAAGCGCCGCCCCCGCGCCATTTCCTCATCGGCGCGCGGGCGGACCACTGGCTCGGCCGAGTGCGCCGGCCTTCTGTTGGGAAGGAACTGGCTCGGTCACAGCCTCCCGATTGCTCCCCCATCGGGATTCAGGGTTCAGGGTTCGGATTTGTAGTTCCGTGGCCGCCGTTTTTTGTCAGTGGTCGCTGGCAGACTTCAGGTATGGAAGGCATGGGGAACCGGGACAGGATCGAGAAGTGGCGGCGGGAGCCGGCACGAGTGTGCGGGACCTGATCGCGTCCCTGGCCGGCATCCGCCCCTGCAGTGACGGCGGTGCCGGGATGATTGATCAGATGCGGGATCTGGAGGATCTGAAGTCCGCCGCGGCCGCGCTGCAGGCCCGGATCGCGGTGGGGTTCGACGTCGGCCAGCGCCGCGCGCAGGCCGCGGCGGGGGTCCCGGCGGATGAACGCGGCAAGGGCGTGGGGGCGCAGATCGCGCTGGCCCGGCGTGAATCCCCGGCCCGCGGGTCCCGGCTGTTGGGCCTGGCCAGGGCCCTGGTGACGGAGATGCCCCGCACCCTGGCTGCGCTGAGCGCCGGGGAACTGAACGAATGGCGCGTTGCTCCCGGTCACCCGGCGTCGCCGTCCACGCCGCCCTTACCCGGCACGCGGACACCCTCGCCGGGACGGGAGACGGCCGCTCCCGCGGGCAGATCATGGCCGATGACCTCGTCGAACGGATCACCGGCACGCCGGGCGGGATCACCGGCATCGAGATCCAGCTCGTCATGACCGACCGCACCCTCCTCCAGGGCGACTCCGAACCCGCCCGCCTCCCCGGCTACAGCATCGTCCCCGCCGCCTGGGTCCGGGCTGCCGTCCGGGACGCCGCGGCAAGGGAGGGCCGGCCAGCCGCTGCGGAAGACGCACATATCGCGGAAGGCGCACTCAGCGCGGAAGCCGCCACGGGGAACGCCACTGTGGATGTCTGGCTGCGGCGGCTGTACACCGCCCCGGGCACCGGGGAACTCACGGCCATGGATTCCCGTGCCAGGCTCTTCCCGGCCGGGCTGCGCCGCGTCATCCGGGCCCGCGACCACACCTGCCGCACGCCCTACTGCGAGGCACCGATCCGTCACCACGACCACACACGGCTCACCGAAGCTGCGTTGGCTAGTGCTGCCCTGCAGGACACCGCACTGCCCACGAGCGGCCGGCGCAAACGCCAACTCCTGCATCACGCCAAATCGCTCAAACCCGCGCACCTCAAAGATGCGCGGGCAGCCTAAGCATTGTCACAGGCGGTGCCGATCCCAACACATGGGGGGTGCCGGGAGCGCCACCGCCAGGCAGTGCGGCGGCGGCAGAATCTATGCTCGGGATGCCACGCCCGGGTCGAGGAACCTCTTGCCCGTGACGCGCTCGGATGCTCCCGTCCGGTCCAGGTACGGGGTGATGCCGCCGAGGAACATCGGCCAGCCCGCCCCGAGAATCATGCAGAGGTCGATGTCCTCCGGCCCGGCCACCACGCCCTCGTCGAGCATCAGGGCGATCTCCTCGGCCAGGGCGTCCTGCGTCCGGCGCAGGACCTCGTCCGCAGTCGACGGCGACGTTCCGAACGACATCAGCGCCAGCGTCGATTCCGGAATTTCCTTGCCGCCGTCCGCGGCCGGCGACCACAGCGACCGCACGCCGTTGTCGATCAGTTTCTGCAGGTTCTGCGAAACCCTGAAGCGGTCGCCGAACGCGGCATGCAGCGATTCCTGGACGTGCTGGGCCACCGGCAGCCCCACCATCGCGCCCAGGTCGAACGGAGTCATCGGCAAACCCATGGGCCGCAGGGCGTTATCCGCGACGTCCGCCGGCGTGCCCTCGTCGAACGCTGCGGTGACCTCGCCCATCAGCCTCAGGAGGATCCGATTGACCACGAAGGCCGGGGCATCCCTGACCAGGACCGCGGTCTTCTTCAGCCCCCTCGCCAGCTCGAAAGCCGTGGCCACCACGGCATCGTCCGTCTTCGGCGCGCGCACGATTTCCAGCAGCGGCATGACGGCCACCGGATTGAAGAAATGGAAACCTACCAGCCGTTCCGGGTTCCTCAGGCCGTCGGCCATGGCGTTCACGGACAGCGAGGACGTGTTGGTCGCGAGGACGCAGTCGGGAGAGACGATGGCCTCGAGTTCCGCGAAAACCTGCTTCTTGACGTTGAGTTCCTCGAACACCGCTTCGATCACGAAGTCGGCATCCGCGAAAGGCTCCTTGGAGACCGATCCCGTCACGAGGGCCTTCGTCCGGTTCGCCGCATCCTGGCTGATGCGCCCCTTGCCGAGCAGCTTGTCCACCTCAGCATGGACGTAACCCACGCCCTTGTCCACGCGGGCCTGGTCAATGTCCGTCATGACCACCGGAACCTTGAGCTGCCGGGCGAACAGCAGGGACAGCTGGCTGGCCATCAGCCCTGCGCCCACCACGCCCACCTTGGTGACCGGCCGGGCGAGTCTGCGGTCCGGGGCACCGGCGGGGCGCTTTGACCTCTTCTGCACGAGGTCCAGGAACGCATAGACCGTGGAACGGAACTCGTCTGACTGCATGAGCCCGGCCAGGGTTTCGCATTCCAGCGCGGCGGACTCCGCCTGGCCCATGGTCCGGTTGGCCTCCATGATGTCCAGCACCTTGGCCGGTGCGGGGGAGGCGTTGGACGTCTTGGATTCCACGAACGCGCGGCCGGCCGCCACGGCCCTGGCCCAGCGGCCGGCCACTTCGGGGCTGGACGGGTCGACGGCGGACTGCCGTTCCGGCGTGATGATGCCGGCGATGACTCCCGCGGCCCAGGCAACCGACTGCTCCACGAAGTCTGCCGGTTCGAAGATCGCGTCCGCGATGCCGAGCTTGGCGGCCTCGGGCCCTGACAGGGTGCGGTTGTTGTTCAGCGGGTTCTCGATCATCACCCGGACGGCGTTTTCCGGACCGATGAGCCGGGGCAGGATATAGACGCCGCCCCAGCCCGGAACCAGGCCGAGGAAGGCCTCCGGAAGGGCCAGCGCCCCGGCGGCGGCCGACACGGTGCGGTATGTGGACTGCAGGGCGATCTCCAGCCCGCCGCCCAAGGCCACTCCGTTGATGAAGGCGAAGCTGGGAACGCCAAGGTTGGCCAGGGTCGCATAGACGTCGTGACCCAGCTGCGCCATCCACAGCCCGTGCTCCCGGCTGTTGAGTGACTTCACCGCGGACAGGTCCGCGCCGGCCACCAGGTAATGCGGCTTGCCCGTCACTCCGACGCCGACAATCTCGCCATTGGCGGCCCGCTCCCTGAGGCCCTCGAGCACGGTCCCGAGTTCCACCAGGGTGTTGGGTCCAAGCGTGGTGGGCTTGGTGTGGTCCAGCCCGTTGTCGAGCGTGATCAGGGCGAGGACGCCCGGACTGGTGTCGCCGCCCACGGCCGGCAGCTCGATATCCTGCACATAGGAATGGGTGACCGTCTCATCCGGGAAAAGGTCGGCAAGCTTGCGAAAATCTGCGGCGCTCATGCTGAGGCTCCTGCGGTTGAGGTGGAAGCGGAATCGGCGATGTCTGACCGGTCGGCGCCGCTGTAGTTTGCGTGATGCGGGTTTTCCCAGATGACCGTGGCACCCATGCCAAGGCCGACGCACATGGCCGTGATGCCGTAGCGCACTGAGTGATCCTCATGGAACTGGCGGGCCAACTGGTTCATGAGCCGGACGCCCGACGACGCGAGGGGATGGCCCACCGCGATGGCGCCGCCGTAGCGGTTGACCCGGGGGTCGTCGTCGGCGATCCCGAAGTGGTCCAGGAAGCTCAGGACCTGCACTGCAAATGCCTCGTTGATTTCGAACAGGCCGATGTCGCCGATGTCCAGGCCGGCGTTGGCCAGGGCTTTCTCGGTTGAGGGCACAGGCCCGATCCCCATGACCTCCGGTTCCACCCCGGCGTAGGCGTAGCTGACCAGCCGCATCCTGACGGGCAGGCCCAGTTCAGCGGCGGCGTCGGAGGACGCCAGCAGCGCGGCGGTGGCGCCGTCGTTAAGTCCTGCTGCGTTGCCGGCCGTCACCCGGCCGTGGGCCCGGAACGGCGTCCGCAGGGCCGCGAGGTCGTCAAGGGTGGTGCCCGGCCGCGGCGGCTCGTCCACGGTGTTGACGGTCCAGCCCTGGCCCGGCTTCATGGTGGCCACAGGGACAAGGTCCGGCTGGATCACCCCGTTGCTGTACGCGGCAGCCAGCTTGTTCTGGGACGCCACCGCGTATGCGTCGGTGCGGTCCTTGGTGATGCGCGGAAAACGGTCATGCAGGTTTTCGGCAGTGTTGCCCATGTTGAGCGCGGCGGGGTCCACGAGGCGTTCGGACACAAAGCGGGGGTTGGGGTCGGCGCCCGCGCCCATGGGATGGTTTCCCATGTGTTCCACGCCGCCGGCGATGACGACGTCATAGGCGCCGAAACCGATGCCGCTGGCGGTGGTGGTCACGGCCGTCATGGCGCCCGCGCACATGCGGTCGATGGCGAAGCCGGGCACCGTGCGCGGCAGGCCGGCCAGCAGGGCGGCGGTCCGGCCGATGGTGAGGCCCTGGTCCCCGGTCTGCGTGGTTGCGGCGACCGCCACTTCGTCGACGCGTTCGGCGGGAAGGGCGGGGTTGCGCCGCATTAGCTCGCGGATGCACTTGACCACGAGGTCATCAGCGCGCATTCCTGCGTAGATGCCCTTCTCGCCGGCGCGGCCGAAAGGCGTGCGCACGCCGTCCACGAAGACGACGTCGCGGACAGTGCGTTGATTTCCGCTGCTTCGGTGTTGGCTCACGTGCTGCTCCTCATTGAGACGTTGATGCCGGATCCTGACCGAGGTCAGCGCGGATCCGGGCGACAGTGAGCCCTATGTTACTCGCCAGTAACATTGGGTGCAAGGAGCCTGCGGCGCGGCGGACACGGCGAAAAGGAAGCCCGGCCGCAGGCGCGGCCGCCTAGGTCTTGGCTTCCTTCGGCGGCAGCGGCTGCGGGTGGAGGAATGCTTCGGTGATGAGGGGTGTGACCAGTTCGACCTGCCATGGCCGGGCGCCCAGACCCCGGAGGTCGGCGGCAACGGCAGCCTCGCTGATTTCGGCCGGAGGGCGCCAGGCGATGCGCCGCAGGAAGTCCGGGGTCAGCAGGTTCTCCAACGGAAGATTGAATTCCTCGGCCTTCTTCTGCAGCAGCGGCCGCGCAGTGGAGAGCCTCTCCGCGGCAGCAAGGTCGCGGTCGGCCCAGACACGCGGCGGCGGCGGGGCGTTGGTGGGAAGGTGCAGCGGGGGAAGGTCCTCCATTGACCGGGCAGTCGAGATACAGCGGAGCCAGCGCGGAGCCTCGCGCTGGGCGGCCCGGCCGTGGAAGCCCTTGGTGCCCAGGAGTTGCGGGACCGTTGCCGGCATGGCCTTGGCGGCGGCCACGAGGGACGAATCGGGGATCAGCCGGCCGGGAGCGACGTCCCGTTTCTGGGCCAGGGCGTCGCGTTCGAGCCACATTTCACGGACGGCGGCAAGCTGGCGCCGGTCCCTGATCTGGTGGAGGCCTGACGTTTTGCGCCAGGGATCGACGCGCGGCGGCGCGAGTCCCGCCGAAAGGATGGCGGCGAACTCCTGCTCGGCGAATTCAAGCTTCCCGTCTGCCTCAAGCAGTTCGATAAGTTCCTCGCGCAGTTCCGTCAGGACCTCGACGTCGAGGGCCGCGTACCTGAGCCAGGGCTCCGGCAGGGGGCGGGTGGACCAGTCGGCGGCGGAGTGTTCCTTGGCCAAGCCGAATCCGAGCAGCTGCTCGATGACCGCGGCGAGCCCCACGCGGGGCAGCCCCGCCAGCCGTGCCGCGAGTTCGGTGTCGAACAGTTTGTCCGGCCACATGCCAAGCTCCGAGAGGCAGGGGAGGTCCTGGCTGGCCGCGTGCAGGATCCATTCGACGCCCTTGAGGGCATCGTTGATGATCCGAAGGTCCTCGAATGGTTCGGGATCGATGAGCCAGGTACCGGATCCCTCTCGCCGGATCTGCACCAGGAAGGCCCGCTGGCCGTACCGGAAGCCGGACGCCCGCTCCGCATCGACACCCGCGGGGCCGGTGCCGGCTGCAATTGCGGCCGCGCAGCGCTCCAGTCCCGCCTGGGTTTCGATGACCAGCGGCACGCCGTCGCGGGGCGAATCCAGATCAATGACAACG
Organism: Burkholderia sp. RS01; assembly: GCF_039748055.1. Lineage (NCBI taxonomy): Bacteria > Pseudomonadati > Pseudomonadota > Betaproteobacteria > Burkholderiales > Burkholderiaceae > Burkholderia > Burkholderia sp. RS01. The sequence continues at coordinate 73,305 of NZ_JBDLAK010000015.1, forward strand.
GGAACGAGGCTGTCGAAGCCCTCCACCGTAATGTGGGGTGCGGTTTCAGCAGCCGGAGCGCCGGCTGTGGTGTTTTCCGGAATTTGAGGGGTCATGATGCCCCTAGTTTACCGGCAGCACGCCGGCGGACGGATTCGGCACAGGCGGCGCCCGCTAGTTCCGGCGCCTGCGGGGTAGTGCGGAGACGCCGTCGGGCAGCGGCGGGAGGCCGGCGAACGTGCACACCATATCGGACCAGGCCTCAAGATGGGCCTGGATGTCCGCACTCGCAGGGGTCCAGGAGGCGCGGAGTTCGATGTCGATCGAGCCCGGCCGCCCGGACAGCGTGCCGAAGCTTTCCGACAGCACGCGCGTGGCTGTTCCGCCGGCCGCGCGGTACGGTGCGTGGTGCGTTTCCAGGGCTTCCACGAGCCATGTCCAGGCCACGGAGCCGAGCATCTCGTCGTTGCCCATCTCGGCCTCGAGCTGGGCGCGGATGTACGTAACGATGCGGAACTCACCGTCCCAGACGGCCGAGCCGTCGGGGTCGTACAGCAGGATGAACCTGCCGGTGGCGAGTTCATCGCCGTCGGGGTCGTCGCCTGCTGCCGCGGAGCGGGCCAGCGCCATGGCCGCGGGGCCGTGCACGGCCGCGTAGTCGCCGGTGCCGCCGGTGGGAACAATCACCTCGGCGCCGAGGGCCACGGCAAACGGTGCCAGCCGCGAGGGTGCCGGAATCTCGTCCAGGCGCAACTCGCTGCGGCATCGTGCTTTCCGGAGCGTTCCCAAGGCGTGAAGGAAATCCGAGGGAACCTGGGCAAGTGCGTTCACATTCGCAGGGTACGCAATAGAATCCGCCGCCGGCGGCAGGCTCGCCGCCGGCTCATGCAATCACGTGCATGCTACTGCGCGCCCGCCGTCGACGCCGTACCGTGGCTGGCCAGTTCCCGCTTGATGGCCTTGACGAACGCATCGACGTCCTCCTCGCTCGTATCAAACGAGCACATCCAGCGGACCTCCCGGGCGGCCTCGTTCCAGTCGTAGAAGCGGAAGGATTCCCGCAGCCTGTCCGCGACGCCCTCGGGCAGGATGGCGAAGACGCCGTTGGACTCCGTCTTCTGCGTGGGTTCGACGCCGTCAATGGCGTCCACCGCTGATCGCAGCCTGGCGGCCATGGCGTTCGCGTGGGCGGCCGAGCGCAGCCATAGATCGCCCTCCAGCAGCGCGATGAACTGCGCGGACATGAAGCGCATCTTGGACGCCAGCTGCATGTTCATTTTCCGCAGGAAGAGCAGGCCGTGGGCGGCATCCGGATTCAGTGCCACCACCACCTCGCCGAACAGCAGGCCGTTCTTGGTGCCGCCGAAGGACAGGATGTCCACGCCGGCGTCGCGGGTGAAGGCCCGCAGCGGAACCTCCAGGTGCGCCGCCGCGTTCGCCAGCCGGGCGCCGTCCATGTGCAGCTTCATGCCCTTGGCGTGGACGTGCTCGGCGATCGCCCGCACTTCCTCCGGCGTGTAGCACGTGCCCAGCTCAGTGGTCTGGGTGATGGAGACGGCCAGCGGCTGGGCCCGGTGCTCGTCACCCCAGCCCCACGCCTCACGGTCAATGAGCTCCGGCGTCAGCTTGCCGTCCGGCGTGGGAACCTGCAACAGCTTGATGCCGCCGATGCGTTCCGGGGCGCCGTTCTCGTCCATGTTGATGTGGGCCGTCGACGCGCAGATCACGGCACCCCAGCGGGGGAGCAGGGACTGCAGCGAGAGCACGTTGGCCCCGGTGCCGTTGAAGACGGGGAAGCACTCGATGCCTTCGCCGAAGTGCTCCTCCATGAGTTCCTGGAGCCGCGCCGTGTAGTCGTCTTCGCCGTAGGACACCTGGTGCCCCTCATTGGCGGCCGCCAGGGCAGCAAGCACTTCCGGGTGGACGCCGGAGTAGTTGTCGGAGGCGAATCCCCGCACGGTGGCGTCGTGCAGCCGGGACATGGTGCCGTTGCCGGCCGTTTCAACTGTGGTTGTCATCGCTTTGGTCACGCTTTCAGTCTAGGTAGTTCCGGCGAATGGTGCCGGGTCAGGGGTCAATGGCAGCCGCTTCCCGTTCAGTTCCGCGGCGGACTGGCCAAAAAGCCCGACGACGGCGGACGCCAGGTCCTCGACGTCGGTGTAGCCCGGGAACTTGCGTTCCGGCTGCCGGCTTCGCATGCCGGCGTCCACCAGGGCCTTCACCACGAACACGACGGCGGCGCTGTTCAGTTTGGGGGTGCCGTTCAGTTTGGGGCTGCCGGGGACGTCCGGGTCTCCGGCCTGGTCGCTGCGGAACCCGTCCGCCACTGCCATGGTCCAGGCTTCGGCAGCCGCCTTGGCTGCCACATAGTTTGCGACGCCCGCGGCGGGCTGGCCGACCGCCGTCGACGACACCATGGCGAAGCGCCCGCTGTCCGAGGCCGCGAGGTCCCCGTAGAAGACGCGGGTGACGTTCCTGAGCGTGGTTACGGCGCTGCGCTCGAGGAAGTCCCAGTCCTCGTCGCTTTGGTCGGTGATGCCCTGGGCCCCGCGCCAGCCGCCGACGAGGTGGATGACGCCGTCGATCCTCCCCGCGGTCCGGGCGAGGGTCCGGTGAAGTTCGCGGACCGCAGGGAGGCTGGCGAGATCGCAGGTAAACGGGACGACGCCGGCACCGGCCTGGGCCGCGGCGGCCTCAATCCTCGCCTGGTCCGAACCGACGGTGAAGACGGTGAAACCCGCCCGCCGCAGTGCCCCTGCCACAGCTATTCCCGACGGGCCGCTGCCGCCGGTGACCAGGACGACGAGGCCGTTGCCGGCGGTCATCCGGCGGTCATCGGCGTCGCCACAGGACCCGTGCTTGAGCCAGCCGGGTCCGACGTTCCGGTGATGCCGGCGGTTGACTCGATCACGGGCCGCATCTTCTTTTCGAGTGCCTCGTAGAACATGGACAGTGGGAACTCGTCGTCCAGCACCCGGTCAGTGAGCCCGCGGGGCGGTCCGTCGAGGGGGAGGGCCCCGGGGCCCTTGGCCCAAACGGAGGCCGGATTGGGCGTGACGGTGCCAGAGATGAGTTCATACGCGGCCAGCCAGTGGGCCGTCTTGGGCCGGTCGATGGAACGCCAGTACAGCTCGTCGATCCGAGCGCCGAGTTCGACGACGACCGCGGCAACTTCCTCCCAGTCGATGCTGAGGCGGCTGTCGGTCCAGTGGAGCACCCGGTGCTGGTGCAGCCAGGCGAACAGCAGCTGGCCGCCGAGTCCGTCGTAGTTGCGCACCCGGCTGCCCGTGATCGCGAAGCGGAAAATGCGGTCGAAGATGACGGCGTACTGGACCAGTTTCGCGTGCCGGCGGGCTTCTGGATCCGCCTCTTCGTCTTTCTCGATTTTCACGGATTCCCGGAAGGCGGTCAGGTCGCAGCGCAGCTCCTCCAGCGAATACAGGAAGAACGGCATGCGCTGCTTGATCATGAACGGATCGAAGGGCAGGTCGCCGCGCATGTGGGTGCGGTCGTGGATCAGGTCCCACATCACGAACGTTTCCTGGGTGAGCCCCTGGTCCCCGAGGAGCTCGGCGGCGTCGGCCGGCAGTTCAAGGCCCGTGATGTCCGCGGCGGCACGAAGGACGCGGCGGAAGCGGGCGGCCTCGCGGTCTGCGAAGATTGCGCCCCACGTGAACTTGGGGGTCTCACGGACGGCCACGGTCTCAGGAAAGAGCACCGCCGAGTTGGTGTCATACCCCGGCGTGAAGTCCAGGAAACGGATGGGGACGAAGAGCTTGTTCGAGTAGTCGCCCTGTTCCAGGCCGGCGATGAATTCGGGCCAGACAACCTCGATCAGCACAGCTTCCACCAGCCGGCTGCTGCTGCCGTTCTGGGTGTACATGGGGAAGACCACAAGGTGCTGGAGCCCGTTTTCGCGGTGCACCTGCGGCTGGAACGCGAGCAGGGAGTCCAGGAAGTCGGGAACGCCGAAGCCGGCTTCCGCCCAGCGGCCGAAGTCGCGGACCAGCAGTTCAAGGTAGCCGGCATCGTGTGGGAAGGCCGGGGCAAGGGTTTGAACGGCATCGACGATGGCAGCGACATGGCTGGCCGCGGCCGCGTGGTCGGCCTTTTCCGGAACGGAACCGTCCTGCACCTGGAGCGCCCGGAGCGCCGTGGCGGAAGCCTTCAGCCGCTTCCACTCGGGGTGGTCAGCGGTGATCGTGGCGGGTGCGGTGGTTGCGGTGATTGTCATCTTCGGCGTCGCCTTTCTGGTTGCCTGAGCGTCTACGCCGAGCGTAGCAAGCAGCCAGAGTTCCTAATTCATTATCGGCATTAGCATAAGAAACTGTAAGGCTAAGGGTCCGATTACGCCGCGTCAGGTGCAGCCGGCGCATATCCTCAGGAGTCGCCTGCGGTGCCGTCGGCAGGGACCAGTTTCAGCGAAATCGAGTTGATGCAGTAGCGCTGGTCCGTAGGCGTGCCGTAGCCCTCGCCCTCAAAGACGTGCCCCAGGTGGGAATCGCAGTTTGAGCACCGCACTTCGATGCGTTCCATGCCGAGGGTGCGGTCGTGGATGTACCGTACGCGTTCCTCAGCCAGCGGCGCCCAGAAGGACGGCCAGCCGCAGTGCGAATCGAATTTCTCGTTGCTGGTGAAAAGCTCAGCCCCGCAGGCGCGGCAATGATAGACGCCTGCCGTGTGCGTGTCACAGTACTCGCCTGTGTACGGGCGTTCCGTGCCGGCCTGGCGCAGCACGCGGTACTCCTCGGGAGTCAGTTCCCTGCGCCAGTCCTCGTCGTCCCGGGCGACGGTCGGATTTCCGGCGTCCGTGGTGTTGGTGCTGTCAGCTTGGTCTGGAGTGTTCATAGCTTTGTCAACGTTCAGGAGTCGCCGATAAATCCCGAACCGGCATACAGGTGCAGCACCGGCAGCCCGAGCCGGTCCTGGGCTTTATTGGCCCAGTCGGTGTGGAAGGTGTCCGCCACTGCGTGCGGCCGGGTGATGACCACAGCCTGCGCGGCTCCAAGTTCCTTGACCTTGGTCACGAGGCCGTTGACCGCTTCGCCATCCACTACCTCACCTGAAACTCCGCCGCCCACGCCCTCGAGTGCACTGAGCGATGTGGCCAGGGTTTCCGTCGCAGCCGCCCGCTGCTTGTCCGGGTCCGGGGCGTGCGCCGTTAGCTCGCGGAAGGCTTTCGCGATGTCCAGCATTGAGAGGTTCTCGAGGAAGTCCACCAGCAGGTGCCGTTCCGTATTGGCAGGCACCAGCACTACCAGGCGCGCATCACCTCCGTCCACCAGGCGTTCGATGTTGACGCGGTCGTCCGCACCCAGCGGCTCTTCTGTGAGAATGACGATTGGATCGCTCATGCCATCAGCCTAGTCCCGAGGAACCGCCCCCGCATGCATTTGCCACCCGATGTGCCTCGGACGCCCGCTCCGGCGAGAATGGTGCCATGGACTCCTCCTTCACACTTCCCAAAGCGCTGCAGCGCCATCTGGTTCCTGACATCGGTCAGCAGCCGGCGGCCGGCCCCCAAGACAGCAGGATGACGCTGAGGGCCAAGTGGACAGTGGGCGGGGTCATCGCGGGCGGCGCCGCGGCCGGACTCCTTGGAGCTGGTTCGTCGGCGCTGGCGCTGTACTTCGCCCGGCGCGTGCTCACCCCGTCGCGGGCGCGACCCGCCGACCAGGAAGTGCTGGCGGTCATCAGGGAAGGCCGCGGGCTGCAGGTCATTCTGGCCGCCACGCCGGACACAACCCTGGACGGCGTCTACGGACTCTACTTCGACGGCGGCAGCGGCCACGCCCGAATCGGCAGGATCGTGTCCTATTCGCCGGCCGAGCGGACGGTGCTCCGCGAGGTCGAGGCGGTCTACAGCGGCGACCTCGCGAAGGCCCGGCGCGGCTGGTGGAGCGGGGCCGTCTATCCGGATCCCCCCGCCGTCGGGCTGGCGTCCGAAGAAGTCGGCATCGAGGTCGACGGCGGAACCGCTCCGGCCTGGCTGATCAGGGCCGAGCCCGACTCCGGGACGTGGGCCATCATGGTCCACGGCCGCGGTGCAACGAGGCAGGAGGGCCTCCGGGCCGTCCGGGCTGCCCGCGAGCTGGGACTCTCCAGCCTGCTGGTGTCCTACCGCAACGACGGACTGGCGCCCTCGGCACCCGACGGCAGGTACGGCCTGGGGTCCACCGAGTGGCGGGACATCGACGCCGCTATCTCCTTCGCGCTCGCCAACGGGGCCAAGGATGTGGTGCTCTTCGGCTGGTCCATGGGCGGTGCCATCTGCCTGCAGACCGCCGATCTCTCAAAGCACCGGACGGTCATCCGGGCCATGGTTTTGGACGCGCCCGTCATCGACTGGGTCAATGTGCTGGCCCATCACGCCGAATTGAACCGGATTCCGTCCGGCGTCGGCCGGTACGGACAGCTCATGATGGGCCACCGGCTGGGGCGCCGCCTGACCGGGCTGGCCGCACCCGTGGACCTGAAGTCCATGGACTGGGTGTCCAGGGCAGTGGAACTGCGGACACCCACCCTCATTGTTCACAGTGTGGACGACGAATATGTCCCGTACCGGCCCTCGGCACTCCTGGCCGAAAGGAATCCGGAGATGGTGACGTTCGAGGCGTTCGTGCAGGCCAGGCACACCAAGGAATGGAATGTTGATCCGGGCCGCTGGGAAAGCCTGGTCAAAGCCTGGCTGCAACAGCAGCTCGCGCCAAAGTTGAATCCGGGGCAGGCGCCCGGCCAGGGGTCAGACCAGCCTGGAGCCGAACGGGACCTGCAGGATTAGAGCGGCCGGCTGGCGGTCCTGCCGCCGGGCGTTCTGATTGGGGCCGTGCCGATCGGGGCAGTGACGGCGCCCGTGAGGCGGATCAGGTCCCGGGGATCGAGCTCGATATCAAGCCCGCGGCGGCCGCCGGACACCAGGATGCTGGTCAGCGCCAGCGCGCTGTCATCTACCACCGTGGGGGAGGGCTGGCGCTGGCCCAGCGGCGAGATGCCGCCCAGGACGTAGCCCGTCCGACGTTCAGCCGCGGCAGGATGGGCCATGGCGGCTTTCTTGCTCCCGAGGGCCGCCGCGATGGCCTTCAGGTCAAGGTTTCCGCTCACCGGAACGACGCCGACGGCGAGCCGGCCGTCGACTTCGACCATCAGCGTTTTGAAGACCCTGGCCGGGTCAATCCCCAGGACTTCCGCGGCTTCCAGTCCGTAACTGGCGGCGGCGGGGTCGTGCGTGTAGGGATGCAGGCCGAAGGAAACGCCTGCCGCAGCCAGGGCGGCTGTGGCAGGCGTTCCCTGCGAGGTGTTCTTGCGGGCCACGGCCGGTTGGGACCGCTTAGCTTTGGAGCCGGGCCGACGCGGCCACTTTGCGCTTGATGCGGCCCAGCATTGCCGTCATCCCGCGCATCCGCAACGGCGTAATGGCCCGCGTGAGCCCCAGCAGTTCCGGCATGTCGTCCGGCACGGCCAGGATCTCCTGCGCCGTCAGGCCGTCGAGGCCCTCGTGGAGCACGCCAGCGAATCCCCGCGTGGTGGGCGCCTCGGGAGGGGCCTTGAAGAACAGCCGGAAAGCTGCGGGGGACCCGTCGTCGTCCTTTTCAGCCTCGATCGTCAGGAACAGTGGCGACTGGCACTCGACCACCTGCTCCAGCAGCTCCGGGTGATCCCGGAGCCGCTCCGGCAGTTCGGGCAGGCCACGGGAAAACTCCAGGAGCAGCTGAAGCCGGTCAGGCTCGGTCAGTGCCTGGAAGTCATCGACAATCTCCGCCAGCGCGGTGGGCAGTGCATAAGTACTCATCCCTTCCAGCTTACGCAAATTTGCCCCGGCGCGGCCCTTTCTTACGGCTGCTTACCTGGCGCCGGCCGGAACGGAGCCGCGCTCGGTTCCCTTGACGATGGGCACGCGCACGGCGTTGCCCCACTCCGTCCAGGAACCGTCGTAGTTGCGGACAGTCTCGAAACCGAGCAGGTACTTCAGCGCAAACCACGTGTGGCTCGAGCGTTCGCCGATGCGGCAGTAAGCCACGACGTCGTCCCCTTCAGCAAGCCCGGCTTCCTCGAGGTAGAGGGCCTCCAGTTCGGGCCGGGTGCGGTAGGTGCCGTCCTCCGCTGCGGCGCGTGCCCAGGGGATGGACGCCGCCGTCGGAATGTGTCCGCCGCGGAGGGCGCCCTCCTCCGGGTACGCCGGCATGTGGGTGCGCTGGCCCGTGTATTCCTCGGGGGAGCGGACGTCAATGAGCGGTTTGCCAAGGTGCGCGAGGACATCGTCCTTGAATGCGCGGATGGGCGAATCGTTGCGTTCGACGACGGGGTAGTCGCCGGCGGCCGGGGCCGGAACGTCGGTTGTCAGCTCGCGGCCTTCGGCGATCCATTTGTCCCGCCCGCCGTCCAGCAGCCTGACGTCTTCGTGGCCGAAGAGGGTGAACACCCAGAGGGCGTAGGCGGCCCACCAGTTGGACTTGTCCCCGTAGATCACTACGGTGGTGTCGCGGGAAATGCCCTTGGCCGCTGCCAGGGCGGCAAAGGCGTTGCCGTCCACGTAGTCCCGGGTCACCTCGTCGTTCAGGTCCGTGTGCCAGTCAACCTTGACGGCACCGGGGATATGTCCGGTCTCGTACAGCAGGACGTCCTCGTCGGACTCCACCACCACGAGCTTTCCGTCGCTGAGGGCACCGCCCTCGATGGCAGCGGCGAGCCACTCCGTGGAGACGAGCCGCTCCGGGTGGGCGTAGGCGGTGAACTTCTCGTTCTGTTCAACTGGGTAGGACATTCGTATGGCCTTTCACTGAAACGGTCACGTCGGACCGCCGTAAGAGACGGTCGGTCACTGCTTCAACCCTAGCCACGGCCCGCGGTGAATGCTCCCCATCGTTAATAGGACGAAATGTGCGGTTGGTCACGGCGGGCGACGGCCGGCGGGCTCACACCCGGGCTGCACCCTCAGTGCCGGTATCCTGTCTGGGGACAAGTCACCAGCAGAACGGACCACCTTGGTACAGATTGAAAAGCTCGCGACCCGGACGCCGTCGGTGTCTGTGGATGAGCTCCTCAAAGGTTTTTACCCGTCACCAAGGTTCGGGAAGGTGTCCTTCGCAAGCTACCGGCCGGATCCTTCGCAGCCCAGCCAGGCAGCGGCCGTCCATGCCCTGGAGGCGTTTGCCGGCGGCGTCGGCGCGGGCGACGGCGCGGGACTCTTCAAGCGGCTCTTCGCCAAGAAGGACACCTCGCGGGCCGGCATCTACCTCGACGGCGGCTTCGGCGTCGGCAAAACCCACCTCTTGGCCTCGTTGTGGCACGCCGCGCCCGGTCCGAAGGCCTTCGGCACGTTCGTGGAGTACACCAACCTGGTGGGGGCGCTCTCCTTCCGGAAAACGGTCGAAGCGCTGAGTTCCTACAAGCTGGTCTGCATCGATGAGTTCGAGCTGGACGACCCGGGCGACACCGTCCTGATGTCCCGGCTCATGCGCGAACTCGCCGACGCCGGTGTCAAACTCGCCGCCACCTCCAACACGCTGCCCGGCTCCCTGGGCGACGGCCGCTTCGCCGCGGTCGACTTCCAGCGGGAGATCCAGGTCCTGGCCGATCAGTTCGATGTCCTCAGGATCGACGGTGAGGACTTCCGGCACCGCGGCCTCCCCGCTGCCCCGCTGCCCCTCAGGAACAGCGAACTTCACGCCCACATGAAGGCGGAGTTCGACGGCCAGACCGTTGCCGAGGACGACTTCAAGACCCTGATCGCCCACCTTGCAGGTGTCCACCCGAGCCGCTACCGGAAACTCATCGACGGCGTGGACGGTGTTGTCTGGCGTGACGTGGAAACCATCACCGAACAGGCGGTGGCGCTGAGGTTCGTGGTGCTGGCGGACCGTTTGTACGACAAGGACGTTCCGATCCTGGCCAGCGGCGTCCCGTTCGACCAGCTCTTCACACATGAAATGATGACCGGCGGCTACATGAAGAAGTACTTCCGGGCCGTCTCCCGCCTGACGGCACTGGCCCGTGAAGGCCAGAACCACGAGCCGGCCCTCTAGGCCGTTAAACGCCAAAGGTGCCGGCGCCGCCTCTCGGCGGGACCGGCACCCGGTTGACGTGTCTGGGCAAAGCCCGGGCAAATCCTGGTTACGGAGCCTTCTCGGCCGGCGGCACTACCTGGCCCGCCGGAGCCTCGTTGGGCGTTCCGTCTGCGTTGTCAACGAAGGTGGAAGCACCATCCTGGACCTTATCTACGTGGCCGGCGTACTTGCCGCCGGTCTTCGAGTCGACCAAGTCGCCCGCTTTTTCGATACCGTCCTTGATGGCCTGCTCGTTGCCGCGGATCAGACCCTGAGCTTTGCCCTTTAGATCGTCAATCAGTCCCACGAGCACCTCCCTTCAATCGCGGAGCCAGTTCGCTCCTCCGCATTCGATCCTAGCTGCCAGGCCGGTGCCTGCCAAGGAGCTGTTGACAGAAATTGTCAAACGGTGCGAGGGCAAGAAAAAAGCAGCTCCGGGGAGCTGCTTCAATCGTGGGCGATACTGGGATCGAACCAGTGACCTCTTCCGTGTCAGGGAAGCGCGCTACCGCTGCGCCAATCGCCCGGAACCGGAAGGCCGGCTATATCCTGGGTTCGGATCCCTAAGGATCAAGAGAGCGGACGACGAGATTCGAACTCGCGACATCCACCTTGGCAAGGTGGTGCTCTACCAGCTGAGCTACGTCCGCGCATGAAGTCCGTACGGTTTGACCGGACGTTCAACAACAAGCAAGTTGCCTTGCTCTGGTGGGCGATACTGGGATCGAACCAGTGACCTCTTCCGTGTCAGGGAAGCGCGCTACCGCTGCGCCAATCGCCCATTGCATCCGGTCGGACCGGAAACCATGGTTTTCACCGAGGTGGGTACGGGATTCGAACCCGTGTATACGGCTTTGCAGGCCGCTGCCTCGCCTCTCGGCCAACCCACCGTGTAAGCGTCGATTCCGGGGAATCTTTGCCGTGACAGTGTCCTGCGAGCGGACGACGAGATTCGAACTCGCGACATCCACCTTGGCAAGGTGGTGCTCTACCAGCTGAGCTACGTCCGCATTCGGAGCGCTGATTCCTTGCCGTGAGCGGCATTTCCTCGCGTTCCAACGAGTAAAAACTCTATAGGAGGTTCAGGGAATCTCCAAATCGTGCCACGACACAGTCACGCCGACCCCCTTACTTCCTTGAATTCTAGGGAAATATTCGAATTACAGGTCTGTAATTCAGCAGCCGGGGACGCCCGGCGCGTGCCCGGCTCTTCCCGCGGCTTCCCCGCCGGGGAGGTCCGATTTCCGAAAACCCCGCATCGTCGGCTAGCATTCAAATGCATCGGGGCGATTGGCGCAGTGGTAGCGCGCTTCGTTCACACCGAAGAGGTCACTGGTTCGAACCCAGTATCGCCCACCGATGAATGGTCCGTTCCGCCCGGGAAATCCCGGCGGGGCGGACTTTTCTGTTTCCGGACTTATTGTCAGCCCCCCGTGAAAGAGTTTTGCCATGACTGATCCACTCCTCGCCCACGCCACGGAATACGGCCGGATGTACGCGCGCTCCACCACGGAAGCGTTCTCGGTACCGTCCATCACCACAGTCATCGGCCAGCAGCCCCACGGGCTGGACGGATGGTTCGGCTACATGGGCGCCAGCAGTCTGGCCAAGGATCCGTCTCTTCCCGAAATCCTGGGCAGCCCGGCAAAGGTCCGGCAGGCGGTGAACCGCGCAGCCAAGGCGGCGGAGGCTTACCGCGACGACGCCGCCCAGCGCGGAGACCGCGTCCACAACTACTGCGAACAGGTTGCGCTGCGGGCCCTCGGCCGGCCCCACCGGATGCAGGAAACGCGGGAAGCCCTGGCGTCCAACGGTGAAGAGGCCTTCGCCGCCCGTTTCGACGAATGGTGGGAGCTGTTCCGGGTCGAACCCCTGGCGCCGGAGATCACGGTATGGAACAAAACGGTGGGATACGCCGGAACGCTGGATCTCGTGGCGCGGATCAACGGGCGGACCTGCCTCATTGACTACAAGACCAAAGGAACCACCCGCGACGGCCAGGTCAAGGCGCTGGACGACAAAGTGGTCATGCAGCTCGTCGCAGGCATGAAGGCTGAGGAAAGCCTGGTGGATGCCGTGGCGGGGGAGTGGGAACCCTGGCGGCACGGTGATTCCCCCGTGCTGCTCGCGGTCGCCATCGGCGAAACGGAGGTGCGCCCGGTGAGGGCGAACCCGGAGGTGCTGCGGCACCACTGGTGGAAATTCTGCGCGCTGCGGCGTGTGTGGGAGATGTCAGCGGACACGGTCAGTGCCGGACCTGCGCTGCTGCCGGTGGCACCGCCCGTGTTCACGTGAGCGTGTCCACCTGAGCTGCCGTCCGGGGAGCCACCGGTACGGCCGCAGCAACTAAACTGGACTGGATCCGTTAACCCCACCGTGAGGAAATGACCGCAGATGGCAATTCTGAATATCCGTATCATCGGCGACCCCGTGCTGCGCACGGTTGCCGACCCCGTCACGGAATTCGGGCCGGAGCTGGCCAAGCTCGTTGCAGACATGACCGAAACCATGGAGGACGTGGACGGCGCCGGCCTGGCCGCGCCGCAGATCGGAGTCAGCCTCAGGGTTTTCACCTACCGCATCGGCGGTGTTGAGGGCCACGTCATTAACCCGGTCCTGGAAAACAGCGATGACTTTCAGCCTGACGAAGTGGAAGGCTGCCTCTCCATCCCGGGCCTCGGTTTCCCCGTCCGCCGGTCCCGCGCCACGCGGGTCACCGGCGTGGACGTCAACGGAGAGCCCGTCTCTGTGGAGGCAGAGGGACTGCTGGCCCGCTGCTTCCAGCACGAAACCGACCACCTCGACGGCATTCTCTACACGGACCGCCTTGAGGGCGATGACCGCAAGGCAGCGCTGCGCTCCATCCGCAACGCCAACTACGACTCCATCACGGAACGGACGACGGCGAAGCGCGCCAAGACGGTCGGCTCCAGTTTCGGCGGCGGCAGCTTTGGCGCTGCCGGATGAGGGTCCTCTTCGCGGGAACGCCGGCGGTAGCCGTACCGTCACTTGATGCGCTCGTCGCCGCCGGCTTCGACGTCGTCGCGGTGCTGACCCGGCCGGACGCGCCGATCGGGCGCAAACGCGTGCTCACGCCGTCGCCCGTTGCCGCCCGTGCCGCCGAGCTGGGACTCGAAGTCATACATGCCGCGCGCGTGGACGACGCCGTCACGGCGAGGATCGCGGCAGTCCGTCCGGACGTGGCCGCCATCGTGGCCTACGGCGGACTTGTGCCGCGTGCCGCCCTGGACATTCCGCCACACGGCTGGGTCAACCTGCACTTTTCGCTGTTGCCGGCCTGGCGCGGCGCGGCACCGGTGCAGCGCTCTGTCATTGCCGGCGACGACATCACCGGAGCGGTGACCTTCCTCCTCGAGGAAGGGCTCGACACCGGCCCTGTCATTGGCACGCTGACCGAACCCGTCCGGCCCGACGACACCTCCGGAGCGCTGCTGGAGCGGTTGTCGCACAGCGGCGCCGTGCTGCTGGCCCAGACGCTGTCCGCTGTCGAGTCGGGCGCGGCCTCCCCGCGACCGCAACAGGGCGAGGTCACCCTCGCCCCCAAGCTGACCATCGACGACGGCCGGATCGACTGGTCCGAACCGGCCCTTTCCGTCGGCCGGCGCGCCCGGGGCGTTACGCCGGAGCCGGGGGCATGGACCACGTTCGACGGCCAGCGCCTGAAACTTGAGCCGGTGGTGCTGCGGTCCGAGGCCGCCGCGCAGGCGCCGGGCACAGTGGCGCTGGACGGCAAGAGCGTGCTGGTGGGAACCGGCTCGCATCCAGTCGAGCTGACCCGGGTCCAGCCTGCGGGCAAGAAAATGATGGCCGCGGCCGATTGGGCCCGCGGACAAGCTTCCCTTGAAAGCGTGGTGTTCGAATGAGCGAGTCCGGGACAAGCGGCAGCGGCCGGGGCCGGGGGCCCCAGCGGGCAGGACAGGGCGGCCAGGGCGGCGGCCAGCGGGGCGGTTCCAGCCGGCGCGATGCGCAGGGCCGGGAACGCAACCGCGGGCCGCAGCGCAGCTACACCGAGAACGCGCCGTCCCAGCGCACCCGCCGCGCCGATCCGGCCCGGCTGGTCGCTTTCGAGGTGCTGCGTGCCGTGGCCGCCGAGGACGCGTACGCCAACCTCGTCCTGCCGGCGAGGATCCGGCACCACGGCCTGGACAAGCGTGACGCCGGCTTCGCCACGGAACTGAGCTATGGCGCCCTCCGCGGGCAGGGCACGTATGACGCTGTCCTGGCACGGTGCGTGGACCGGCCGCTGGACCAGCTGGACCCTGCCGTCCTCGATGCCCTGCGCATCGGCACGCACCAGCTGCTGGCCATGCGGGTGCCGGCGCACGCTGCGCTTGACCAGACTGTGGGACTTGCCCGCGCCGTGATCGGGGCGGGACCCTCCGCCCTGATCAACGCCGTGCTGCGCAAGGTCTCCGCGCACACGGTGGAGGAATGGCTGGAATTGCTGCTCAGCGACGAGCAGGATCCCACCAAGGTGGCCTCGGTCCGGTACGCCCATCCGGAGTGGATCGTGCGTGCCTTCAGGCAGTCCCTCGTGGCGCACGGCAGGCCGGTCACCGAAATCAACGATCTCCTCGAGGCGGACAACGCCGCCCCGGTGGTCAACCTCGTGGCCCTTCCCGGGCTCGGAAGCCTGGACGAGGCCCTCGAAGGCGGAGCCACGCCCGGAGAGCTCGTCGAAGGATCCGCGCTCTCCAGCGGCGGGGACCTCGGCCGGCTTGCCTCGGTCAGGGAAGGCACCACTCGAGTCCAGGACGTCGGCTCCCAGCTCGTGGCCCGTGCCATGGCTGCGCTGCCGCTGGGCAGTGCTGAAGGCAGCGGCGCAGAAGGCAACGGCCGGGAGGGGACAGAAGCCTGGCTGGACCTGTGCGCCGGTCCCGGCGGCAAGGCCGCCCTGCTCGGAGCGCTGGCCAATGAGCGCGGCGCCACCCTGCTCGCCAACGAACCGGCGCCGCACCGGGCCAAACTGGTCAGCCAGGCACTGTCCGCCGTCCCGTCCGGAGTGTGGAAGGTCCGCACCGGCGACGGCCGCGAGGTCGGCGAGGAACAGCCGGAAGCGTTCGACCGCGTGCTCGTGGACGTGCCCTGCACCGGACTTGGCGCCCTGCGCCGCCGGCCCGAGTCACGGTGGCGGCGGACGCCCAAGGACCTGGCAGATCTCGGACCGCTGCAGCGGGAGCTGCTCAAGTCGGCCCTTGACGCGGTCAAACCCGGCGGGGTGGTCGCCTACGTGACCTGTTCGCCCCACCCTGCTGAGACCACTGCCGTGGTCAGCGACGCACTGCGCAAGCGCGATGACCTGGAACTGCTGGACGCCGGGAGCGCACTGGATGCTGTCAGCCTGACCGGGCACCTTGACGCCGGTCACGAGCTCACCGCCCAGCTGTGGCCCCACATTCACCGCACGGATGCCATGTTCCTTGCCCTCATCCGCAAGAAGCCCTGAACTTCCCCTCCCCGCGAAAGGACCCCGCATGCCGCAGTGCTGCATCAACCCGAGCATCCTCTCCGCCGACTTTGTGAACCTTGAAGCCGAGCTGCAGAGAATCAGCAACGCCGATTCGGTGCACGTGGACGTGATGGACAACCAGTTCGTCCCCAACCTGACCATCGGGCTCCCCGTGGTGCAGCGGATCCAGGCCGTCAGCCCGGTCCCCCTGGATGTGCACCTCATGATCGCCGATGCTGACCGCTGGGCCCCAGGCTACGCGGACGCCGGAGTGGCCTCCGTGACGTTCCACGCGGAGGCGTCGATCGCCCCCGTCAAACTGGCCCGGGAACTGCGCGGGCGCGGATCAAAGGCCGGCATGGCCCTGCGTCCCGCCACCCCCGTTGAGCCGTACCTGGACATGCTCCCGGAGCTGGACATGCTCCTGATCATGACCGTGGAGCCCGGATTCGGCGGGCAGGCGTTCCTGGACCTCACGCTGCCGAAAATCCGCCGGGCGCGTGCCGCCATCGAAGGATCCGGCGTCAACGTCGCGCTCCAGGTGGACGGCGGCATCACCGAGGAAACCATCCTCCGTGCCGCGGAGGCCGGCGCCAACGTGTTCGTGGCAGGATCGGCCGTCTACGGTGCGGCGGACCCGTCCGAGGCAATCGACCGGCTCCGGAAGGCCGGAACCGTCTAGGGACTCCCGGAAGGGGGACAGCGGCTGGCAGGCCGCATCCGTGCTGGGCCACGTTACGGATTCTGTGACCTCCCATGGCCGGGAATACACGGACCATCCGCAAGGTTGTGCCACAATAGCAACACACATTACGTGCTCCGGGGTCGGTGTAAGTCCGAACCGGCGGTGACAGTCCGCGACCCGCGAGCCGGCGTTTTCCCAGGAAAACCCGGCGGACGGTTGAACTGGTGAAATTCCGGTACCGACAGTTAAAGTCTGGATGAGAGAAGCGCGTACAGCTGTATTTTGTGACGTCCCACGGGCGTCGCAGCATTTCGCTGTCGTATACCCCCGGAGCCATAGAGGTTCTAGAGGGAAGGAACGACACACTCGCATGGACACCCGTACCGTGTCGCCGGATCCGGCGGTTTCATAGTGGGCAGCCAGCCGATCCACGCCTTCAGCGCCGCCGAAACCGCCGCGATGGAAGCAGCTTTGGACGCCGCCCTGCAGGGGCCGCGCGGTGCCAATCCCTTGGTGGGGGCCGTCGTCGTCGGTCCTGACGGCCGGCGCCTGGCGACGGGCTACCACCGGGGAGCCGGCACCGCCCATGCCGAAGCCGATGCGATCGCGACGGCGATCAGCGCCGGCGTGGATCTCCGCGGGGCCACCATGGTGGTCACGCTCGAACCCTGCAACCACATTGGCCGCACGGGACCCTGCGCGCAGGCGATCATCGACGCCGGAATAACCGGCGTTGTGTACGCCGTCGACGACCCCCACGATCCCGCGGCCGGCGGGGCAGCGACCCTCCGGAATGCCGGCGTCAGCGTTCGCAGCGGATTGGCTGCCGAGCGTGCGTTCGAACTGAACCGCCGCTGGTTCCTGGCCGTCGAGGCGAAGCGTCCCTTCGTCACCTTGCACATTGCCCAGACGCTGGACAGCCGGATCGCTGCCGAGGACGGAACGAGCCAGTGGATTTCCTGCCCGGAATCGCTGGCCGACAACCACGCCATCCGGCGCCGGATCGACGCCATCCTCGTCGGCACGCAGACAGTCCTGGTGGACAACCCGCGGCTCACGGCGAGGGACGTCAACGGTGAAGCCTCCGGCGAACAGCCGCTGCGTGCCGTCATGGGGCTTCGGGACGTTCCGCCGGACGCCGCGGTGCGCGGTGACGACGGCAAGGTCCTGCACCTGCCCACCCGCGATCCCCAGAGAGCCCTGGCTCTGCTGTTTGAGGCGGGGGCGCGGCACGTCATGGTGGAGGGCGGCTCCAGGATCCTGAGCGCCTTCCTCGGCGCAGGACTCGTGGACGAACTCATCGTCTACCTGGCGCCCACGCTGCTTGGATCCGGGACACCCGCCCTCAACGGCCTGGGCATCGGAACGCTTGCCGACGCCCAGCGCTGGGAGTGGGATGCCGCCTCCGGCGGCGCCGTCCAGGTGCTGGGAAGCGACCTGCGGCTGCACCTGCTGCCGGAAAGGCCAGCCCGACCAGATGAAGCAACGCGGCCGCCGTCAGCGGCCCAGTCAACCCCAACCGATTCACTACCGGCCCGCGCAGCAGCGGGCACAGCCACGGGAGGCTACTGATGTTCACCGGAATTATTGCCGAACAGGGAAAGGTCCTGTCCGTGGACCGGAACGGCGACACGAGCGCAACGCTGCGTCTCCACGCCCCCGGAACCGCTGACGGATTGCCGCTGGGCGGATCCATCGCCGTCAACGGCGTGTGCCTGACCGCCACGGCGATCGACGGCAAGGATTTCAGCGTGGATGTCATGGGGGAGACCCTCGTCCGCAGCACCATCGGCGAACTTTCCGCCGGTGACGCCGTCAACCTGGAGCGATGTGTTCCGGCAGGCGGCCGCCTCGACGGACACGTCGTGCAGGGGCACGTGGACGGGGTGGGCGAACTCCTCGAACGCGAAGCCCAGGGAAACTGGGAGCGGCTGCGCTTCGGTGTGCCGCTGAGGCTCGCACGCTACATCGCGGAAAAGGGGTCAATCGCCATTGACGGCGTTTCCCTCACGGTCACGGCCGTCAGCCCCGCTGCCGAAACCGCGCCCTGGTTCGAGGTGGGCCTCATCCCCACCACGCTCGCCGATACCGGCCTGGGCGCCAAGGCTACCGGCAGCAGGGTGAACCTGGAGGTGGACGTGCTGGCAAAGTACACCGAACGCCTGCTGGCGTTCACCGGGCGCGGCACCGAAGTGGCGGAGGACCAGCTGTGAGCGCGGCGGCAAGGCTTGACCCGGCCGCTTCAGGCACCCTGACCCTCGATCCCATCGAGGAGGCAGTGCAGGCGATGGCAGCGGGACGGCCCGTGCTGGTGGTCGACAACGAGGACCGCGAAAACGAAGGGGACATCATCTTCGCGGCGCAGCATGCCACTCCATCCCTGATGGGATGGACCATCCGCTACAGCTCGGGTGTCATCTGCGTGCCGCTTGACGGTGCGCGTGCCGACGCGCTGGCACTGCCTCCCATGGTGCAGGTCAACGAGGACGCGAAGGGCACCGCCTACACCGTCTCGTGCGACGCCGCCACGGGAGTAAGCACCGGAATCTCGGCCACGGACCGGGCACTGACTGCCCGGGTCATCGCCGATCCGGGCAGCGGCCCTGAAACCCTGACGCGCCCCGGGCATATTTTTCCGCTGCGGGCCGTTAAGGGGGGAGTGCGTGAACGCCCCGGCCACACCGAAGCGGCCGTGGAACTATGCCGGCTCGCCGGCCTGGAACCGGTGGGCGTGATCGCAGAGGTTGTGTACGACGACGGCGAAATGATGCGGCTGGACGGCCTGCGCGTTTTCGCCGCCGAGCATGGTTGCCCCTTGATTTCGATTGAGGACCTCGTAGCGTACCTCGAGGCGAACGACCATGTATCTTCACAGGAGAGCAGTCCGGAAGCGAGTCCGGCCGGAGAAGGAGAAAGACGATGACGGCATCTCAAGCAACGGAGGCCAGCAGCAACGGGCGGACCCCGCATCCCGTGAGTGCCGGACCCGTGGTCCAGCTGCCCGGTGCGTTCGGGAACTTCGTGACGCAGGCATGGACCGATCTGGTCACCGGCGCAGAGCACCTCGCGGTCAGCTCACCCAACCCTCCCCGGGACGGGAAGGCGCCCCTGGTGCGCCTGCATTCGGAATGCCTGACCGGGGACGTCTTCGGCTCCTACCGCTGCGACTGCGGCGAGCAGCTTGCGTACGCCCTGGAGCTGATCGAGGCCAACGGCGGCACCCTCCTGTACCTCCGCGGCCAGGAAGGCCGCGGAATCGGCCTGGCCAACAAGATCAAGGCCTACGCCCTGCAGGAGGCGGGCTTCGATACGGTCGAGGCCAACGAACAGCTCGGACTGCCGGTCGACGCGCGGTGCTACAACGCCGCCGCGCAGATCCTGGCCGAGATGGGCCTGCATGAGATCCGGTTGCTGAGCAATAACCCGGACAAGCAGAACCGCCTGGCCAAGGCGGGCGTGACGGTCGTGGAGATGGTCCCCACCGAGGTGCCCTCCCGCGAACAGAACATCCGGTACTTGCAGACCAAGAAGGACCGCATGGACCACCTGCTCACCCTGGACGCCCAGGCCGCAGGCGTGCCCGGCAGCGGCACCAACACTTTTGAACACGAACAAGACTGAACGGATCAGGATCACTTTATGAGCGGACACGGCGCACCCCAGATCGACCTCACCACCCTCAACCCTGCGGAAACCTCGCAGCTGAAGCTGGCCATCGTTGCCGCCAGCTGGCACACCGAGATCATGGACGGACTCCTGGACGGAGCCCTCCGGGCCGCCAAGGACGCCGGCATCAACGAGCCAACGGTCGTCCGCGTGCCGGGCAGCTTCGAGCTGCCGGTGGCCGCCGCGCGGCTGGCACCGCACTTCGACGCCGTCGTTGCCCTCGGCGTCGTCATCCGCGGCGGAACGCCGCACTTTGACTACGTCTGCCAGGCCGCGACGTCGGGACTTACCGACGTCAGCGTCAACACGGGCGTCCCGGTCGGGTTCGGCGTGCTGACATGTGACACCGAACAGCAGGGCCTGGACCGGGCCGGGCTGCCGGGCTCCACCGAAGACAAGGGCCACGAGGCAGTCACCGCCGCGCTGACCACCGCGCTGCTGCTCAAGCAGTACTGATACTGCGCCGGGCGGGGATGGGTGCGGAAGCGCACGCCGTGTGTATTCGCTCACATCCCCGCCGTCATGCAACGGCCCGACAGGCGGCGTCCGGCCCGGAGCAAGTAGGCTGGAGGGCGTGAAGAATTTCGAGACGCTGTTCGCAGAGCTCAGTGA
This sequence comes from Burkholderia sp. RS01, assembly GCF_039748055.1. NCBI lineage: Bacteria > Pseudomonadati > Pseudomonadota > Betaproteobacteria > Burkholderiales > Burkholderiaceae > Burkholderia > Burkholderia sp. RS01. Next base: position 93,760 of record NZ_JBDLAK010000015.1, read on the forward strand.
GAAGGCAGCCACCCGCCCGGAGGGCTCCCGCACCGTTGCCGAGTTGGAGTCCGGAATCCACGGCATCGGCAAGAAAGTCGTGGAGGAAGCAGCTGAAGTCTGGATGGCTGCGGAGTACGAATCCGACGACGCCGCTGCCGAAGAGATCTCGCAGCTCCTGTACCACCTGCAGGTTCTGATGCTTGCAAAAGGACTCAGCCTGGAAGACGTCTACAAGCATCTGTAGCCGCGTCCGCGTGGCCCGTTTGCTGATCCAAGACTTCCAACCCCAGAAAGACCTCCAATGCTGCGTGTAGCCGTACCCAATAAGGGATCCCTGTCCGAAGCCGCCTCCGCCATGCTCTCCGAGGCCGGCTACCGCCAGCGCCGCGATAGCCGCGAGCTGGTCATGGTGGACCCGGACAATGACATTGAATTCTTCTTCCTCCGCCCCCGCGACATCGCCGTATACGTGGGGCAGGGAACCCTCGACGTCGGCATCACCGGCCGCGACCTCCTCCTGGACGCGCAGGTTGAGGCCGAGGAACTGCTTCCGCTCGGATTCGCCGCTTCCACTTTCCGCTTCGCCGGCCCGATCGGTGACTTCTCCAGCCTGGAGCAGCTCGAAGGCAAGCGGCTCGCCACCAGCTACGACGGCCTCCTGCGTGACTACCTGGCGGACCGCGGCGTCAAGGCCAGGGTGGTCCGCCTGGACGGCGCTGTCGAGTCCTCGGTCCGGCTGGGCGTCGCTGACGCGATTGCCGACGTCGTCGAGACCGGCAACACGCTCAAGGCCGCCGGCATGGAGATCTTCGGCGAGCCCATCCTCAAGTCCGAGGCCGTCCTTATCCGCCGCACCGGCGAGAGGGGAGCCGCGAACGGCACGGCGAAGGAAATCGAAGTGCTGATCCGTCGCCTCCAGGGTGTCCTCGTGGCGCGCCAGTATGTGCTGATGGACTACGATATCCGCAAGGAACTCGTCGAACAGGCCGCCGCGCTGACCCCCGGACTCGAGTCGCCCACGGTGTCGCCGCTGCGCGATTCGGACTGGGTTGCCGTCCGGTCCATGGTGCCGAAGAAGGAAACCAACCGGATCATGGATGAGCTGTACGACCTCGGCGCCCGCGCCATCCTGGTCAGCAGCATCCACGCCTGCCGCATCTGACCCGCTGCCGCCGGCGCCGCCCCGCCGGCAGTCCAAAAGCAACCTCTGCAGTACAACAGGAGAAGTCATGGCTGTAGCCGTCCGCGTTATCCCGTGCCTGGACGTTGATGCCGGCCGCGTGGTCAAGGGCATCAACTTCGAAGGGCTCCGCGACGCCGGAGACCCCGTGGAGCTCGCGCACCGTTACGACAACGCCGGCGCGGATGAGCTGACCTTCCTGGACGTGACCGCGTCGTCGGGCAACCGGGAAACCACGTTCGACGTCGTCCGGCGCACGGCCGAGGAAGTATTCATTCCGCTGACCGTCGGCGGCGGCGTGCGCGGCGTGGCCGAGGTGGACAAGCTGCTCCGCTTCGGCGCAGACAAAGCCTCCATCAACACTGCAGCAGTGGCCCGGCCGGACGTCATCGACGAGATCACGCGCCACTTCGGCTCCCAGGTGCTGGTGCTGTCCGTGGACGCCCGCCGCACCCGCCCCGGGGCCCAGCCCACGCCGTCGGGCTTTGAGGTCACCACCCACGGCGGCCGCCAGGGCACCGGCATCGACGCCGTCGCCTGGGCTAAGGAAGCCGCCGACCGCGGCGTCGGGGAAATCCTGCTCAACTCGATCGACGCCGACGGCACCAAGGACGGGTTCGACCTCGAGCTCATCCGGCTGGTCCGGGCCGCGGTCAAGGTTCCGATCATCGCCTCCGGCGGTGCCGGTGAGCCTGCGCACTTCGCGCCCGCCGTGCAGGCCGGCGCCGATGCCGTGCTCGCCGCGTCCATCTTCCACTGGGGCCCGGATGACATGATGTCGCGGGTCAAGGCCGCAATCCGCGAGGCTGGGTTCGAGGTCCGCTAGAAACTGCAACGCGGGGTCAGATATCGCCCAATAAACCCTGTTCATTGGGCGATATCTGACCCCGCGTTGCTTTGTTAAAGGCCCACTTCGGCGGACTGAAGAAGCGCGACGGCGTCCGGCTGGCCTTCGAAGGTGACCAGCGCATGGCGCGTGCGGCCGTGGGCGTGCATGAGCAGTTCGCCGGGCTCGCCCACGATGGCAACCGACACGGGCGCCCGTTTGGCGACGTGGCGCGGGCCCGAGGGACACACCAGGACGATGCCGAGGTCAACGCCCCGATACAGGATGGCGGCGCGCTTGACCAGTTCATCCCACAGCGCATCCGAGTATTCTTCGTCGAGGGCCCGCGGCGCCCAGCGGTCGACGGCGCGCCGGACGTCCTCGGTGTGGACGAAGTATTCGATGAGGTTGGAGCTCTCATCCAGCGCCTTGATTTTCATCGGCGACAGGACGGGCGGACCGGCCCGGAAGGTGTTCACCAGCTCCGTGTATTCGTCGGCGGTCTGGATTTTCGCGGCGAGCTTTGCCGTGGCTTTATCGGACGCCTTGGACAGGCTCTTGATGACCAGCCCCAGCCCGACGGCCGCCTTACGCTCGCGGAGGTACAGGTGAGCTGCCAGGTCCTTGGTCTTCCAGCCCCTGCAGAGCGTGGGGGAGTCAGGACCGGCCGCCAACAGGGTTTCGGCCAGGACTTCTCGGGACGGATCGACGAAATGCATCACTTGTGAAACTAGCACGTCCCCGCGGGACTTGCGCAGTGTGTCCGCGCGTGAATTTGTCCCGTTCTGTACACCGGCCCGTGCGTCGTGCAGTGGCGTGCGGCATGCGGGGAACGCACCCACCTCGGGAGGAATAGTTCGGTCGTGTTGGCGGCAATTGGCTTGTTGACAGGGTCCCGTGCCGCGAGTAGACCGGACGCATCAAATGACCGATCCGCTGTCAAGATGACGACTTCAGAAGTGTGATCAGCATGGGGCCCGCCGACATTGTTGAAATCAGAGTTCACGGGATAGGCAACAAGGAACTGCTTGATGCCTTGGGGCGTCCGCGGTTTGAACGACTGAATCCGGCCAGTGAAGTCACCACAGCGCCCGCCTTGCCGGACCACAGAGTCCGCATTATCAACTGGGCGCGGTCCAACAAGGAGTTCACGAGGGGTTTCTTCTGGTACGTGGCGCTTCCATTCACGCTTGCGAACGTGATCGGCTACATGAGGCCGCCCAGGGGGAGCTCGCGGTTCTTCGCACTCGTGGCCTTCGCCGGCGGACTGCTCCTGACGGCGGCCCAGGTGGCCTGGGCCGCGGTGATAGCGGAAACGGTCTTTTCATTCACTCCCATCGACAGTGCCGACAAGAGCATCGGAGGGGCTATTCCACTGGTGGTGTCTGCCGGCCTCGCCTTGGTGATGTTGTACCGGGCATCCGAAATCCGCCATGCCAACGACGTACGGGATCCTGGTCCAAAGCTGCCCGTGTTGGCGGCTAACGTGCTTTCCGCCTTGGTGACCGGTTATTTCCTGAGCGGCCGCTATCTGTCCGGCTGGCTTGACGGGCTGGGCCTCGATCCGGCGTTCCGACTCAATCCGATGCTCGTCGTGGTGGTCGGATCGACACTCGCCGCCTATGGCCTGGCCGGCATCATCCTGCTCCTTTACATGGGTGTGGGGCGCAAGGAGATTGCCAGTGACGACGCTCCTGCCGAAGCAGACGGAGCTCGTGCAAGAATCCGCTTCAGCAGCATGAGGCGGCAATACGCCGCAGCAGCCTTGGCCCTGATCGTCTCCATGGTCATGATGCACGCACTCGGAGGCCTGCTGAGGATAGCCGCCTCGGACCTGATGTGGCTTTTGCGGGCTCTTGCATTCCCGAGCATGCCCGTGGAACTGCAGAAGGATGCGGTCACGCTCCTCGTCTCGGCCGACGACACCGGAACGTTCAAGGACAACCTGCTGGACATGGTCCCGGTGTACTGCCTTGGGGTGCTCGCCATTCTTGGACTCAGCTGGGAAATTGCTGCGCGGGAGAGGTTCGGGCCGAACGAGCGATGGCCCAGGCCACTGAAACTCCGCGCCGAACTGCAACGATCGGCGGTCCATCGCCTTGGGGAGTTGTTGCCGAAGGTAACGGCGGGGTTCATGGGAGGGTCCTTGGTGTTCCTCATGGTTGCCGGCTTCCTGACAGCCCGGGCAGGAGAAGCTTCACGTGCTCTGGAGTTCCTCATCGGCAGCAGCCACGGGCTTTCGTACGTCGTCCTGCTGGCAACCGTCGTCGGTCAGTTTCCGGAGATCACGTCCAAGACGCGTCTCGTGGCCGACGTGGTTGGTTTCTGGCCCATCCGTAACCATCCACTGGCGGGCGTTTCGTATCGCAGGCGCGTTGTGGCCGGCATCCGGCTGGAAATGGGCCGCCACCCCCAGCACACCGTGGTTCTCATAGGGCACAGCCAGGGATCCGTGATTTGCGCTTGGCTGATCCGCGCCGGACTTCTGCCCATCGACGAAAATCGAGTCCACTTGATCACCTGCGGGTGCCCGTTGATGACTCTTTATTCAACGCTGTTTCCGGCCTTTTTTACGCTGGAGGACCTCAGGGCTACAAGACGGAATGTCGCTTCATGGACCAATTTCTGGCGAAGTACCGACGCTATCTCCTCCAAAGTGCCGTGCGCGGTGAACCGTGAAATTCCCGAACCGGGCCCTGACGGGCTCATTGAAAAACACGGGAACTATTGGACATCGTCCCTGCTCGCCGATCGGGTAAGCCGCATTGAGTCCACCGCTCGGAGCCCGAAGCCCGGGCCGGTGACGGAGCAGACGCCACAGAGAACATCCGACGTCACGATCCTCCGGCATGCCTAGGCGACGTTGGGGCGCCGTGGCGGCCCAACGCCTGTCAGGCAGAGACGCTCAGGGCGGCGTCGGCTTCTTTGAGAACCTTGGCGGCTACCTCGAGGCCCTCGATCCGGCCCAGTTCGACATCTTCGTGCTCGATGTTGACGAGCATGTTGGGATCCACTTCGTGGAGGGCACGGAGGAACTCGGTCCAGTACGCGACGTCGTGGCCCTTGCCGAGGGCGACGAAGTCCCACGCGGCTGGCTTCGGCCATTCGTTGGCCCACTCGTCGCCGCCGAGGTTTGTGCGGTTCTCTTCGGGGGACAACCTCCGGAAGCGGTTGTCGAGGACGCCGTAGATGGCGGCAGTTTCCTTGTTGACCCGCACGTCCTTGGCCGCGGCCTGGAAGACGAGCGGTCCCAGTTCACGGATGACGGCCACCGGGTCCATCTGCTGCCAGAACAGGTGCGACGCATCGAGTTCGACGCCAACGTGGGTAGCGCCGGTGAGTTCGACGAGCTTGTGCACATCGGCGGGGTTGAACACGAGGTTCTGCGGGTGCAGTTCCAGGGCCACCTTGACGTCCAGATCCCGGGCGAGCCGGTCGGTTTCCTTCCAGAACTCCGCGGCGATGCCCCACTGGTAGTCGAGCACGTCCAGGGCGGCCGAGTTCCACGCGTTGACGATCCAGTTCGGCACGGTGGCTCCGGGTTCCCCGCCGGGAAGCCCGGACATGGTCACGACACGGTGCTGTCCCAGCCGGTGCGCGAGGCGGATGGACCGGCGGATGTCCTCGGCGTGCTTGTCGCCGATGGCGCGGTTGGGGTGCAGCGGGTTGCCGTTGCAGTTCAGGCCGGCAATTGACACTCCGGTGCCCTCGAAAATGGCCAGATAGTCGTCCCGTGCCGCATCGCTTTCCAGAATGTCATCGAAGGTGGGGACGTGGACGGCCGGCAGGAATCCGCCCGTGTTGATTTCGATGCCGGTCAGCCCGAGGTCCGCGATGACCTTGAGGGCCTCGGGAAGCGGCCGGTCGTGCAGGATAGCGTTGTAGACGCCGAGCTTCATAGCGCGATCTTCTTTCCGTTGTTGAGCGCGGATTCCGTGACGGCGCCGAGCAGTTCCATGTTGCGCACGCCTTCGTCGAAGCTGGCGCAGCGGGGCAGGGATTCTTCCTCACTGAGGCCGGCAACCTCTTCGAGGAATGCGCGGGCCTGGTAGCCGAACGCGTCGTTCTGGCCGAAGCCGACCTCGGGGGCGTCCATGGCCAGGCCGCCGGCGATGTAGGGGTGGCCCGGGCCGAGGATCACCTGGCGGTAGCCGTTCTCGTTGCCGGATCCGTCGTTGAGGAAGAGCTGAATTTCAGAGGGGCGGCGCTGGTCAAACTTGGCGGCACCATTCTCGCAGAACACCTCGAAGTTGAGGCTGTTGGCGTGGCCGGCGGCAACACGGGAGACCTCAAAGCTGCCGGCACCGTTTTCGAACTCCGCGTTGAATGCTGCGTAGTCGTCGTTCTCTACGGCCTCGAAGGTGTCGCTGACGGCAGCGTGGTCGTGCCCGATGACTGCGCCCAGCGGCAGGGGCCGCTTGTCGATCGCCGTGCTGAGGCGGCCGCCGCTGATGGACTTGATGTCGCCGCACAGGAACTCGGAGACGTAGGCCAGGTGGCTTCCGACGTCGGCAAGGGCACCGGAGCCGGGCCCGCCCTTATAGCGCCAGCTCATGGGAGCGGACGGGCTGAAGCCGTAGTCGGTCCAGTAACGGCCGCTGAAGTGCAGCACCTTGCCGAGGACGCCGGTGCGGATGAGGTCCCGGATGTAGGCGATGCCGGGGGTGCGGCGGAAGGTAAAGCCAATGCGGGCGATGCTGGCGGCGTTGCGGGCCGCATCGGCCATGGCGCGGGCGTCTTCCAGTGAGTCGCTCAGCGGCTTCTCGCACAGCACGTGCTTGCCGGCGGCGAGCAGGCCCTCCACGACTTCGCGGTGGAGGGAGTTGGCGATAACCACGCTGACGACGTCGATGTCATCGGCCTCGGCGATTGCCTGCCATGACGTGTCGTTGCGCTCGTAGCCAAAGCGGCGTGCGGCCAGCGAGCCGAATTCGGCATTGACGTCGCCGATCGAGACGAGGCGAATCGGCGGAAGAACGGGGTTGTACAGTGCGGACGCGGTGCGGTAGGCAGCTGCATGGGCTTTGCCGGCCATGCCTGCCCCTATGACGGCGACGCCGATATCTTTGGGCATTGGTTTTCTCCTTCGAAACTCAGCCGAGTTTGCGCGGCTTGGCCGCTATCAAGATGGGATAAAAATGGAGCGCTCCAGAACACGATAGAGCCGGAACTTTGTCCTGTCAATATCCCAAAGTAGGAGAGGATGGGTGACAATGGCAGGGTGACGCAGGAGATCGGCAGACGCCCGAACATTTATGACGTGGCCTCCGCGGCTGGGGTTTCAAAGTCCCTAGTCTCGTTGGTCTTGCGGGGTGCCCCCGGTGTTTCCCCGGCGCGCCGCGCGGCCGTCGAGGAGGCCATTGAACGGCTGAACTATCGCCCCAGCCGCGCCGCGGCAACCCTGGCCGGCAATAGGTCCCGCACCATTGGCGTGGTCCTGGACGATTATCGGAACCTTTGGTTTGTCAGCCTGTTGGCCGGATTGCACGATCAACTCGCGCCTCTCGGTTTTCGGGTGGCCGTCGCTGATCCTTCGTTCAATGCCCACCTTGACGGGACCGCCGTGGACGGACTCATGTCGCTGCGCGTGGACGGCATCGTGATCGCAACCGAGCCAACCGAGGATATGTTCGCGGCTTTGGACGTTCCCGCGGTTGTCGCCGGAAACCGGGACATCGTGGTTCCCGGAGCCGACATCGTGGCCAACGACGACCTTGTGGGCGGCCGTCTCGCCACCGAGCACCTGATCGGCCTGGGCCACCGGCACATCGGGCATATCACCGGTGGGGGAGGTGCGGCCCGACTGCGTGCCCAGGGGTTCGACGCCGCGATGCGGGAACGCGGGCTGCGGCCGCACGCCGCCCAGGGCCACGGGCTCACCACGGAGTCTGACGGTTACCAGGCGGCGCTGAAACTGCTGGACGAAAACCCCTCACTCACCGCCATTTTTGCTGCAAACGACACCATGGCCCTCGGCGCGGCGGGCGTGGCCCGGGACAAGGGGCGGCGCATCCCGGAGGATCTGTCGCTCATCGGCTACGACAATTCGCCGTTGGCGTCGGCCAACCTGTTGCGGCTCACCACGATCGATGGCCGCAACGCTGAAGTCGGAGCCGGGGCGGCGAAGGCGTTGCTGAATCGCATGGAAGACCCGGCGGCGCCGGTTGGAACCATGCTGGTGGAACCGGACCTGGTCATCAGGGCCTCCACGGCCGCCCTGTAAGGAGCACGAGCCGACCCTGGGCGGGTAGCCCGCTGGTAGCCCGCTTATTTGATCAGGCCGGCCACCGTGTTCCGGGGCGCGCCTTAGCCCAGCTCGGTGATGAGTTCTGCTTCCTCGTCTTGGGTGAGGCCGGCGCGGCGCGGCTTCTCGATTCCTGTGCTTTCTTCCCATTCCAGCGTGTCACGAAGCGTTTGCGCGAGCGGGCGAAGCACCAGTCCGGCGTCCTTCGCCCGTACGTTTGAGCGGGCGTTCATGCCTTGCCAGTCCGGGTCACTCAGCCACAGGGGCAGGGACTTCGGGCCGGCCCATTCCCCGACACCATGCCCATGAAGCCACTCGGCGTCGGCCGCGGCGAGCTGTCCTCGGTGGCCGGCTAATTCCCGGGCAGCAGCTATGTGCTCGGCGAAGGAATGTGTCTCTCCAGTGGCGTTGTAGAAACCACCCAGCTGCCTGTCGCAGTTCTGAACCAGCCAGGCAGCGAGGTCCCGGACATCAATGACCTGCACGGGAAGCGACGGTGCATCAGGCACGAGCACCGTTCCGTCTTCAACCGAGGGGTTGGCAAAGCGCATCGGCCAGTACCCTGTGCGGCCGAAGATGTCTCCCGGGCCCCCGATGAGCCCCACCCGGGCGATCATGCACCGCCCGGCTCCCAGTCCGTCGAGGACGGCCTTCTCGCACGCGGCCTTCGCCTCACCGTACGTCTCCATGGTCTCCATGACCTCAGACTCGAGCGGAGGCAGCAGCGGGGCATCCTCGTCCTGTCCCAGGGGTCCGTGATCCGCGTAAACGCTGGCCGAGGACACAAAGACGTAGTGGCCAGCCGACCCCAGGTCCCGCACCGCACGCTTCACCTGGCCCGGTTGGCGGGACACGTCCAAAACCGCGTCCCAGTGCACGGCGGCCACGGCCGCAAGACCGTGGTCGTCATCCCGGTCTGACTGAACATGGGACGCACCGTCAGGAACGGATCCTGATACACCCCTGGTCACGCACGTCACGTCGTGGCCGCGTCCGACCGCCTGGCGGGCAACCTCATGACCAAGCCAGGCGGTGCCTCCGAGGATAAGAAGTTTCATAGTGACATCCAACCAAAGAAGCGGCCCCGTGGGGACCCGGCGGGCCGTTTGTGCCGGGGCCCGGCGATGGGCACTAGACTTGATCTGATGTCTGAGCAGCCCGCCCCCAGCCCCACTTCCGGTTCACCCCTTCGTGCCGACGCCGGCACTGCCGCGGGTGCCCAGCTTTCCGGAGGCCCTCTTCCGGCCGACATTGCGTCAGCCCTCAAGCGGGACAGCGCCGGCCTTGTCGCCGCCATCGTGCAGCAGTTCGACACCCACGAGGTGCTCATGCTGGGCTGGATGGACGACGAAGCCCTCAACCGCACCATGACCACCGGTCGGGTCACCTTTTACTCCCGCTCGCGCCAGGAGTACTGGCGCAAGGGGGATACCTCCGGCCACGTGCAGTGGGTGAAGTCCGTGGCCCTTGACTGCGACGGCGACGCCCTCTTGGTGAGGGTCGACCAGGTCGGCGCTGCGTGCCACACTGGAACGCGAACGTGCTTCGACGGCCGGACCCTGGACGTCGTGGCAGGCTCTGCAGACTAGCCCGGGCGGCTAAGGCCACCCAAGCGGACGGGGAACGCCAGGCCAGCCCCTGCGTCCGATGATCAGGCATCCCGCCTGCGAACCCAGGAACCATCCCAGAACAGACGGAGAACCAATAGCCATGCAGGACCTAGGAATCATCAGCCCAGGCCTCGAAGAATTCCGTGAACTCGCCGGGCACAGCCGCGTCATCCCTGTCCGGCTCAAGGTGCTGGCGGATGCCGAAACTCCGATCGGGCTGTACCGGAAACTGGCACAGGGCCAGCCGGGCACGTTCCTCATGGAGTCCGCGGCTGTCGGCGGCGCCTGGTCCCGCTATTCCTTCATTGGCTCCCGTTCCCGGGCCACGCTCACCACCAAGGACGGCCAGGCCCACTGGCTCGGCGAGCCGCCTGCCGGCGTTCCGGTGGACGGAAACCCGGTGGATGCCATCCGTGACACGATCGATGCCCTGCGCACCGACCGTTTCGACGACCTGCCGCCCTTCACTTCCGGCCTCGTAGGCTTCCTCGGCTGGGAAACAGTCCGCCACTGGGAGAAACTGACCAGCCCGCCTGAAGACGACCTGCAGCTTCCCGAAATGGCACTGAACCTCGTCACGGACATGGCCGTCCACGACAACATGGACGGCACCGTGCTGCTCATCGCCAACGCCATCAACTTCGACAACAGCTCCGAACGGGTGGATGAGGCCTGGCACGACGCCGTCCGCCGCGTCAAGGAACTCCTCGCCCGCGTCAGCACGCCCGTGACCCAGCCGGTGTCTGTGCTGGAACCTGCCGCCCTCGATTTTGCCGCCAGCGTCCAGGAACGGTGGGATGAAACTGACTACCTGGCCGCTCTTGACCGGGGCAAGGAGGCGATCGTGGACGGGGAAGTCTTCCAGGTGGTCATTTCTCGCCGCTTCGAGATGGAGTGCGGAGCCTCCCCGCTGGACGTCTACCGCGTGCTCCGCAACACCAACCCGAGCCCGTACATGTACATCTTCAGCCTGGAAGATGCGGCCGGGCGCGAATACTCGATCGTCGGCTCCTCACCCGAGGCGCTCGTGACGGTCACGGGCGAGGACGTCATCACCCACCCCATCGCCGGTTCCCGGCCCCGCGGCAAGACCGTGGATGCGGACAAGGCACTCGCCGAAGAACTCCTCGCGGACCAGAAGGAACGCGCCGAACACCTGATGCTCGTGGATCTGTCCCGGAACGACCTTTCCAAGGTGTGCGTGGCGGGCTCCGTGGACGTCACACAGTTCATGGAGGTGGAGCGGTTCAGCCACATCATGCACCTCGTGTCCACGGTGGTGGGCCGGCTGGCCCCGTCGGCTAAGGCCTATGACGTCCTTAAGGCCACCTTCCCGGCGGGAACGCTGTCCGGCGCGCCGAAACCCCGCGCCCTGCGCCTCCTCGACGAGCTCGAGCCGCACCGCCGCGGAATCTACGGCGGCGTGGTGGGCTATTTGGACTTCGCCGGCGACATGGACATGGCCATCGCCATCCGCTCCGCGCTGCTGCGGGAAGGGCGGGCCTACGTCCAGGCCGGCGGCGGCATCGTTGCGGACTCGGTCAAAGCCGCCGAAGCGCAGGAAACCGTCAACAAGGCGGCCGCACCCCTCCGGGCCGTCCACACCGCGGGCTCGCTGCACAACATCACGCCGGAGTCGGTCACCGAGGCCGGATCAACCGGTACCCGGTCAACGGGAACATCAACAGGGACGGCGTCCGCCGGGGCGGAATCCTGATGGCGGTTCCGGCAAGTTCCGGCGCGCAGGCCAAGGCCCGCAGCAGCACGCCGGCGTGGGCACGCAAGTCCACGCTGGTCCTGCTCATCGCCGCGATCGCGCTGGCGGTCTTCGGCACCACCACCCAGACCTGGATGACCGTCAACCTGGACCCCCAGCAACTGGGCCAGGCCACGGGCCAGGGCGGACTCCAGGTCCAGGGCAGCAAGGCCGCCACCACGGTAACGGCCCTTGCCCTCGTCGCCCTTGCAGGCGGCCTCGCCGCGTCCATCGCCGGCAAGATCGCACGCTGGATCATCACGGCCATCGTCGTCCTGGCGGCAGCGGGCATCATCACCGCCGCCGCGACCGTCCTCGCGGATCCGCTGGCGGCCGCGCAGGGCTCCATCGCCGCGGCCACCGGCGTCAGCGGGAGCAGCGCTGACGTGAGTGTCACCGCGTTTCCGGTCCTCGCCGTCGTCGCCGGTTCGCTCCTGGCGCTGTGCGGACTGCTGGTGATTCCGGCTGGGCGGTACTGGAAGACGCGGACCAAGTACGATGCCGCCGCGCAGGGTGCCGCCGCCCAGTCCGGCCCGGTGGACGAGATCGACAGCTGGGACCGGCTCTCCCGCGGCGACGACCCCACCTGACGGGGAGCGTCACGGAGGCGCGCGCCTGCCAGCGATGCCGAAGGCCGAGCCAAAAAATGGCAGAATGTAAGCAGTATTGATCCTGAGGAGATTCACATGAGCAAAGCCACTGTTTCCGGTACCAAGCCCGCGGCGGCCCCCAAGACCCACCACGGCATCGACCACAGCATCGATCTTGGCCACGGCAACAGCCCTGCGGCCTGGACCTGCGTGATCGTCATGCTGATCGGCGCCCTCATCGCCTCCATCGCCTTCGTCATCGCCAACACCCCCATCTTCGTGGCCGGCGCGGCGATCATGGTCCTCGGCCTGCTGGCCGGCTTCATCATGCGCAAAGCGGGCTACGGCGTGGGCGGCAGCAAGCTGAAGAACACCGGCCACTAACCGTGACGGTTCTCGACGACATCAATGCCGGTGTCAGGGAGGACATGGAGGCCCGCAAGCGTCTCGTGTCCCTCGCGGAACTGAAGGACCGCGCACTGGCAGCGGCTCCGGCACGCGATGCCTGGGCTGCCCTCGACGGCCCGTCCGCCACGCGCGAGCATCTCAAGGTCATCGCAGAGATCAAGCGCCGGAGCCCGTCCAAGGGCGATCTCGCGAACATCGTTGACCCGGCCTCGCTGGCCCAGCAGTACGCCGACGGCGGCGCCGCCGTTATCAGCGTGCTCACGGAACAGCGCCGCTTCAACGGTTCGCTCGCGGATCTGGACGTGGTCCGTGACCGGGTGGACGTCCCGCTGCTCCGCAAGGACTTCACCCTGGACGAGTACCAGATCTGGGAAGCCCGCGCCCACGGCGCGGACCTCATCCTGCTGATCGTGGCGTCCCTGTCCGACCAGCAGCTGCGCGAATTCAGTGCCCTCAGCCGTGAACTCGGCATGAACGTGCTCGTGGAAACGCACACGCCGGAGGAAGTCGAACGTGCGGTGGCTGCCGAGGCCCGGATCATCGGCGTCAACGTGCGCAACCTCAAGACGCTCGACGTCGACCGCTCCGTTTTCGACACACTCGCCGGAAGCATTCCGGCCGGCGCAGTTGTGGTTGCGGAGTCCGGCGTCAGGGGCGCCGACGACGTCGCGCACTACGCGGCGCACGGCGCCAACGCCATACTCGTGGGGGAGGCGCTCGTCAGCGACGCCACGCCGCGGGAACGCATTGCGGAGTTCACCGCGGCCGGGGCGGCAGCGATCGCCGCGCGGGTCTGAGCTCCGACCAACCGTGGCACCACCCGCTCCGCAAAGTTTGGCGGCGGGATGGTGCATGACATCAATCAGTGAAAAGTGAACAGGATGGTGAGACTGATGGCCGAAGCGCCAACAGCCGGCTCTGACGAAGGTTCGGTGGATGCATTCCTGCAGGGAGGCACGTCGCTGCGTCACGCTCCGGGACCCTACTTCGGCTCCTACGGGGGCCGATGGATGCCTGAATCACTGATCGCGGCCCTCGACGAACTCGAAGACACCTTTGAAAAGGCGAAGGCCGATCCCGAGTTCACCGCGCAGATCGCCGATCTCAATAGGAACTACTCCGGCCGGCCCTCCCTCCTGACCGAGGCGAAGCGGTTCGCCGAGCACGCCGGGGGAGTCCGGGTCTTCCTCAAGCGCGAAGACCTCAACCACACGGGCTCGCACAAGATCAACAACGTGCTGGGCCAGGCCCTCCTGGCCAAGCGCATGGGCAAGACCCGCGTCATCGCCGAAACCGGCGCAGGCCAGCACGGCGTGGCCAGCGCCACGGCCGCCGCACTGCTCGGACTCGAATGCGTCGTCTACATGGGCGCCGAAGACTGCCGCCGCCAGGCACTGAACGTGGCCCGGATGGAGCTGCTCGGGGCAACCGTCGTGCCGGTCACCAACGGCTCGCAGACCCTCAAGGATGCCATCAACGAGGCGCTCCGCGACTGGGTGGCGAACGTCGGAAACACGCACTACCTGCTGGGCACGGCCGCCGGCGCGCACCCGTTCCCGGCGATGGTCCGCTACTTCCACGAGGTCATCGGCGAGGAGGCCCGCGCGCAGATCCTGGAGCAGACCGGCCGCCTGCCGGACGCCGTCTGCGCCTGCATCGGCGGCGGCTCCAACGCCATCGGCATCTTCCACGGCTTCCTGGACGACCCCTCGGTCAAGATCTACGGCTTCGAGGCCGGCGGCGACGGCGTGGACACCGGCCGGCACGCGGCCACCATCACGCTCGGCAAGCCCGGCGTGCTGCACGGCGCCCGCTCGTACCTCATGCAGGACGACGACGGCCAGACCATCGAATCCCACTCCATCTCGGCGGGGCTGGACTACCCCGGCGTCGGGCCGGAGCACTCCTACCTCGCCGACATCGGACGGGTCAGCTACGAGCCCATCACGGACAGCGAAGCCATGGAGGCCTTCCGGCTCCTGTGCCGCACCGAGGGCATCATTCCGGCCATCGAGTCCTCCCACGCCCTCGCCGGCGCCATCAAGGTGGGGCAGCGGCTGGCCGCCGAAGGCGATGCGTCGGACAAGATCGTGGTGGTCAACCTGTCCGGCCGCGGCGACAAGGACGTGGCAACAGCCGCCGAGTGGTTCGACCTCCTGGACAAGGACTCCGCAGAGGCAGCCATCGGCAAGGAAGGGGAACAGTTGTGAGCACCGCGCAGATGACCAGCAAATCGGCGATCGCCATTGACAAGGCCCGGGCCGGGGGGCGGGCGGCCCTGATCGGCTACCTGCCCGCCGGATACCCCAGCGTCGAGGACACCATCGCCGCCGGCATTGCCCTCGCGCGCAACGGCGCGGACCTCATCGAGATCGGCATTCCCTACTCTGACCCGGTCATGGACGGCCCGGTCATCCAGGCCGCCACCACCGAGGCGCTGGCAAAGGGGTTCTCCGTCCGCCAGGTGTTCGACGTCGTTGCCGGCATTACGGCCGAAACCGACGCTGCCGTCCTGGTCATGACCTACTGGAACCCCGTGGTCCGGATGGGCGTGGACGAGTTTTCGCGGCGCCTGGCCGAAGCCGGGGGAGCCGGCCTGATCACCCCCGACCTCATTCCGGATGAGGCCGCCGAGTGGATGGACGCCTCGGACAAGTACGGGCTGGACCGGGTGTTCCTGGTGGCGCCGTCATCATCGCCCGAGCGCATGCGGCGGACCGTCGAGGCAAGCCGCGGCTTTGTGTACGCCGTTTCCATCATGGGGGTCACCGGCGCCCGCTCGTCGGTGAGCACGGCGGCCAAGGGCGTGGTGGCAGCAGCCAAGCACGCCGGCGCGGAGCGTGTGTGCGTGGGCCTCGGAGTGTCCAACGCCGACCAGGTGGCGGAAATCGCCGCCTACGCCGACGGCGTGATCGTGGGAACAGCCCTCGTGTCCGCCATCCGTGACGGCGGAGTGGACGCCGTGGCCAGCCTCACCAAAGACCTCAGCGCCGGACTGACCAGGAAGTAACCTCCAACATGCAGACGTTCCTCACCGCGGCCGCCATGGTCCCCGCGAGCATTCCGAGCCCGGACTGGTCCGGCTTCGACATCCCGCTGCCGTGGGGTTCGCTGCGCATCCACGCCTACGCCCTGTGCATCCTTGCCGGGATCGTCGTCGGCCTGTGGCTGACGTCGGTCCGCTGGGCCAAGCGCGGAACACCGGAGGGCAGCGTCTGGGACATCGTCATCTGGGCCATTCCGTTCGGCATCATCGGCGGCCGGCTCTACCACGTGTTTTCCTCCCCGGACGCCTACTTCGGTCCGGGATTCAACGGCACCGGCGACCTCTCCCTGATTCCGCAGATCCAGCGCGGCGGCCTCGGAATCTGGGGCGCCGTGGTGCTCGGTGCCTTCGGTGCCTGGATCGGCTGCCGGCGGGCCGGGGTCAAGCTCACGGCCTTCCTGGACGCCGCGGCGCCCGGACTGCTGCTCGCCCAGGCGGTGGGCCGCTGGGGGAACTACTTCAACCAGGAGCTGTTCGGCGGCCCCACCACCCTGCCCTGGGGGCTTCAGGTGGACTCCGACAACGCGAACTTCCCGCAGGGCTTCCCGGCCGACACGCTGTTCCACCCCACCTTCCTGTACGAATCCCTGTGGAACCTCATGGGTGTGGTCATCCTGCTGGCCCTGGACCGCAGGTTCCACTTCCGCCGCGGCCGGCTCTTCTGCGTCTACGCCATGTACTACACGCTGGGCCGGGTCTGGATCGAGGCCATGCGCATCGATGATGCGGAGCAGATCAGCCTCTTCGGCATCACCACCCGCCTGAACGTCTGGACCAGCATTTTCGTGTTCGTCGCAGCGTTGGCCGTGTTTATCGTGCTGGGCCGCCGCAAGGCCGGCGATCCCGAGGACCCGTACCTTCCGGGCCGCGCGCCCGCCCCCGAGGCTGAGGCCGCCGCCGTCGACGGTGACGCAGCCACTGCCGCCGAGGGCAAAGCGGCTGCCGACGACGACAACGTGGCCGTTGCCGCCGTCAATGAGGACAAGACGGCTGAGGAAGACCAAACCGACGACGACGGCGACAAGGCACCGGCCGCCGTGGGTCCCGTGCCGGCGGGGCGCAGAGCGGCCCGCACCGCGGGCGACACGGCCGCGGCCCCCGCCGCCGGGCCCGCCGTCAAGCCTGTCCGTGATGCGGACGCTGTTGTCTCAGATAGTGAATCGCGTGATAATCTGCCTGATAACCAAAGCGGTTCCAGTCGCTCTTCTGCCCCAACGGAAGCAGTGCCGGCATCCACCGGCGGCAATGCGTCCGCCGGGGAAGCGGACGCCGGAAATTCCGGTACCAAAGCCACCGGAACCGCGCCGGAAGCTGACGGCACACGCTAGCTCAGCACCGGCAACCAGGGCAGCCAGAGCCACCGCTTGTAGCGCCCACCACCACAGCGTCGTGGCATCAGGGCCCACCACCGGGCAGCATAGAGCTGCTGTCCGGTCAAGCCCGGGCCGGGAACCTGCGTAACTGTTAGTTCAGCAGGTCTCCCTGCCCTACAATTTCCACTAAGTAACACACTTTGTTGTGCCCATCACAGCGGCGCTCTGAGTGGGGCCAACGTTGTCCCTTCCATACGCACGATCAGGAGGAAGGACGTCTCCCATGACCCAAACTCTTCACAGCCCCAGCTGGTCCGAAGCGAACCAGCCGGACGCCGCCATGTCACCGTTTAAGCGGTTCGCGGCGCTCCCCGAGGCAGCCGGGCTCTACAACCCGGAGCAGGAGAAGGACGCCTGCGGTCTTGCGATCATCGCCACCCTGCGCGGCGAACCCGGGTACGACATTGTCGATGCCGCCCTCACCGCCCTGCGCAACCTCGAGCACCGCGGTGCCGTGGGCGCCGATGAGGGAACGGGCGACGGCGCCGGCCTGCTGATGCAAGTACCGGACGAGTTCTTCCGTGCCGTCACCGAATTCGAACTCCCGGCACCCGGGCAGTACGTTGTGGGCACCGCCTTCCTCCCCGCCGAGCAGCGTGAAGCCGATGCCGCGAAGGCAGGCATCGAAGGCCTCGCCGCCGACGAAGGCCTCACCGTCCTGGGCTGGCGCGAAGTGCCTGTCGTGGCCGACCTCGTGGGAGCCATGGCCCGCGCCTGCATGCCGTACTTCTCGCAGCCGTTCTTTGCCTCGTCCACCGGAGAGCAGCTGGAGCGCAACGAGCTCGACTCCCGGGCCTGGCGGATCCGCAAGCGCGCGCAGAACAAGTACGGCGTCTACTTCCCCTCGCTGTCCTCACGGACCATCGTGTACAAGGGCATGCTGACCACGGCCCAGCTTGAGCCGTTCTACCCGGACCTCTCCGACAAGCGCTTCAAGACCAAGCTGGCGATCGTCCACTCGCGGTTCTCCACCAACACCTTCCCGTCGTGGCCCCTGGCGCAGCCGTTCCGCACCATCGCCCACAACGGTGAAATCAACACGGTCAAGGGCAACCGGAACTGGATGCGCGCCCGCCAGTCGCAGCTCGCCAACCCGCTCCTGGGCCAGTCCCCGGAAGAGCTGTTCCCGATCTGCACCCCCGGTGCGTCGGACTCGGCGTCCTTCGACGAAGTGGCTGAGCTGCTGTGGCTGTCCGGCCGCCCCATCACGCACTCGATCATGATGATGATCCCCGAGGCGTGGGAAAACCACGCCACCATGGATCCGGCCCGCCGCGCGTTCTACGAATACCACTCCCTGCTGATGGAACCATGGGACGGGCCGGCCGCTGTGTCGTTCACCGACGGCAACCTGGTCGGCGCCACCCTGGACCGCAACGGCCTGCGCCCGGGCCGCTACTGGATCACCGAAGACGGCCTCGTCGTGTTCGCCTCCGAGGTGGGCGTCATCGACGTCGAACCCTCCAAGGTGGTCAAGAAGGGCCGGGTTTCGCCGGGCAAGATGTTCCTCGTGGACACCGAGGCCGGCCGGATCATCGACGATGAAGAGGTCAAGGCCGAAGTCGCCGCCTCCAACCCGTGGGCGGAGTGGGTCAAGGACAACCTGATCGACCTCAACGATCTGCCCGAGCGCGAGCACGTGGTGCACACGGCCGCGTCCGTGAACATCCGCCAGCGGACCTTCGGCTACACCACCGAAGAGCTCAAGATCCTGCTGGGTCCGATGGCGCGCACCGGTGCCGAGCCCCTCGGCGCCATGGGTTCCGATACCCCCGTGGCCGTGCTGTCCAAGCGCCCCCGGCTCCTCTTCGACTACTTTGTGCAGTCCTTCGCTCAGGTGACCAACCCGCCGCTCGACGCCATCCGCGAAGAGCTGGTCACATCCCTGATGTGCGCCATCGGTCCAAACGGTAACCTGCTGGACACCAAGCAGGTGCGCCAGCCGCAGGTTTCGCTGCCGTTCCCGGTGATCAACAACGACCAGCTCGCCAAGATCGCCAACATCGAAAGCCCGGACGGCGACAGGATCGCCATGAAGGTCCGCGGCCTCTACCGCCCCGAAGGCGGCGAGAACGCCCTCCGCGCCCGGCTGACCGAGATCTGCGAGCAGGTTTCCGGCGCCATCAACCGCGGCGTGCAGTACGTGGTGCTGTCCGACCGCGACTCCAACGCCCAGTGGGCGCCCATCCCGTCGCTACTGCTGGTCAGCGCCGTGCACCACCACCTGCTGCGCAGCGCCAACCGCACCAAGACGGCCCTGGTGGTCGAGGCCGGCGACGTCCGCGAGACGCACCACGTGGCGGTGCTCGTGGGCTACGGCGCGTCCGCCGTCAACCCGTACCTGGCCATGGAATCCGTGGAGCAGCTCATCGCCGCCGGCGACGTCGTGGGCGTCACCCCGCAGGACGGCGTGTACAACCTGATCAAGGGCCTCGGCAAGGGCGTCCTGAAGATCATGTCCAAGATGGGCATCTCCACCGTGGCGTCCTACACCGGCGCGCAGACCTTCGAAGCGCTTGGCCTCGGCCAGGAGCTCGTGGACGAATTCTTCGCCGGCACGCACTCCCAGCTGGGCGGCGTGGGGCTGGACGTCATCGCGGCAGAGGTTTCCGCTCGGCACCAGATGGCCTACCCCGAGGGCGGTATCGAGCAGCCGCACCGCCCGCTGCTGGGCGGCGGCGAGTACCAGTGGCGCCGCGACGGCGAACCGCACCTCTTCAACCCGGAGACCGTCTTCCGGCTGCAGCACGCCACGCGCGAGCGCCGCTACGACATCTTCAAGGCCTACACCAAGGGCGTTGATGACCAGTCTGAGAACCTGATGACCCTGCGCGGGCTCCTCAAGTTCAAGGACGGCCTGCGTCCTGCCGTGCCGCTCGAGGAAGTGGAGCCGATCTCCAGCATCGTCAAGCGGTTCTCCACGGGCGCGATGAGCTACGGCTCCATCTCCAAGGAAGCCCACGAGACGCTCGCCATCGCCATGAACCGGCTGGGCGGCAAGTCCAACACCGGCGAAGGAGGCGAGGACGTGGACCGCCTCCTGGATCCGGAGCGCCGTTCCGCTGTCAAGCAGATCGCCTCCGGCCGGTTCGGCGTCACCAGCCTGTACCTGACCAACGCTGACGACATCCAGATCAAGATGGCCCAGGGCGCCAAGCCCGGCGAGGGCGGCCAGCTGATGGCCCAGAAGGTCTACCCCTGGGTTGCCCGCACGCGCCACTCAACGCCCGGCGTCGGACTCATCTCGCCGCCCCCGCACCACGACATCTACTCCATCGAGGACCTCGCGCAGCTGATCTACGATGCCAAGCGCGCCAATCCCTCGGCCCGCGTTCACGTCAAGCTCGTTTCCGAGGTGGGCATCGGCACAGTTGCCGCCGGTGTCACCAAGGCGAAGGCCGACGTCGTGCTCGTTTCCGGGCACGACGGCGGAACCGGCGCCTCGCCGCTGAACTCGCTCAAACACGCCGGCGTCCCGTGGGAGCTGGGGCTCGCAGAGACCCAGCAGACCCTGATGCTCAACGGCCTGCGCGACCGTGTGGTGGTCCAGGTCGACGGCCAGCTCAAGACCGGCCGCGACGTCGTCATTGCCGCGCTGCTCGGCGGCGAGGAATTCGGCTTCGCCACGGCACCGCTGGTGGTGGAGGGCTGCATCATGATGCGCGTCTGCCACCTGGACACCTGCCCGGTGGGCGTCGCCACGCAGAACCCCGAACTGCGGGCCCGCTTCAGCGGCAAGCCCGAGTTCGTGGTCAACTTCTTCGAATTCCTGGCCGAGGAAGTCCGCGAAATCCTCGCGGAACTTGGCTTCCGGAGCATCGAAGAGGCGATCGGCCACGCGGAAGCGCTCGACACCCGCGAGGCGATCAACCACTGGAAGGCCGAAGGCCTGGACCTCGACCCCATCCTGCACGGGCTGGAGTTCGACGATGACGCCCCGCTGCGCAACCTGACCGGCCAGAACCACGAGCTGGACAAGCACTTCGACCAGCGGCTCATCACCATGGCCGCCGAGGCGCTGACCGACCGCAGCCCGGTGAAGATCGCCGTGGACGTCATCAACACGGACCGCTCCGTCGGCACCATGCTGGGCCACGTCGTGACCAAGACGTTCAGCACCGACGTGCTGGCAACGGACACGATCGACATCACGCTGACCGGCACCGCGGGCCAGTCGCTGGGCGCCTTCCTGCCCGCCGGCATCACCCTGCGCATGTACGGCGACTCCAACGACTACGTGGGCAAGGGCCTCTCCGGCGGCCGCATCATCGTCCGGCCGGACCGCACCAACGTGTTCCAGGCCGAGAGCAACGTGATCGCCGGAAACGTGATCGGCTACGGCGCCACCAGCGGCGAGATGTTCCTGCGCGGCCAGGTGGGCGAACGCTTCCTGGTCCGCAACTCCGGCGCCACGGCGGTTGTCGAGGGCATCGGCGACCACGGCTGCGAGTACATGACCGGCGGCCAGACGCTCATCATCGGCCGGACCGGACGCAACTTCGGTGCGGGCATGTCCGGCGGAACGGCGTACGTGCTGGACCTGCGGATCACCCGCGTGAACAAGCAGGCGCTGGAATCCGGCGAACTCCAGCTCCAGGAGCTGGATGCCGAGGACCGCGACATCGTCCACGGCCTGCTGGTCAAGCATGTCGAGGAAACCGAATCCCAGCTGGCCGCGCGTCTGCTCGAGAACTTCGACGACACCGCTGCCCGCATTACCAAAGTGCTGCCGCGCGATTACGCGGCCGTCCTGCAAACCCGTCTGAGCGCCATCGAAGAGGGCCTTGACCCCGACGGCGAAGAAGTTTGGTCTCGAATCCTGGAGGTGACCGGTGGCTGATCCACGCGGATTTCTGAAAGTACGTCAGCGTGAAACCCAGCCACGCCGCCCGGTTCCCGTCCGCATCATGGACTGGAAGGAAGTCTACGAGGCCCAGGAAAAGGGTGTCCTCAAGAGCCAGGCCGGGCGCTGCATGGACTGCGGTGTGCCGTTCTGCCACCAGGGCTGCCCGCTGGGGAACCTGATTCCCGAGTGGAACGACCTCATGTGGCGGGACAAGGGCGAGGAAGCGATTGAGCGGCTGCATGCCACCAACAACTTCCCCGAATGGACCGGCCGCCTGTGCCCGGCACCCTGCGAGGCGTCCTGCGTGCTGGGCATCAACCAGCCCGCCGTGACCATCAAGCAGGTTGAGGTGTCCATCATCGATGAGGCCTTCGACAACGGCTGGGTCAACCCGCTGCCGCCCGCGCGCCTGACCGGCAAGACGGTCGCCGTCGTGGGTTCCGGCCCCGCAGGTCTGGCCGTTGCCCAGCAGCTGACCCGCGTGGGCCACACCGTGGCCGTGTACGAGCGCGACGACAAGATCGGTGGCCTGCTGCGCTACGGCATCCCCGATTTTAAGATGGAGAAAGAGCAGGTGGACCGCCGACTCGAGCAGATGAAGGCGGAAGGCACCCGCTTCCGCACCGGCGTCGCCGTCGGCACGGATGTGACGTGGGAGCAGCTGCGCCGGCGTTACGACGCCGTCGTGATCGCCACCGGCGCCACCGTTCCGCGTGACCTCCCGATCCCGGGCCGCGAGCTCGAGGGCGTGCACTTCGCCATGGACTACCTTGTCCCGGCGAACCGCGTAGTGGCGGGGGAGACGGTCGAGAACCAGATCCACGCCAAGGGCAAGCACGTGGTGATCCTCGGCGGCGGCGACACCGGCGCCGACTGCCTCGGCACCGCGCACCGCCACGGTGCGGCATCCGTCACCACCCTCGCCATCGGCAAGCAGCCTCCCGTGGAGCGCGCCGGCCACCAGCCGTGGCCGACGTTCCCCACGCTCTTTGAAATGGCCAGTGCCCACGAAGAGGGCGGTGAACGCACCTACCTCGCCTCGACCGTTGAGTTCGTCGGCGAAAACGGCAAGCTCACCGGCGTCAAGGTGGCCGAGACCGAATTCGTTGACGGCAAGCGCCTCCCGAAGGCCGGCACGGAGCGGATCATTCCCGCTGACCTGGTGTTCCTGTCCCTGGGCTTCACGGGAGCCGAACCGGCCGGAATCTCCGAGCAGGTCAGCGCCGAGTTTGACGGGCGCGGAAACGTGGCCCGCGACGGCTACTACATGACCAACACCGAAGGCGTGTTCGTGGCCGGTGACGCCGGCCGCGGCCAGTCGCTCATCGTGTGGGCCATTGCCGAAGGGCGGGCCGCCGCCGCGGCGGTGGACAAGTTCCTGATGGGAAGCACCATTCTTCCCGCTCCTGTGGCCCCGACGGATCGGGCCATTGCCGTCCTGTAGTCACAAACGGGGGACCACGGATGTTCACCTGCGGTACAACTCCAAACCAGAAACACACCAATAGGGTAGGTATATGAGACGCGCTAAGATCGTGGCAACATTCGGACCGGCCATTTCCAGCTTCGAGAACACCCTCGCAGTTATTGAAGCCGGCGTCGATGTTGCCCGCATGAACATGAGCCACGGAGACTACTCCGTGCATGACGGCACTTACGAGAACGTCCGTAAGGCCTCGAAGCAGCTGGCCAAGCCCGTTGCCATCATGGCCGACCTCCAGGGCCCCAAGATCCGTCTTGGCCGCTTTGTAGACGGCCCGCACGAACTGTTCGTCGGCGACATCTTCACCATCACCACCGAAGATGTGCCGGGCACCAAGGAGATCTGCTCCACCACGCTCAAGAGCCTTACCGACGACGTCAATGTCGGCGATGCGCTGCTGATCGACGACGGCAAGGTGGCGTTGCGCGCCATCGAGGTCGACGACGTCAAGGTGGTCGCCCAGGTGACAGTCGGTGGAATGGTCTCCAACAACAAGGGCATTAACCTGCCCGGCGTTGCCGTCAACGTTCCCGCCCTGAGCGAAAAGGACGAGGACGATCTCCGCTGGGCCATGCGCCGCGGCGTGGACATGGTTGCTCTTTCCTTCGTCCGGGACGCCTCGGACATCAAGCGCGTCCACGAAATCATGGACGAAGAAGGCAGCCGCGTGCCGGTGATCGCCAAGATCGAAAAGCCGCAGGCCGTGGAGCAGCTGCACGAGATCATCGACGCCTTCGACGCCATCATGGTGGCCCGTGGCGACCTTGGTGTGGAGCTTCCCCTCGAAGAGGTTCCGATCGTCCAGAAGCGCGCCATCGAACTGGCCCGCCGCTGGGCCAAGCCGGTCATCGTTGCCACCCAGGTGCTCGAGTCCATGATCGACAACCCGCGCCCCACGCGCGCGGAGGCCTCCGACTGCGCCAACGCGGTGCTCGACGGCGCCGACGCAGTGATGCTTTCCGGCGAGACCAGCGTGGGCAAGTACCCGATCGAAACGGTCAAGGTCATGGCCCGGATCATTGAATCCACCGAAGTCCACGGTCTTGAGCGCGTTCCTCCGCTGGGCACCAAGCCCAAGACCCGCGGTGGCGCCATCACCCGTGCCGCCGTCGAAATCGCCGACCAGCTGGACGCGAAGTACATCTGTGCGTTCACGCAGTCCGGTGACTCCGCGCGCCGCCTGTCGCGCCTCCGCCCGATCAAGCCGGTCTTCGCGTTCACTCCGGTGGAGCACGTCTGGAACCAGCTCGCGCTGACCTGGGGCATTCAGCCGGTCCTCGTGCCGATGGTGGACCACACGGATGAAATGACCGCACAGGTGGACCGCAGCCTCCTGGACATGGGGATCGTGGAAGACGGTGACCTGGTGGTCATCGCCGCCGGTTCCCCTCCCGGAAGGGCCGGTTCCACCAACTCCCTGAAGGTCCACAAGGTCGGGGACCTGGCCGACACCGGTCGCGTTGGCGAAGCCGCCAGCAACAAGGAAAAGGTTGGACCCTGGCCCGAAAAGAAGAAGAAGGCCTAGCAAGTCCTCTGGTGCGGCGGTAGCCGCACCCAGAACAAAGGGAGGCTCCCCGCCAATTGGCGGGGAGCCTCCTTTTTGTCTTTTTCTGGTTGTGCTGGCCGGCGGTGCCGGAGCCTTGAGGCCCGGCAGCCCGTCGTCGTACGGGGCCTGCCGGTGCCCTGAGGTTAGTTGACCTGGTTGATGATAGTCTCGGCCACTTCGCGCATGCTGAGGCGGCGGTCCATGGAAGTCTTCTGGATCCAGCGGAAGGCCTCGGGCTCGGTGAGACCCATCTTGGTGGTCAGCAGGCTCTTGGCGCGTTCCACGAGCTTGCGGGTGGCGAACTGCTCCTGCAGGTCCGTGACCTCGTTTTCAAGGGCCTTGATCTCCTCGTGGCGGGACAGGGCGATCTCCAGGGCCGGGATCAGGTCCGCGGGCGTGAAGGGCTTGACGACGTAGGCCATGGCGCCGGCGTCGCGTGCGCGCTCCACGAGTTCCTTCTGGCTGAAGGCGGTCAGCAGCACCACGGGGGCTATGCGGGCCTTGACGATCTTCTCGGCGGCGGTGATGCCGTCCATGACGGGCATCTTGACGTCCATGAGGACGAGATCCGGCTTGAGCTCCTCGGCCAGCTGCACGGCCTTCTCGCCGTTGTCAGCCTCGCCGACGACGTCGTAGCCCTCGCCCCGCAGGATTTCGATGATGTCGAGGCGGATGAGGGTTTCGTCTTCGGCCACAATGACGCGGCGCGCCGGCTGGGACGTGGTGTTTGACTCCGTCGGTTCTGACACGGGATCTCCTTGAAAAGGTACGGCGGGAACATCACTATCTTAGGTGCGCCCGCGGCGGTACTTGGATCTGCATGGCTTGTTGCGGCGTCACTGGCGCGATTCTGGAATTTAGCCTATCTGCATGTAGAGTAAATCCGCGCACTGGAAGTGGCTGCGTTGCTCACAATCACGTTGTGAGCCTACGATTGTTACTCCGTGTACTCCGCGCCCGAGTGGCGGAATTGGCAGACGCGCCGCACTCAAAATGCGGTATCGAAAGGTGTGTGGGTTCGAGTCCCACCTCGGGCACGCATAACCCCTCGTCAGAGGGGTTTTTGCTTTAATGTGTGGACATTGGCCCTCCGCGGGTCCCTCTGACGCCGTCCGCGGTCTGTGCCTGGCGCCCGCGGCGGCCTATTCGGTTGTGGGGGTGGCGGGCCAGGGTCCTGGCTTGCGGGCCTTCCGCCTGCTGGAATCTAGGGTATGTGCCGTCCTATCTGGCTGTTCCGGTGGCCAGGTGTTGGCCCTCACTCATTCATGGCCAAGAGTTGTGGTGACGACATGACGAAGCCGAATTCTCTTCGACGATCTTCCTCGGATAGCTGCTTTCTTCGAACCAGGCAGAGTCCGCTCATTGTGAGTTTGTCCGGCCAAAGGGTGTGTGGACAATGTCCACACCTTGTCCACGGCCGGCTTTTGGACCCGCGTTTTGATCCCTTCCTCATGGTTCTGCCTTCACCACTTCATGCAGGTCTCTGTTGCCGGCGACATGACTTTGCGGCCCGGATCGTAGCTTTCCTAGACATTCCTGCCAAACGGGAACGTTTCCGGAGGTGTCTGTGGCTGGCGTCCGACAGAGAGTGCAGGTGTGTGGGACCTGGACAACAACCGCGTCGGTGCAACCCTCAGAGTCGACCTCCCCAACCGCGAGGGCGGACTCAGATACGCGCGCACAGTGGCCGACTACCTCGCCCACGACGCCAGCGCCGCCAGCGTCCTCTTCGCCGTCTACACCTCCGAGCCCCAGAAACCCGGGCAGCCCAAACCGCACGCAGCAACCATCGCAGCCCTGACCTGCGCGCTGGCCGAACGCGACATGACCATCCGCGACCGGCTCCTGTGTTGGGCACGCGCGACTGTCCGGACGCATGGATTGGCATCGCACTCGTGCAGGAGCTCCAAAGTCACCTTTTCAGGCCATGCTGTTGGCGCCGTAATTTTGCAAGGCGCGGACGCCCTTTCGACTGACGGGCTCTTCGGTTGCCGTGCCTTCTGCTCACGTTTCACCTCGTTCTATATGGCCTGTTTGTTGTTTCCCCGTTCCTCCATGCGGTCCGGCGGTGCAGCGGACATGACGGCCGGCTCCGCCGAGGCACCTTCCGACGCCGAAATTGACCCGCGCTTGCAGGGCAGATCTTGACGATGGCCTTTGGTCCTGGGCTTCCCGCTCTGTCCAGCCGGTAGCATGCGGGCCCAATGCATGACGGGAGGAACCTTGAAGCTCTTCTCGGGGATCAGACGGCCTTGCCGGCGGCGGCGGCGGGGTTGTCGTAGCAGATGGAGGCGCGGGCGTGCCCGGCGCCATCGCACATCAGAGAGCGTATCAACAATCCAACCGTTTTCTGGAGGAAAGAAATATCCTCTGGACAGCAGTGAGAAATGGTGCTTAACTGGGCACGTACGTGAGGCACGTCACCAGCTTGTAACGGTGTGAGGGGGGCGGACATTGACGTCCGTTTCCAGATGGGCTGTACGCCTGGGTGATTGAGTGCTTGGCCACTTTGTTTGCGGGCGCCTTCATCAGTCACTGAAACTCCCCGGCGGCTGCTGTTGAGCGTGTTGGCTTCGCAGAGGCCAGTAGGAAGTGGTTTTTCAAGACTATTTCAAGATTGGGAAATAATGGAACTACATCTAATCGGCATAGGGCTACTCGCCCTCGTCTTTATCTTAGGAACTACCCGGGGCATCAACTTGGGAGCTATCGCATTGGTTTGTGGTGGCATTCTGGTGATGCTTTTCGCTGAAGATGGCGCCGACGCCCTCTACGACGCTTTTCCGGGTGACTTGTTTGTTCTGCTAGTAGGCGTCACTTTCCTGTTCGGTATCGCCACAGTGAACGGAACAATCGAGTGGATTGTTGAGGCGCTGAGTCGTGTACTGCGGGGGCGCGCGTCTCTGATGCCGTGGCTCTTGTTCGCCATCGCCGGCATCGTCACCAGCGTCGGCGCTCTCGCCCCGGCTGTGGTCGCCCTAGTGGCGCCCATCGGCATGAGGCTGGCGAAGCGCCACGGCATCAATCCGGTGCTCGCGGCACTGATGATTCTTCACGGAGCATCATGTGGAAACTTCTCGCCGGTCAACCTGCTCGGTGCAACCGTCAACGGCACCCTGACAAGAGGCGGTCTAGAACCACAGCCGATCCTTCTGTTCCTGGCAAACGCCTCGTACAACGTCATCCTCGGTGTGGTGATTTACCTGGTCTTTGGCGGACTCCGACTCGTCAAGGAGGAACGCGCGTCACGAATCTTGTCTGTAAACTCTCGTGAGTTGGTGACCGTCCGAGGCGGGTCGGCAGGCACTTTGGGCGCTGGCGATGACGGGCCCGTTCACGTGAGCAACTCCGGAACTTCCGCCACTGACAACGGCGCAGATGAGCCGATCAGATTCACCCCCATTCGTGGCATCACGTTGTTGATCATCCTGGTTGTCGGGACGGTCGCCATGCTCGGTTTGGCGGACATTGGCCTATTGGCTTTGACTGCAGCGGTTGGTTTGATGGTGGCCGCACCCAAGTCCTTCGCCGAGGCTCCCAAGAAGATCGCGTGGGGGGTTGTCCTTCTGATCACGGGCGTGGTTGCGTTCGTTGGCGTTCTCAAAGGAATGGGCACCATCGACTTCATGGGCAACTTGGCCAACAATCTTGGATCACCACTGTTGACCGCGTTCATCCTCTGCTTGATTGGCGCAGTGGTTTCAGCATTCGCGTCCAGCGCGGGCATCATTGCCGCGCTGATCCCTCTTGCGATGCCCTTCCTTGTGAGCGGCGACATTTCGGTCATTGGCCTGACCATAGCTTTGACGATCAGCGCAACAGTGGTTGATTCGACACCATTTTCCACCATCGGCGCCCTCGCGCTTTCGAATGCAGATCCGGAAGACCACCAGCGGGTTTACCGCGGTCTTCTCCGGTGGGGGGCAGCCATGGTTGTCACGGCCCCGATTGTAACCATGCTATTCATACTTCCCGGAATGGGATGAGGAGACAAAACGTGAATGAAGTTGAGACTGTTTCTGCGACAAATGATGTCGCCAAAAGAAACGCTGAGTGGGGCAGCGATGCTGTTGTTGACTTCCTGGAAGCGACTGGTATTCCCTGGATTGCACTGAATCCTGGTGCGAGCTTCCGAGGGCTTCATGACAGTTTGGTGAATTACGCGGGAGATGATGCTCCGGGGATCTTGGTTTGCCTCCATGAGGAGCATGCCGTTGCCATTGCCCACGGGTGGTCGAAGATCACGGGAACGCCTATGGCCGTGGCACTGCACAGCAATGTCGGCCTCATGCATGCGAGCATGGCCATCTACAACGCGTGGTGCGATCGTGCCCCCATGTTGATCATTGGAGCCACGGGGCCGCTCGATGCGGCCGCAAGACGACCGTGGATCGATTGGATCCACACTTCTGCGGACCAGCCGGCCATCGTGCGTAATTTCGTTAAGTGGGATGACACGCCCACCTCGGTGCCGGCTACCCTTGAGTCACTGGCGCGAGCCTGGGACTTCACTCGCACGTCGCCGAAGGCGCCAACATACGTGGTGATGGACGCGGCCGTTCAAGAGGAACGTCTCACGGATGCGGTCCGGATGCCTAGCGTGTCACGTGGACCAAGTGTGGACCAACCTTCGGCCAGTCGGCAGTCCCTGGACCGAGCAGCCGCTTTGCTGTCGACCGCCAAACACCCTGTCATTCTGGCTGGACCCGGCAAGCGGGATGAGGCGTCGTGGCAGCGGCGGATTCAGCTGGCCGAGGCTCTGGGTGCGCGGGTCATCACGGACCTGAAGGCAGGGACAATGTTCCCGATGACCCACCCCGCCCATGTGGACGGTCCGGGATTCTTCCTGAGCAGTCAGGGGAAAGACGTCCTGCAGAATGCCGACCTTGTCCTCGATCTGAACTGGATCGACCTGGCCGGGACTCTGAAGCAGGCGGAAGTCCAAGACGTTCCTGTGGTTTCTGCCACCCTCGACCCACTGTTGGCCAACGGATGGAGTAAGGACCACCAGGCACGCCCGGAGACCACTGTTTGGTTGCCTGCTGATCCCGACGATGCCGTCGAATCACTGCTGGATCGGCTTCCCGCAGGGAAGGCCCTGGACAGGCGATCTCAAACGCTGAACCTGCCGGCGACTGATGCGGAAGCGATCACACTGTCCATCCTCGCGTCGGCTCTGCAGCTGAACCTCGCCGGTTCCAACCCCACATTCGCCAGGCTGCCTCTGGGTTGGGATGGTGACAGCTGGGCCTTTGATCACCCACTTTCCTACCTCGGCTATGACGGTGGGGGCGGGATCG
Organism: Burkholderia sp. RS01; assembly: GCF_039748055.1. Classification (NCBI taxonomy): domain Bacteria; kingdom Pseudomonadati; phylum Pseudomonadota; class Betaproteobacteria; order Burkholderiales; family Burkholderiaceae; genus Burkholderia; species Burkholderia sp. RS01. The sequence goes on from NZ_JBDLAK010000015.1 coordinate 123,950, forward strand.
GTTCCGGTCCGGGCATGTCGGTCGGTGCCGCGCTTGCCCTCAAGGAAACCGACCGCCTAGCCGTGTCTGTGCTCGGCGACGGCGATTACATGATGGGGGTGCAGGCACTGTGGACTGCTGCCAACCAAAAGATTCCGATGCTCATTGTCGTCGCGAACAACAGGGCCTACTTCAACGACGTGATACATCAGGAACGAGTAGCCAACATTCGAAGCCGAGACGTGTCCCGAAAGTGGGTTGGCCAGCAAATTGACGACCCGGCACCGGATCTTGCGGGTATGGCTCGGGCCCAGGGGCTGGTGGGCTACGGGCCCATTTCCGACGTCAAGGAACTGAACGATGTCCTGGCGCAGGCCGTGGCGGAGGTTCAATCCGGAGCGAGCGTCGTCGTGGACGTTGTGATTGATCCCGGTTACGCCCCTGCGATGGTGGCCGGACTGGTACGAGAAAGTAAAGGAAAGAATGAAAATGACCACAACTGAAATCCAGAAACGTGATTCCCGTGATGCCGGCCTGAAGACCGACTTGGTGGCGGCAAACCGGATACTTGTCCGTCAGGGTGTCCTGGATGCATTCGGTCATGTGAGTGCCCGGTCGGCCCCAGGCGCTTCGACGTTCCTGTTGTCCCGAAATCTGGCTCCGGGGTCCGTCACTCACCACGACTTGATGGTGCATGACTTGGAGGGAGCTGTGCTGGACGATGATCGCCCGGCCTACCTTGAACGGTTCATTCACGCGGAGATCTATCGAAGACGTCCTGACGTGATGTCCGTGGTGCACAGCCATTCCCCAGCTGTGGTGCCGTTCAGCGTGGTCGAAGCACCCTTCCGTCCGGTGATCCACATGGCAGGATTCCTGAACCCGGAACGAACTCCGGTTTTCGAGATCAGTGATTTCGCCGGCAATAGTAGCGACCTGCTGATTACCAATTGCCAGCTCGGCTCTCAACTGGCTGGCGTCCTTGGAGAAGGAAGCGTGGCTCTCATGCGTGGCCACGGGTCGATCGCCGTTGGGTCGTCATTGCCCGAAGCCGTGTACCGGGCGGTCTATACCGAGGTAAACGCGCGGACACAGTTCGAAGCGTCGGCTCTGGGGACTCCGCGATTCCTCAGTGACGGCGAGGCCAAGAGCGCGGATCAGTCTGTTGGCGGGCAGGCTCTCAGGGCCTGGGGCGTTTGGCGGGCGCAGGCAACCGAGGAGGTAGGGAATGAGGACTGAACTGGAAACGGCGCGCGACCGGCGCTCCCAGGAAATTGCTGAGACGCTCGGGCGCCCGTTTCGGATGCTTATTGACGGTGACCTGCGTGAGGCCTCGTCGGGCGCGGTGTTCGAAACCTTCGACCCCTATACCCGGCAAGCACTTGCGAAGGTTCCAGATGCAGCCCCGGAGGATGTCGATGCAGCGGTAGCTGCGGCGGCAAAGGCACGATTGGCATGGAAGACGACACACCTCGCGGATCGTGTTGAGCGTGTCAGAGCTTTGGCTGACCTTGTGGAGGCGCACGCGGAAGAGCTTGCGCTTCTTGATGTCCTTGATGTGGGGTCGACCATCGGGAACGCGCGCAACGACGTCAAAATAGCTGTCAACCAGATGAGGATGTATGCAGGACTTGCCCTGGAACTCAAGGGGCAAACCATCCCGGGTGGGGATGCCTTGCATTTGACGGTTCGGGAGCCGGTGGGCGTGGTCGCGAAGGTTTTCCCGTTCAACCATCCGCTGATGTTCGCGTGCCGAGTTGCGGCTCCGCTCGTCGCGGGAAATCCCTGCGTGATCAAGCCGCCGGAACTCGGCCCTATGTCGACCCTTCGACTGGGGGAACTGGCCCGGGAAGTCTTTCCGCGGGGAGTCCTGAATATCGTCGTTGGAAACGGTTCGGCTGTTCCTGACAGGCTCGTCCGTCATGAAGACGTCCGGCGAATTGGCTTCATTGGTTCGGAATCCACTGGTCGGGCTATTCAACGTGCTGCGGCCGAAACCGGAGTCAAGCAGGTCAGTCTTGAGCTGGGAGGGAAGAACGCCATGCTCGTCTTCCCGGATGCAGACCTGAAGGAAGCCGCTCGTGGAGCGGTGGCCGGGATGAACTTCACGTGGGCCGGGCAATCGTGTGGCTCGACGTCGAGACTTCTGGTGCACGAGTCCATCCATGATGACCTTCTGGACGAGATCGCCAAAGTCGTGGCCGATATTCGGCTGGGTGACCCGCTGGAGGAGGACACCACCCAGGGGACCATGGTCAGCGAATCCGCACAGCGAAAGACAGCGGACTTCGTTCAAATGGCGCTTGAAGAAGGTGCCAGCCTGGTGACGGGGGGGTCCATTCCCGAGGGGACTCAGTCCTTCCATTTCGAACCAACCGTACTCAGCGGCGTGACCCCCAATGCAAGGATCGGTCAACAGGAAGTCTTCGGTCCTGTGCTCTCTGTGCTGAAGTTCCAGACTGAGTCTGAAGCGGTCGAGATCGCCAACGGCGTTCGGTATGGACTCACGGGCGCGATCTGGACCAACGATCTAGATCGGGCTTTTCGTGTTGCCGGGACCCTGGAGACTGGATTCATTTGGATCAACGGCTCGTCGGCCCACTTCCCAAACGTGCCCTACGGGGGTGTCAAGGCCTCGGGGGTGGGCGGAAAAGAAGAGTCCATGGAGGAGCTTTTCTCCTACACGGAGGAAAAGGTTATCAACGCGATGATTCGAAGGAAGGAGCAGTCAAATGTTTGAGTGCTGGATGATTGAAATCCCTTAACCGTCCGAACGGTGCGCGGGTTCTTGATCAGCTGGCTGAATCGCAGATACCTCAGCGGCCTCCTGCGGCAGACCTGACCATCTTACGTATTTGGTCCCCCACAGGAGGCCGTCGTGGTTACGCTTCGTCCCTGCGCTCCATTGGATCGGCAGCTGGTTCGTCAGATCTTTGACGAACTTTCGCCACTCGGCTGCCACCATGGCATTAAGCCCGGAGGGGCATATCACTGAACGACAGCCAACTGACGATCCCTTCGACTTACAAGTGTGAGGAGGCCGATTTGTCCACCGCCGGTACGATAGGGTCCATGCCAAAAAAGGGAGCGGACACGGACGACGAGTATGGTCCTCCGCCGCAGTACCCGATTGAATCAGTGGACAATGCGCTGCGTCTCTTGCGACTGCTTGAGAATCGGCCAAGTATTCGATTGACGGATGCGAGCAACTACCTTGGCGTTGCCTCATCAACCGCGCACAGGCTGCTGGGCATGTTGCAGTACCGTGGATTTATTCGGCAGAACCCTGCGACAAAAGCCTACGAACCTGGGCAAGCACTTGGTGCGATTGCCCTCGCCATCCGCAAGCAGGTGGACATCCGCTCACTTGTACGCCCGACGCTCGAGCGGCTCAATCTGGAAACCGGCGAGACGGTCCACTTCGTGAAGCTTGATGGTGCGAACGTCAACTTCCTCGATGCCGTAGAGAGCTCTCGGGCCGTCCGGGTGGCTTCCCGTCAAGGGATGCTCTTGCCGGCCAACTGCACTGCAACTGGAAAGGCGATGCTCAGTACGTTGTCGACGGAGGCGTTCCGCAGACTCTTTCCAAACGAAGAACTTCCCGGACTGACCCGATCTTCCATCACCTCACGCACGGTTTTGGAAGTGTCGCTGGCCAAAATCAGGGAGGCTGGTTATTCCTCCAGCCATGAGGAGAGCGAGGACGGTGTCACTTCGGTGGGTGTTGCGGTAAACAGTCCAGACGGGAACGTTTACGGGCTGAACGTGTCAGTACCTGCACATCGAATGAACGAGCAGCTATCGACGGAATTGGCGAAGTTGCTCGTGGACGCTGCTGGTCAGGTGAAACGGATCCTCGTCTGATTTCCTGGCCCGGGTACCCCTAACGGACCAGTTCCAAGAAATCGCCGCCTGTGTGCGTCGGTTCGGCGGGCCACTACAAAGAGTAAGGTCCTAGGGCCCTACTCTGTCCGACCTGGGGCGCTAGATATCGAGATGGCCTCCGGCGATGTTGAACAACGACCCGGTGGCGAACGAGGCGGCGTCAGAACCGAGTCAGGCGACGGCCCCTGCAACGTTTCGTGGCGCACCGAGGCGGCCGAATGGGTGTTTGGCCAACAGTGCTTCCTCGAAGCCGGGGTGGGTTTCTTCGAAGGAATCGATAATCGGCCCTGGGCCGCCGCGGTCCCATGCGACTATCTGAGATCATTAGCGATTTGGGTCTTCCGCGGCGGAACGTCGGACGGCTTCTGTCCTCCTTGGAGGCCGCTGGCCTTCTGCGCCGGGATCCGGTCTCCTTGGAGTACGATCTCGGGTTCACATTGGCCTGGCTCGGCAACGTCGCCGGTGAACGCCTGGACATAGCCCGGCTGGCAAAACCTGTTATTCAGGGGCTGATGGCGGACACGCACACGACCGCGCTTTTGCACCTTCGGCAATCAGATGCGCTCGTAGCGGCACTTGTCTGCACGCCCCAGGACAGGCTCTCTGTCAGTTTTCCAACCGCCCAGCGGATTCCACTTTCACGCGGGGTGGGACGACTCGTTCTTGCGCACTTGCCGGCCGAGGCCCGGCGGCGGTACCTGTACCGCGCAGGGGAGGCTGTCGACACTGGCGCCTTTGAGCACATCAAGGAACAGGGGTACCTTGTCTCGCACGGCGAAGTGATTGAGGGAATCCACGCCATCGGCGCCCCCGTTTTCGACCCGTCCGGTGATGTCGTCGCCGTAGTGGCAATCGCAAGCACCTCCGACGTGGAGGAGCACGCCGCCGGGGTTGTGGGCGCCGCAAACCAGATCAGCCACATGCTCACGACCGGGCGGCTGTGAATCCACAACGTCTCCGGCCGTTTCGAGTGCGGTCAGGAGTGTCGGCGGTTTCGCCTGGACGTTGCAACACCGACTGCGAATTGGTCAGTTCGGTCTGTCGCTTGAATTGTCACCGTCATCGGTGCTGATCCGCTGAACAAGGATGGTCATGGCCAGACTGGTAAATAGACCTGGAATGTAGATAGCCCAGGTGTTGCTTCCTGCAGCCAAGTCGCGCGTGAGTGAGAGCGCAAAGTAGAGCGTGAGCGTGACGGATACGATGGTCAGCCTTGTCTTGTGCTGCCGCGAGACGGGACCTCGGCGCTTCATGATGCCCCCCGGGGCCCAATCTGGGCGCGTGCCTGCCACGAAAGAGGCCGGCGTCCGTTTTTCAGTCATCGATGCCTCCTCGTAATTATGACCGCTCTCGATTGGCTGCGTGTCCTGGTAGCCGTTCCTGTTTGTTCAGTTACGTATCGGATCCTTTGCGGTGGGTCACCGGACGGCTCATCCTAGCTGCAGAAAACTGTTGGATGACGCAGGAGGCCGGAGTCAGCCTTCATCGGCGCCAGTCTTGGCGAGGCTCGTCTCCACGGTTCCAGCGTGGCCAGCAGCTGCGTTTGCTGGTCGGGTTCGAGGTCGTGGATGACGTCGTTCCAGGCTTTGTCACAACTCGTTCCGTTGGGCCCGCTTGCACATGATGGAAAGTTCCGGGAGTGACATGACCACCAACCTGCGGAGTGTCTGGCCAGGGTCGTCCGTCCTGAATCCGAACACGGGCTTCGAACCAAATGGACCCGACGCCTTGACTCTGCTCTCTTAGCTTCTGCTACTCCAGACGCGTCTTAGCCGAGCAGTGCGCGCCCGGCCTGTCGCCGCCCGGATCGCAGTGCCACCGTTCGCAGCCGGGGGCGTGAGTCTCCAAGCTCACCAGATGCAAAATGAGCTCGGCCGGGTTTCCGGTCGGGCTTTTTTGTTGGGGTTTTAGGTTGTTGTTGCGGGGTGGGTGGGGCCTGGGGGTATTTCTTTGGGGCGGTTGGCGGCGAATTCGTGCCGTAGTGTGGGGAGGATTTCGCCGAGGTGGTCGAGTTGTTCCAGTGCGGTTTTGAGGGGGATGCCGCCCATGTCCAGGGAGAAGAGTTGGCGTTGGTAGTCTCCGAAGGTTTCGCGGAAGGTCAGGGTTTTGTCGATGACTTCTTGGGGGCTGCCTACGGTGAGGGGTGTGTGGTTGGTGATTTCTTCGAGTGAGGGGCCGCCGCCGTAGACGGGGGAGTTGTCGAAGTAGGGGCGGAAGTCGTGTAGTGCCTGTTGGGAGTTTTTGTGCATGAAGACCTGGCCGCCGAGTCCGACGATGGCCTG
>NZ_JBDLAK010000016.1:0-134061 GCF_039748055.1 Burkholderia sp. RS01
CCGCCTCTTGGTGGCGGAACAGACCGTGGCCCGGCAACCCACGAACCTCTTTGAACCCGAGGTTCCAGTCCTACATCAGGGACCGGCCCGCCACACTTCATATCGTCTAGCGGGCAGCGGCGGGCTCCGGCAGCGGCGCCCCGCCCTTAGTGTCGGGCTCGGCACCGGTACCGGCGTCGGCATTGCCCGGCAGCGGATCCAGGTGGCTGATTCCGGAGGGCGTGATCTGCAGAACCCGGGCCGTGGCGATGTCATAGAACAGGCCGGTGACGTGCACCTGGTCGGCAAGGAGTGCCTTCGCGAGGCCGGCGTGGCGCTGCAGCAGCTCCAGCTGGACGGCCACGTTGACCATGGCCAGCTGGTCCACGGCTCCGTAACCGGCCTCTGCTGCGGCCGCCTGCACCGGGTGGCCAGCGCGGACTGCCGCCAGGCTGGGCCGGCCGTGCTCCAGCCACGCTTCGACGGGGCTGCGGTCCGCCGCCTCGGCGGGGCCGGCCCCGGCCAGCAGTGCGGTCATGGCGCCGCAGCCCGAATGCCCGCAGATGACCACCGATTTGATGGACAGCTCGTCGAGCGCGAAGTCCAGGGCTGCTTCAACGGAGGGGTCAAGGCTTTCGCTTCCCACCACGTTGCCCACGTTCCGCACCGTAAACAGGTCCCCCGGACCGCTGCTCGTGATCAGGTTCGGCACGAGCCGGGAATCAGCGCAGGTGATGAACAAGGTGTCCGGGTCCTGGAACGTGGACAGTTCCTGGACGTGGGGCCGGAGCAGGTGTGCGTGGCGGCGGTGGTAGCTGTCCACGCCGGTGAGCACCGACCGCACCGGTGCCGGAATCCGCTCCCCCGCGGCGCCTGCGGTTTCTGCCACGCCGTCGCCCTGCCAGCTGCGCCAGGGGGCAAACCCGCCGCGGAGCGCGGAGCGTGAGTTGCCCCGCACGGGAGGGCCGGCCTGCGCCTCATGGAGCCTTGCGGTGCCGCTTTCCTCAATCTCCACGGTGCCGCCGTTGCCCACGTGCCGGAGGCGCCAGGCATCCAGGGTGTCGTGGACCGGGTGGTCAAGGAAATCGACGTCCAGTTCGACGGTCACCCGCGAGGCCGGCGGCACCGAGGCCAGCACCTTGCTGAGGCGGGGAAGCGAGAGGAAGCTGCAGGAGCCGTCAATGACCACGCGCCAGCGCTGCCCGTCGGATCCGCCCAGCGGCTCTGCGTGAATCCTGGCGCGGACCACGCGCCAGAGGACCAGCAGCACGGCCAGGCCCAGCCCGGTCAGCACGCCGGCCAGGAGGTTGACGAACACCACGGTGAAAAGTGTCAGCGCATAGACGGTCATGTCACCTGTCAGCCGGGCGGTCTTGAAGTCGGCCACCTTCACCAGCCGCAGGCCGATAATGATGAGCAGGCCCGCCAGCACGGCCTCCGGAACCAGCTGGATCAGCCCGGCGAGCAGCAGCGAGAACACCAGGACCCAGATGCCGTGGAGGACGGCGGATTTGCGGGTCCGCGCCCCGGCTTCGAGGTTCGTCGCGCTGCGCACGATCACGCCGGTGACGGGCAGGCCGCCGAGCAGGCCGGATGTCACGTTGGCGGCGCCCTGGCCGAGGAGTTCACGGTTGAAATCCGTCCGCTCGCCGTGGTGCATCTTGTCCACGGCGACGGCGGAGAGCAGCGACTCGACGCTGGCCACCAGGGCGATGGTGATGACGCCCACGACGACGGCGCCCCACTCCCCTTGCGGAACATGGGGGATGGACAGCGCGTCCAGGAGGGAGCCGTCGAAGGTGATCCGGTCGACGTCGGTATTGAACGGCAGCGAAAGCGCCGTGCCGGCGATCACCGCAACCAGCGGGCCCGGGACGCGGCGGACAGGCGCAGGCATGTGCTTCCAGGCGAGCAGCAGGGCGATGACGACGGCACCGAGGAAGGCTGCCTGCGGGTCAAGGGCGGCGATGCTGGCCGGAAGCGACGCGAGGTTCTGCCATGCCGCCTCGCCGGCCTCGGCACCGAGCATCACGTGCAGCTGCTGCAGGACGATGATGATGCCGATTCCCGCCAGCATGGCGTGCACGACGACGGGGGCGATGGCGAGGGCCACGCGTCCCACCCGGGCCAGGCCGAGGAGCGCCTGCAGGACGCCGGCGGCCGCGGTGATGGCACAAGTGGCGGGCCAGCCGAACTGCTCGATCAGGCCCGCGACGATGACAGTCAGTCCCGCGGCGGGGCCGCTGACCTGCAGTGGCGAGCCGCCGAGGCTGCCGGCCACAATGCCCCCGACCGCCGCCGCGATGAGGCCCGCCATCACCGGCGCGCCGGACGCCGCGGCGATTCCGAGCGACAGCGGAACGGCAACGAGGAAGACCACAAGGGACGCCGGAAGATCCCAGCGAAGTCCGGATTTCAGGAGCGTCAGGAGCGGGGGCCGGCTGTTGGTGGCGGAGCGGGAATCGGGATCCGTGGTGGCTGGGGCAGGCATATCAGTCCTTGGTTCGTTCGAAGGTTCCCCATCCACGCTATGGACGCTCCAAGGACGGCCGCAAGGGTGCCCCACGGTGAGAAGAAACACCGCCTTCAGCCGCAACAAAGCGCTTAACACAGCGCAAATCCATTCGTTTGCATAAAGCGCCCGGACGGGCTGCGCCCGCGGGACATGCCCGAACCGCGGGTGGCGGAAAACCGGGGCCGGTTCAAGTCAAGTCCGCCGCCGGCGTCCCGGCAGGCCGGCCATCCCGAAGATATTTTTCGCGCCATGCCGTGCGCCGGGGACCTTCACCAGGGTGGAGCGGCGGATGTGCTGATGCAACAGGACGGCGTTCGGCAGCGGCGTCAGCCATGCGGTCGACGTCCGCGCTCAGCAGTGCATTCATGGCGGCGGCATTGCCTTCCCCGCGGGTTCCCTCCCGCCGCTCGTTGCCGCAAGGAACAGTGCCTGCAGGCTTTGCGGGTAGTCGATGGCGAGCCACTGGGCGATGCGTCAGGCCGTCGAGTGGCCATAGACGTGTGCGGCCCCGACCCCTGCGGTTTGAGGACTGCGGCAGCATCGGCCGCGAGCAGCCGCTCTGCGCCCGCTCACAATCATGTCAGCGGGCGCAGCGCACGGACGCTGCCTAGCGCTTGACTGCGTCGAGCTTGAGCATTTTGGCGATGACGCCGTCCAGCTCGGAGTCGTCGAAGATCTTCTTCCAGTCGTCCTTGATGATGGTGTTCTTGCCGTACTGGATGGCGATTTCGCAGGCCTCGGAGAACGGGTTGGAGCCGCGGAGGGCATTGGTCAGGGCAATCTGGATGTGACCGAACAGCATGGCCTTGGCGGCTTCCTCCGGGACGCCGGCGGTGTGCACGGTCTCGTGCAGCGCCTCGTTGAGCAGGGTGCCGATCATGCAGGCCACCGTCTCCACCAGGGTGGGCTCGAGGATGGCCAGCTGCTTGACGGTGACCCAGTGCACGTCGATCACGGGGGCGTAGATGGTGCGGATGACGGCCTCGGCCGAATCGCGGGTTACTGCCGGGGTGTTCTCGTCGATCGCGGCAACCACGTTCTGCGGGGCGCCTTCGCCGCCGAAGGTGTCGGCCCATTCTTCCTTGGTGGTGCGCTCCAGGAACACGGACGGGTGGCACGGGTGCGCCACGGCCTGGACCACGTCTGCGCGCTTGGCCAGCAGGCCGGCGTAGGCGGCGGCGGGGTCCAGGGTGAGCAGGATCGCGCCGGACTTCATCTGCGGCACGACGCCTTCGGACACGACGCCCAGGACGGTGTCCGGGACGGCGAGGATCACCACGTCGGCGCCCTTCACGGCGTCATCCGTGCTGGTGATGTCGCGGCCTTCGGCGCGGACGCGATCCTGGCCGGCGGGAGAGTTTTCGCTGTAGAAGACGGTGTGGGCGCTCTTCTGGAGGTTCCGGGAAACGCGCATCCCCATTTTGCCTCCGGCTCCGATGACGGCGACGGTCAAGTTTTCTGCTGACATTTCATTTGCTCCTTAGGAAATCGAGGCTCTGCTGGGTCCACTGGTTTTCGAGGCGGACGGTGTCCGCTTCGGAGTCCTGCCACGGCAGCCAGTGTTCGACGATCTGGTTGATGTTTCTTTCGTGGGGCTGAAACTTTCCGGCCATGTAGTCATAGTCGAGAAGGCCTTCGCCGAGCGGCGCGCCGGAGTATGTGAACCCGACCCACCCCTCCTTGCGGCTGAACGCAAAGTCTTTGATGTGCATGTTCAGGACATAGGGCGCGACGGCGTCAATCACCTCGCGCGGCATCTCCAGTGCCGCGACCGTGTTGGCCGGGTCGCTGCAGATGCCCAGGAACGGGCTGTCCACGCGGCGGACCACGTCCAGGATCCGGGCGGTGGGCACCTGTTCGTAGGTTTCGACGGCGATCTTCACTCCGGCTGCCTCGAACTCCGGCAGGACCTCGGTGAAGATCGCCGCTGCCTCGTCCGCCGTCGGGGTGTGGCCCGGGACGTTGAACATGGTCCGCAGCAGCGGCGCGCCAAGCAGGCCGGCGATGTGCAGGAACTTGCGGAGGTGCTCCGGACGGATGCCCTTGGTGCCCAGTTCGAGTGCGATGCGCAGGCTGTCCGCCGTGGCCCTGATCTCCTTGAGTTCCGCGTCCGTCATCTCCTCCAGCGGTGCATAGTCGCAGATCTGGAAGAGCTCCACGCCCAGGGCCGCGGTTTTCTCCAGGACCTGGTGGATGGTGAGGGGTTCGGCGACCTTGTCCGACAGCTGCCAGAAGAAGGCGTAGGAACTGAGTCCGATGGTTGAGCTCATGCCCTTCCTCCCACGGGTTCCAGCAGGCCGAGCCGTTCGGCGGTCTCGTCCAGGATCTCCCGGAGTGCTGCCGGGTTGTGCGCGAAGCGGCCCAGGAACAGGCCTGCGACGGACATGTCCAACTGGCTGATGAGGCCGGGCCCGGCGCTGCCGCCGTAGATGACCCGGCTTTCGGCCTGGCCCGGCAGGGCGCGCAGGTGCGCATCCAGCCCGGCGATGACGGCGCTGATGTACGGCGGTGTGGCGGGTTCCGGGGCGCCGATGGCCCACTGCGGCTCATAGGCCACGATGGTCCGGCGGGCAGGTCCGAGGGACTGCGCCCCGTTCAGCGCACCGTCGATCTCGGCCGTGCAGCGGGTGATGGCTTCTTCCACCGATCCCTGCTGCAGCTCACCGACGCACAGGACCGGGGTGAGGCCGTTGCGGTAGGCGGCGGCCGTCTTGAGCCCGATGATCCTGTCATCCTCGCCAAAGATCCGGCGGCGCTCGGCGTGGCCGATTTCCGCGTACCGGCCGCCGAGCTCGGCCACGGCCGCGCCGCCGACCTCGCCGGTAAAGGCGCCCTGGTCCTCCCAGAAGATGTCCTGGGCGCCGGCCGCCGCCCCGGCGGCGCCGAGGATCCGGGCCGCTTCTGGGAGGACGGGAAGGATCGGCAGGACGAAGAGTTCGATGTCACCGCTTTGCACTGCGGGGTGGGCCAGCGCGATCGTGGCCACCTCGCGGCAGTAGTCGACCGAGCGCTGGTAGCCGAAGTACATCTTCAGGCTGACGCCGATGATGGCCTTTGGGCCCGTGGTGCCGGCTGCGCACGTCCCGCCGGCGGCGGTGTTAGCAGGAAGTGACACCCTCGTAGTCCTTAATCATGGTGACTTTCTCGGCCGAGGCGGAGCTTTCGTCAAACGTGTAGGTGAGCCATTCGCGGGCGAGCCGGCGGGCCAGTTCCAGGCCGACGACGCGCTGGCCGAAGGTGAGGACCTGGGCGTTGTTGCTCAGCACGGAGCGTTCCACCGAGAAGGAGTCGTGGGCGGTGACGGCGCGGACGCCGGGGACCTTGTTCGCGGCGATGGCCACGCCGAGTCCGGTGCCGCAGACCAGCAGCGCACGGTCGGCCTTGCCGGCGGCGATGAGCTCGGCGGCAGCGATGGCCACGGACGGGTAGGGGGTGTGGCTGGTGGCGTCCACTCCGACGTCGGTCACGGACTCGACCAGGTCGGAGGCCTCCAGGTCAGCCTTCAGGGCTTCCTTGTATTCGAATCCGGCGTCGTCGGCTCCGATGACCAGGCGCAGTTTGGCGCTCATGCGTTTTCCTTAGCTGTGGTGTTTACGGCGGGGGTGTTCACGGTGGGGGTGTTCACGGTGGGGGTGTCCTCGGACAGGGTGTTGTGGATGGCCCGGACGATCAGCGCCATGGAGACGGCGCCTGCGTCGGGGGTGCCGAGGCTCTTCTCGGCGTGCGGGCGGGCGCGGCCCATGAGGGGCAGCAGCTGGGCGGTGTCCTCGGCGGCCTGCTGCGCCACGGAGGCGGCGGTGGCCCAGGCGTCCGTGAGGGACTTCCCGGCGTCCACGCCGGCGGCCAGGGAATCGCGGAACGGGACCAGCACGTCCACGAGGGTCTTGTCCCCGGGCTTGGCCTTTCCGAAGTCCATGATCGCGGCGGCGGCCTGCGCGACTCCGGCGGCGACAGCGCCGGCGTCCGGCGCGTTGCTGTCGCCCACCGCGTCTCCGACGGCCCGAAGGGCCATGCCCCAGAGGGCGCCAGAGGTTCCGCCGGCCTTGTCGGCCCAGGCGTCAGCCGCGAAGTGCAGGGTGGTGCCGGCTCCTGCACCACGGGCGACGGCGTCCGTTGCGGCGCCGACGGCGGCGCGGACGCCGCGTTCCATGCCGATGCCGTGATCGCCGTCGCCGGCAATCGCGTCGATGCGGCCCAGTTCGTCGGCGTTGGCGTCCACCACATCCTTCGCGGCGCCCAGCGCGGCGAGGACCCGGGCGGCACCGGCGCGGGACTCCTCCGTTGCGTCGGGGATGGAAAGTTCGACGTCGGCCAGCGCGCCGTTGTCTGTGCCTCCGGCACCAGCTTCCAGTGCCGCTGCGGTGACGGCGCCGCGGCGGAAAGCCGGGGCGTCGGCGGGAGCGTTCCAGAGCGACTCGAGTTCGTCGTCGAGCCAGAACAGGGTCAGCGAGGTGCCCGCCATGTCGAAGCTGGTGACGAGCTCGCCCACCTGCGGGTCCACGGCTTCCAGGCCGGCGTCGGCCAGGAGCCGGGCGACGCGGCGGTAGACCACGAAGAGCTCCTCGTACTTGACGCTGCCCAGGCCGTTGAGGATGGGGACCACGCGGGTGCCGGCTGCTTCTCCTGCGATGGCGATGCCGTCGGGGATTTCGGTGAGGAGCTTGGCGACCAGCAGTTCGGCGAGTTCGTCCGCCGTCGGGATGTCCGTCTCGCCGATGCCGGGTTCGCCGTGGATGCCCATGCCCACGGCCATCCGGCCCTCGGGGACGGAGAACAGCGGGTGGTCGGCGCCCGGCAGGGTGCAGCCGGTGAAGGCGACGCCGAAGGAGCGGGTGCGGTCGTTGGCGCGCGCGGCGATTTCCACCGTGGCGTCCATGGAGTAGCCGGCCTCCGCGGCGGCGGCGGCCACCTTGAACACGGTCAGGTCGCCGGCGATGCCGCGGCGCTTGCCGCGTTCCTCGGGCGGGGCGGAGGAGACGTCGTCGGTGACGGCGATGCTGCGGCAGTCGATGCCTTCCTTGCGGAGGCGGTCCTGGGCCTGATTGAAGTGCAGGACGTCGCCGGCGTAGTTGCCGTAGCCGAGCAGCACGCCGGCTCCGTTGTTGGCGGCCTTGGCCACGTTGTAGACCTGCTGGGCCGAGGGGGACGCGAACAGGTTCCCCATCGCCGCGCCGTGCGCCAGGCCCTGGCCCACCAGCCCGGCGAACGCCGGATAGTGGCCGGAGCCGCCGCCGATCACGAGGGCAACCGTGTCCGGGGTGCTCTGCGTGTTGCGGACGACGCCGCCGGAAACGCGCCTTACCCAGCGGCCGTGGGAGGCGACGAAGCCTTCGATCATCTCGTCGGCGAAGGCTGCGGGTTCATTGAACAGGCGGGTCATGCGGAGCTCCTGGGCCTAACTGGGGAAGTCGAGATTCGGTGGTTGGTGCGGGGGCGTCCCCTGGTAAAGGGGGACGCCCCCGGGTCGGTTACGGCTCGGCGTGGTGCCCGGCTCCCGCAGGATCCAGGGCCTCGGCCGGGATGCCCTCGCTGACCTTGCCGGAGCGGCTCAGCACCACCATGAGGACGGCGGACAGGAGCATGAAGCCGCCGACGACGAACATCGGGACCGTGTAGCCGCCGGTCCAGTCCTTGAGCCAGCCCGTGACGTACCCGGCGCTGAAGCCTGCCAGGTTGCCCACGGTGTTGATCAGGGCGATGCCGGCCGCGGCTGCTGCTCCGGTGAGGAACTGGGTGGGCACGGTCCAGAAGTTGGGGAGTGCGGCGAAGATCGACATGGCCGTGACGGTGATGACGGCGATCGTTGCGGCCGGTGAGCCGGCGAAGAGCGCCAGGGGGATGCTCAGGCCGCCGATGAGGGCCGGCAGGGCGATGTGCCAGGTCTTGACGCCGCGCTTGGTGGCGTCCTTGGACCAGAAGTACAGGGCGAAGGCCGCGGGCAGGTACGGGATCGCGGTGATCAGGCCTTTCTGGAGCACGTCGAACTTGGTGCCGTAGAGGCCTTCGAAGCCGGCGATGATGGTCGGCAGGAAGAAGCCCAGGGCGTACAGGCCGTAGATGAAGCCGAAGTAGATGGCCGACAGCATCCAGACCCTGCCGTTGCCGAACACGGTGCGGACGCTGACGTGCTTGTTGCTGGCGGCCGTTTCCGACTTTTCCTTCTCCAGGGCGCCGGTCAGCCAGGTCTTTTCCGCGGCGGTGAGCCACTTGGCCTTGGCCGGGGAATCGGCGAGGTAGAACCAGGCAATGATGCCGACGATGATGGCCGGCAGTGCTACGCCAAGGAACATGACACGCCAGCCGGAAAGGCCGAAGAGACCGTGCTGCTGGATGAGGAGGCCGGCCAGCGGGGCGCCGATGACGGTGGTCAGCGGCTGTGCCAGGTAGAACAGGGCGAGGATCTTGCTGCGGTGCCGGGACGGGACCCAGAGGCTGAGGAAGAGGATGGCGCCGGGGAAGAAGCCAGCCTCGGCCACGCCGAGGATGAAGCGGAGGATGTAGAGGTGCTCCACGCTGCCCACCCACGTGAACAGGAGGGAGACGATGCCCCAGCTGACCATGATGCGGGCGAGCCAGCGGCGGGCGCCGAACTTGTGCAGTGCCAGGTTGCTGGGGATCTCCAGCAGGATGTAGCCGATGAAGAAGACGCCGGACGCGAAGCCGAACTGCGCTGCCGAGAGGGCGAGGTCGGTGTTCATGCCGTTGGGGCCTGCGAAGGAGATGGCCGTCCGGTCCAGGTAGTTGATGAAGAACATCAAAGCGACGAACGGCACCAGCCGGATTGCCACTTTCCTGATTGCGGATTTTTCGACCACCGATTGTGTGGTGTCCACGTTGACTCCTAGATGTTGATGTCCCGGCCGCATCCTGCACTGGAGGCGGGGGGTTGGTCTCAATGCCGTCCGCCGACAGAGGACCGGCAGTGGTTTAAGCGTGTGAGATCAACCATAGGTCCGGAACCGCAAATTGGTCAACCGGTTGACGTGTTTTTCCTTTTGCGGCCGTCCGCGCCGGAAAGTGGCCGACCGGTTGCTAGGCTTTG
Source organism: Burkholderia sp. RS01 (assembly GCF_039748055.1). NCBI lineage: Bacteria > Pseudomonadati > Pseudomonadota > Betaproteobacteria > Burkholderiales > Burkholderiaceae > Burkholderia > Burkholderia sp. RS01. Next base: position 9,537 of record NZ_JBDLAK010000016.1, read on the forward strand.
GGGGTGTCCGAAAATTCCGCAGCCGCGACGGCTAAGATCAGTGCCGCCCTCGGTTCAATGGAACAGGGGTCCGTTGTTTCGGAGGTGGCGGAGCGCCTGCTGGCCTATTTCACCAGCGGCGAGATCGCCGTCGGAACCAGGCTGCCCGCCGAACGCCAGCTCGCGGCCTCGTTGGGAGTCGGCCGGTCGGCCGTGCGCGAAGCCCTGGCGGCGCTGGAAATCCTGGGCATCGTGATTGTCCGCCCGGGATCCGGGACGTACCTGCGTGACGGCATTTCCGAGCTGCTGCCGCGCACGCTCAGCTGGGGCCTGATGCTCGGTGCACCCCGGACGCGCGAACTCGTGGAGCTCCGGAGCGGCCTGGAAGTGCAGGCCGCGCAGCTGGCAGCGGAACGCATTGACGACGACGCCCTCGGCCGCATGCGCGCCAACCTCCAGACCATGGCGGACAACCTCGAGGACCTGGCCGCCTTCGTGGAGGCGGATGCCGCGTTCCACCGCGAAATCGCGGTCAGCTCGGGCAATCAGGTGCTCCGGGAGCTGCTCCAGAGCATCCGGTCGCTGTTGCGCATCTGGGTGGACCGCGCACTCACCGACGAAGGCCACGCCGCAGCCGCACTGAAGGAACACGGCGAGATTTTCGCCGCCCTCGAAGCGCACGATCCGGCCGCCGTCACGGAAACGATGCGCTCACACATGGCCACCGCTTCCCGGCGGCTGCTCGCCGGATTCGACGCCGCGCAGTAGCCGGCGGCCCTTCGCCTTCGGCGCCCTAGGCGTCGTCGTGCCACCATCCTGCCCAGGCAGCGGACGTCAACTGGCCACTGGGGAATTCGGAGCCGGCGCCGCCAAATTCGTGGCGGTCACTGCGGTGGGAGTCAAGAAAGAGGGTAAGGCTGTTCCAGATCATCATGGCTGTGTCCTTCCATTCGCCGTCCCGACGACGGTTTCCAAGTAGGCATCAGCGTAGCCATGCAGTGTTTCGCGGCGGCGACGCCACGTTTCGGATGTGTATCTGGAATCTATCGTTGCGTGCAGGGCCTCGTCCGGGCCCGTTGGGGACGGGCGGTTTTCGCCGAATCCCGTGCCGGGGGAAGTGAGGCCCGACCCCGGCTGCTCACCGCACCCACCCGCTCACCGGCCCCGGCTGCTCACCGTACCGGCCCAGAGCACGCGGGAACCGGGGGCGGCGCTGGCAACCGCCCCCGGCTTCAACTCACGAGTCAGGCCGTCACGTGGTCCGCGGCGGCGGACATCCGGCGGCGGACATCCGGCGGCGGCGGGATGGCGTGGCGGCGATGAGCAGGGCAGCGATGGCCACGGCCGCGCTCAGGATGAGGCCGGGACGGTACTGTTCCAGCATCTCCGCCGCGTTCACTACGGCGCCTCCCGTGCCGGCGTCGGCCGCGTTGCCGTGACCGCTGACCATCGCCGTGGTGACGGCAAGCACCAGGGCGGCCCCCACCTGCGTGCTGGTCTGGATCAGGCCGGCCGCGAGACCTTGTTCCGAATTCCGGATGCCGGCGGTGGCCTGGACGTTGATGGACGGGAATGCCAGCGCGAAGCCAACGCCCAGCAGCAGGACCGACGGCAGGATATCCGTCACGTAGTTGGGTGAGGTGCCCACCCGCAGGAACAGTACGTAGCCGAGCGCCAACGCCGCCAGACCGGTCAGAATCAAGCGCGGGGCGCCAAACTTGTCGATGAGCCGGTCCGCGAAGGGAGCGCTTGAGGCCACCAGCAGGCCGGTGGGAAGAAGCGCCAGCGCCATGCCCAGCGGGCTCCATCCCAGCACGGACTGCAGGTAGAGCGTCAGGATGAACTGGAAACTCAAATACGAGCCGAACAGCCCCACGGCACTCAGGTTGGCGCGGGCAACCCAGCCTTCCCTGAGGATGCTGAACCGGATCAGGGGGTGCCTGACGCGGTTTTCGATCACCGCGAACGCTGCCAGCACCGCCGCGGAGGCCACGAATCCGGCGATGGTTGCCACAGATCCCCAGCCGTTCCCGGGTGCCGAAACCAGCGTATAGACCAGCCCCAGCATGCCGGCCGCGAGCGTCACGGCACCCCAAATGTCATGTCCGCTGGTTTGATCCTTGCCTTCGGCCTGGCCGGCGGCGCCGTCCCGCGGGATGTACTTCAGGCCAAGAATCACGACGGCGACCGCCACGGGTACGGAGACGAGGAAAGTCCAGCGCCAGCTCATGGCAGTCATGAGGCCTCCGACGACAAGGCCGAGTGAGAAGCCGCTTGCGCCGAAGGTGGTGAAGATGGAGACAGCGCGGTTGCGTTCACGCCCTTCCGCGAAGTTGGTGGTGATGATGGAGAAGCCGGCAGGAGCCGTGAAGGCGGCGGCCAGTCCTTTGACGAACCGGGTGGCGATCAGCAGGGCGGGGTCATCCACCAGGCCGCCGAGCAGGGAGGCGGCGGCGAACACGCTGAGCGCAATGAGGAAGATGCGCCTCCGGCCGAGCAGGTCCGCCATCCGCCCGCCCAGCAGGAGCAGACTTCCGTAGCCGAGCACATAGGCGGAGACGATCCATTGGAGGGATTCGGTGCCCAGGTGGAGTTCGGTGCCGATCGAGGGCAGCGCCACGCCGACCATGGAGACGTCCAGCGCATCGAGCGCCAGGACGGTGCACAGGACCAGGAGCAGCATCCACTGCGCACGGGTCCAGCGCACGGGTGCCAGCCGTTCGCCGGCAGATCTTTCAAGGGTGGAAGTTGAAGTCATGGCTCCAACTTATATGACACGTCATTGAATGACAAGGAATATTATGACGTGGACTTTTAATTCGTCATCAACTAGAATCGCTGCATGGCAACACCGCAGGACCGCCAGCTGGTTGAGCAATGGCGCAGCATCCAGAGCACCTACTTCCGCACCGCGGGTGCGATCGATCGCGCCCTGGAATCGCGCTTCAGCATCGGGCTGACCGAGTTCGAAATCCTGGACCTGGTGGCCGAGAGCACGGACGCGGCGTGCAGGATGAAGCAGCTCGGCGAGCGGACGCCCATGACCCAGAGCGCGATGTCCAAGGTGGTGGACCGGCTCGAGAAAGCCGGACTCATCTCCCGCCGTTCCTGTGCGGATGACCGGCGTTCACTGTTCCTGGAACTCACCGACGCGGGCCGCGCCCTGCACGGGGAAGCGGCCGTCGCACACCGCGCCCTGCTGAAGGAAAACCTGGCCTGAGCGCATCACAGGCTTTTGCGTCACCCATAAAATCGCAGCCTGACAAACCTGAACGGATGAGCGCATGACGAGATTACTGATCATCGGCCCTCCGGGGTCGGGCAAAGGCACCCAGGCCCACCGCATCAGCAAACAGCTGGGCATCGTGGAGATCTCCACGGGAGACATGTTCCGCACCCACCTGGCCGACCGCTCCCCCTTGGGTGTCGAGGCCCAGAAATACCTCGATGCCGGCGACCTCGTGCCGGACCATCTCACCACGGCCATGGTGCGCGAACGGCTGCAGGAGCCGGACACGAAGGCCGGCTTCCTCCTGGACGGCTACCCCCGCACGCTCAGCCAGCTGGCGGATCTGGACGGCCTCCTCGAGGAGACCGGCGGCGCCCTGGATGCTGTCCTGGAAATCTCGGCGGACGACGACGAGATCGTCCGCCGGCTCCTGCTGCGGGCCGAGGCCGAAGGGCGCAGCGATGACACCGAAAGCGTCATCCGGCACCGCCTGGAGCTTTACCGGAAGGAAACGGAGCCGGTCATCTCGCGCTGCGCCGAGCGCGGCCTGCTGGTCCGGGTGGACGGCACCGCCGACGTCGACCACGTCACCGCGGACGCGCTGGAAGGCATCGAAACCGCCTTGGCGGGCCGGGCCGAGTAGCTGCCTGCACCGCCAGGCGTCACATGCTCTTCCAGGCATACCGGCGTTCGGGGCGCCCGACGCCGTACTTGAGGGTCACGTCCACCATCCCCTCGTCATTGAGGTACTCAAGGTAGCGCCGCGCGCTCACCCGCGACGTGCCGACGACGACGGCCAGTTCTGCGGCCGAAAGATCCCCCGTGGAGGCGAGCAGCGCCCGCTCCACGAGCTGCAGCGTCTCGGCGCTGCAGCCTTTGGGCAGCGGCCGGTCGCCGCGCTCCAGCCCGAAGACCCGGTTGACGTCGGCTTGTTCCGCCACGTCCTTTGAGGAAGCCAGGCTCTGATAGGTGGTCCGGTAGTGCTCCAGGCGCTCCTGCAGGTCCGTCTGGGAGAACGGTTTGATCAGGTAGTGCACGATGCCGCCGCGGAGTGCCCGGCGCACCGTATCCACCTCCCTGGCCGCACTGATCACCAGCACGTCCAGCTCGGGCGCGACGTCCCGCAGCTGATGCATCAGGTCCAGCCCGTTGATGTCGGGGAGGTGGATGTCCAGCAGCACCAGGTCCGGCTGCAGCCGCTGCGTCTCCAGCACTGCCTGCGCGCCGGTATGGGCCACGCCGACGACGGCGAACCCCGGCGTGCGCTGGATGAACCCGGCGTGGACCTTGGCCACCATGAAATCATCATCAACGATCAGGACGCTGATCATGGCCGCTTCCCCTCAGAGATCTGTTTGGCGCTGCCGTGTTGGGCACTGCCGTGTTGGGCCCGCTTGGGGCCCGCACCGGACAGTTCCGCAGTGAACACCGCGCCGCCGTCGTTGTGCACGCTCAGCCGGCCGCCGCGGCGCTGGCAGACCACCCGGGCGAGCGCCAGGCCGTAGCCGCGGCCTCCGTCGGGCGAATTCTTGGTGCTGAACCCCTGGCGGAAGATGTCCTCCATGACGTCCGCCGGGACCCCCGGTCCGGAGTCCCGCACCACAACCTGCACCCCGCCGTCGTCCTCCTCGATGAGCACCTCCACCTCGGCGCCGGCAGCGGTGTTGGTGACCGCGTCGAGCGCGTTGTCCACGAGGTTTCCCACCACGGTGGTCAGGTCCCGGGACAGTTCCTCATCAATCCGGCCGAGCCGGGACTCGTCGGCCAGCTGGAGGGACACGCCGCGCTCCGTGGCAAGGCTCGATTTGGCGATGAGCAGGGCGGCCAGCGCGGGGTCGTGGATCCTGCTGGTGACTTCGTCGTTGAGGCGGGTGCGGTTCGAGGTGGTGCCGTTGACGAACTGCACCACGGCGTCATACTCGCCGATCTGGATCAGCCCGGAAATGGTGTGCAGCTGGTTGGCGAACTCATGGGCCTGGGCGCGGAGGGTGTCCGTGGCTGTCCGGGTGGTGCCCAGTTCCCGCTCCAGGGAAGCCAGTTCCGTCCGGTCACGCAGCGTGGTCACCGAGCCGATGACGCGGCCGTGCGAGCGCATGGGCATCCGGTTCAGGACCACCAGGCTCTCGCCGACCAACACCAGCCGGTCCGGGCCGGGCTGGTCCTGCGTGAGGACTTCCTTGAGCGCGGGCTGCACGGCAAGGCTGCGGAGGTCCTTCCCGACGCAGTCGTCGGGGAGGCCAAGCAGGCGCCGGGCGCTGTCGTTGACCACGGTGATCCGCTGCTGGGGATCCAGTGCCACCACCCCCTCCTTGAGCCCGTGGAGCATGGCTTCCCGGTTCTCGACGAGCCCGGTGATCTCGTCCGGTTCCATGCCGAGCGTCTGGCGCTTGACCCGCCGCGCAAGCAGCAGCGAACCGGCCACGCCCAGGACACTCGCCACCCCCAGGTACGTCAGGAGGTTCGGCACGGCATCGACCAGCCGCTCCAGCACGGACGGGAAGTTCCTGCCGACGGCGGCGATGCCCACCATCTTCCCGCCGTCGTCCAGCACAGGGACGTGGGCCGAGAGCGCTTCGGCGCCGCCGGTGTCCACCAGGCCGGTCCAGGCCCGCCCATCCATCACGACGCTGTCACCGAGCTGCATCTCGCGGCCCTCCTGTGAGGGGTCCGAGGAGGTCACCACCGTCCGGTCGGCGCGGGCCAGGGCGACGTGCGAGGAGCCTGAGATGGTCCGCACGGATTCGGCGACGGCGGGCAGCGCGGACCCGCTTCCCGGTTCGGCGTTTGCCAACAGGCTGCGGACGGCCGGGTGCGCCGCAAGAGTTTCTGCCGCCGACAGCGCGCGGCGGCCTTCGATGCGTTCGAATGCGGCGGCGGACTGCGCCAGCGAGATCGCCACCACAGCCACCAGAACGGCCAGCACGATCAGCAGCTGCAGCCGGAGATACTGCCCCGCAAGGGACATTCCTCGACGTCGAGTCATGTGCTGCTGTCTTTCTGTGCGTGTGGGCCGCCGGAGTGCGGTACGTGGAGTGCGGAGGCTGTCTGCGAGCCTGTTCGCCGTGCCCCGCGATTTCCGCGCCGTTTCCGTGGCGGTGGGGTGAACTATACCGCACCTGTGACGGCGGATTTTTTGCGGGGTGCGGAGGCGAACCTGGCTACTGATCGTGCCGTCGGCGCACCATCTCGGTGATCCAGACGGGCGCGAACGGCGAGGTGCAGTTGGGAGGAGTCGGGTAGTCCTTGAGCACCTCCAGGCGCTCACCGATGCCGATTGCACGGGCGCGGTGCTCGGCGTGCTCGATCCCGATCTGGGCCAGGCACTCGTTCATCGCCCACTGCAGGCGGTCCGGGGCGTCTTTCATCTCCGCCTCAAGGACGTCGAGCAGTCCTGCGAGGTCGAGGCCCTCGGGCTTCTCCGCCACGCGTTCGGTGGTGAGCGCCCAGCCGGCACTCGCAACCACCGGATCCGGGTCGGCGGACCAGGCGAGGCGCAGCTCTTCGGAGTGCGGGGTCTTCTTCACCACGTAATTCACGAGCCAGCCGTGCACCTTGGGCGTGCGCGCCTGGCGCAGCATGACGTCCAACTCGTCACGCCCGAACGCCTTCGGGCGGCAAATCAGGATCGCCAGCAGTCTCGCCGCGGTGTCGCCCGTCTCCCAGAGCCGGCATGCGAGTTCCTGCTGAGTCTTCAAGCGCTTCGCGACCGCGCGCAGCTTGCCGAGGTTCACCCCGTGATCGTCACCGTGTTTCTCGTTCACCTCGCGTGCCCTCGGGTCCTCGAGCGCAGCCAGCTCGGCCATCACCTCGGCCACCATCGGCTCCGTCACCGTCGTCTCTGCCATTGGGCCCTCCTCTCCATCACGTGCGGGATTCAGCCTACGACGGAGGTGGCCCCCCTCGGGTCCGTCCGGGCCTCCGGTGGTGCCCGGGCCCGTGCTTTTTGCAAAGCACGGGCGGTTCACCGGTTCACCGGACCAGCGCGTTTTTCTGGCGGGCGTTGATCACTGACATCTGTCCGCAGTTCGAGCAGGTGATGCGATAGGACCTGGAGGTGGTGAAAACGGGAATGAAGAAGAGCGTGAATTTGGTGGCGCGCTCCTCGAGGTGATGATGGACGAACGACCCGCAGGACTGACATGTGGCTGCCCGTCCAGGCAGGGGGCGCAGAACGGTCTTGAGACCAAAGAGCAGAAGCATCGTTTGTACTTTCTAACGTCGAAGTTGCCGCTCACGCGGTGGTTGAATGGCCCGGCGACGGGAGGCGTGCGGCCAGGCCGGAGAGCAGGATACTCAGGCCCTGGTCCAGTTCGGCCGCTCCGTCGTAGTCGGCGAGGACCGGAGCCAACGCGCGCAGGCGCGGAAACTCCTTCGGCGGCAGGCGGTGCAGGCCAAGACGGAGCAGGGCCTCATTTTCTTCGGGATCGACGATGAATTCCTGCAGTTCATTGAGGATGTGCCCGTACAGGAACCCGTAGTAGGCCCGGTAAACATGGAGCGCTTCGCGGGGTTGGAATCCCGCGTCGATAAGCAACGACAGGATCTGCTCCAGCGGACGCAAGGTCCCCAGCGGCCGCAGGCCCAAGGGCGTGGACAGCGGCCGGGTGACCAGCAGCGGCACGACGTTCGGGTGTCGCAGCGCAAGCAGGCGTAAGTCATGGGCAATGCGCCTTAGCTGCGATTGCCAGTCCGGGTCATCAGGAATGATCGCCAGCTCGTTCAAGACCAGCTCGGACACTCCGTCCAGCAGTGCGGCGCGGTTGGCTGCGTAGCGGTAAAGACTCATCGGGTCCCGGCCGAGTTCCTGCCCCAGTCGGCGCATGGTCAGCGCATCGAGTCCGTCTGCATCCACCAGCTCCAACGCAGCGGAGAGCACCACCTCCCGGCTGAGGCGCTTCTTCGTGCCGGGGGCGGCTGCCACCGGATTCTGTGCGGGCACCATGGGTTCCCTCCTAAAGGACGGGCAGGCGTGCTGCCGATGAAGGTAAGCATGCTTGCTTTACTTGGTAGTCTACGGGTAACGTCTACGTTGTAGAGAATTTGTTATCACCGGTTTTAGAAGCGGGACCCTGGTGGCATGGCCGTTCCGGCCGCTCACACCACCAAGGAGTAACCAATGACATCCCACGCGCAGTCCGCCCACGCTGAAACCACGCGGAACACCAACAACATCAAAGCCTCCGTCAGGACCGTCGAATTCGCCGTCTACGTCGCCGCGGTGCTCGCCACGATCATCACGTCCGCGGTTGTCGGGGACAACGCCAGCGAAAACGGCGTCGATGTCTTCAACGCCAGCCAGGCCATGCAGTACATCACCTGGCTCACCGTCGGATTCATGATCGCCCGCGGACTGGCCAAGGCCGGCAACCGCGCACACACCCACGCATAACCACCGGCGTCACCATGCTCGACCCACCGGCCCCGCAGAAATTGCGGGCCCGGAACCGCTTCAACGCCCCGTGCAGGCCTTGAAGCGTCAGCCGCTGTAGCCTCACGGCGGCACCAGACGCACCCCGCGGAAAAGAGCCACTCTTGGCAACTTCGCAGTACGACCAATTCCTCAACGAAGCCACCGCCGCCGACGGGTCCGGCTCGACACTCGGGCAGGACTGCCTCTACGGCCTGTATACGAGCTGGTGCTTCCTGCATCAGCGGACGCCCCGGCCCGAAGGCGCCTTCTGGTCGGCCATGAAAAAGAAGCACGTCCATCCCCGCCACAACAGGCTCCGCATGAAGGGCCCGGCCGCCGCTGACTACATCCTGGCCAGCTACCCGGGGCTGGTCTGACCAGTGAGTACTTTCGCCAGCACCTACATCCCGCGGGACGCCCAACAGCCCCGGGGAAAGCAGCCCTGGTGCTCGACCTGCGATACGGACTTGCACCTCGTTGTGGACTCCATCGCCGTCATGGACAGCCGGAGGGAAAGCCTCGCCGTTGCCTTCAACTGTGAGAAGTGTGGCGGAACCCGGGTTCTGTCCACCACGGCAGGTTTCGTCGCTGCAGTTTTGGCCCGGTCGACCCACAACGATGACGTCATGCACCTGGGCACCGAGTACATCCACTGCGGCGAACCCATGTCCCCGACCGATCCGGAGCTCAGGAACTCCCGTACGCCGGTCGCCACCCATCCGCGGCCGGCGGATTTCCTCGGCGCCTACCTTCGGACCCGGGTAATTCGGTGCCGGTGCGGCTTCCAAATGGAAATCCCGCACTAATTCCAGATACCCCACCCCGGTCTTTAGCCCCCACGGCTAAAGACTGCATAGGAGAACAATGAAGATCCCTGAACCACGTGGACCCGTCAGCTCCGGGGTGCTGGGCCTCCTTTCCGGACGGCCCGGGGCCGAGCCGGCGGCACAGGCGCACCTGCACGAACTGGTCACAGCGCAGATGCGCGACATCGGGGACATCATCGAGGACGATGACCTCCAACTGGCCCTGTTTTGCCTCTACGAGCTTCACTACGGGGGTTTGGACGGTGTGGATGACCTGTGGGAATGGAATCCCGGATTGCTCGGGATCCGTCAACTGCTCGAGGCACCGTTCGAAAAGGCGCTGCGCTCGGCAGCGCACCGCTGCGCCCCGCAAACCAGTTTGCCTCCGGCGGAAACCCTGAGCAGCGATGACGTCGCTGCCATCCTGTTCGAACTCGCGGCCCGGGACAGCGGACCCAGCGTGTCCCGCTTTATCGCCAGGAAGGCGTCCGTCGAGCATCTCCGTGAGTTCCTGATCCACAAGTGGCGATTTACGAAATGACGTCCTCCCGGCCGAACCAACTGTACGGCCAGGGGTTCCGGCGCCTCGGCTTCGGCGCAGAGGTGACAGCATACTTCGACGAGCATGTGGAGGCCGACGCGGTCCACGAGCAGATCGCCGGAAGGGATCTCGCCGGCGGCCTGGTGGAGGCGCAGCCGGACCTCCTCGCCGACGTATTGTTCGGCGCCACGGCCGTCCTTGCGATCGACGGGCGGCTCTCCTCCCTGGTCACGGACGCATGGGACAACGGCAGGTCCTCCCTGCGAACCGCTGTCCCGGCTGGCCTGTGACGCTCTCGGAAACTCTGCGCGCCCAGCACGCGTGCCACGGCAGCCACTCTTTCCTTGCCCTACCAGATCGGGATTACACATGAATCAGAACCAGCAGGAGTCTCCCGGAAACGGCTCGATCGTCCTCTGTCCCGACGGCCCGATCCTGGTCCGCGGCGACTTCGACATCGTCGCATCGTCGGGGGAACCTGTGCCCCGGCAACGGCGGACCGTAGCCCTTTGCCGGTGCGGGGCCTCCGCGATCAAGCCCTACTGCGACGGCACCCACAAAATGATTAAGTTTCGGACCGGTTACCCGTCCGCTCCGGAGGATTCAGATCAATGATCGGAAGGTGGCCGTCGGTTCGGATGGCGTCACCCCCGCCGTTGCGATGGTGATAGCCAGTCGAGAAGTTCCTGATGACATGCACTGATTCGACCGCGTTGGCCGCCCGCAGGGTGTCGATGATGAAATCGCGCTCTTCGTCGGTGCGGTCGGCGATTTTGTGGGTGATCTGGAATGTGAAGAGGGAAAGACCGACACTTCTGTCGTAGGTTCCGGCGCCCACCCAGTCCACCGCAATGCCGCCGGGCAGCATCCACGTGTCCGGGCATCTCCAAAACCGCACGTGATGCCGTTTGCGGGGGTTGCCATCGATTTCCCGCTGAAAGGCCAAATGCTCCTGGCGGTCGTCAGCCCGGGCGTGGTCCGGTTCCGCCGGAACGTCCCCGCAATCCTCCCCTGACATCACTTCGCAGTCCCCTTCCACCAAGAGCACACAGTCTAGAGGTAGTCGCCGGCTTGTTCGCGGGCGATTTCAAGCAGTGTGGAGTGGAAGGCGACCTCAGCCGGAGCGTAGACCTTGTCCTGGCGCTGCGCCAGCAGAATCCGCCGCAGCGGGGCGGCCGGACCGAGGCTGAGCACCCTCACGTCGGGGTGCTGGAGAGCTACGGCGGTCTTGGGCACCATGGCCACCCCCATCCCGACGCTGACCATGGCCTGCGCCTCTTGGTAATCGTTGGCCAGGAAGCCAATGGTTGGTTCGAACCCGGCTTCGTGCGCGGAACGCTGCAGCACCTCGACCACCGGGTGGGCCTCCGCGCGCACGATCCACGATTCGTTGCGCAGATCCTCCATGCTGACCTGCTCCCGGCCGGCGAGCGGATGGTTGCCAGCCACCAGGATCACAGTTCTCTCGAGGAAGACTTCGGTTACCCGGATCGACTCGTCGTGGAAGCGATTCCAAGGGTAATCCCACAGCAGGCACAATCCGGTGACCCCGGACTCCAGGTCCGCCACGAGTTCGTCGAAGCGTGCGCTGCGCAGCGAGAGGCTGATGGCCGGGTAGCGCTTCTTGAAGGTCCTGATGACGATGGGCAGGAAGGACCCGGCGAGCGTGGGGAAGGTGCCGACGGTCAGGGACCCGCGCTTGAGGCCGGCGATCTGGTCCAGGTCGGATTGGGCTGCTTGCATCTGCCGCACGATCTTGCGGGCGTGGCCGGCCAGCACCTGGCCGGCTTCGGTGGGTACCACCCCGCGGGAGCGCCGGTTGAGCAGAGGCTGCCCGACCTCTTGTTCGAGCTTGCGCAGCTGTTGGGAGACGGCGGAGGGCGTGTACATCATTAGTTCCGCCGCTGCCGTGATTGATCCCTGTTCGACGACCTCCAGCAGCAGGGCCAGCCGGCGCATGTCGAACAAAGACTGGTTCTCTTCGTGAAGCAACGGTTTACCCTTCTTTGGATTTGGTTCATTCCCTGCATGCACACTCATATCTGCGGGATGACGGGCCACTTCTAGGGGCCGTGAATGCCGAACCATGCGGCCATCATCCTTTTCGGAACAGTGACTTAAGCAATGCTACATCCCTCCTAAAAAATCGAACATTGTCTTACTTTGTGATCTGGCTCAATCTTTTCTCAGGCCCAAAGCAAAGTTGAGGCACGAGGAGATGTGGGAAACGCGATGAAGCTCGAAGCAGAATTAATGCGTGGAGGCACCAGTAAGTGCTGGGTGTTCGAAGCCGAGCATCTGGACGAGTGCGGCACCAGCCCTGATGTGCTGCTGCCGCGGCTGTTCGGCAGTCCCGACCCCCGGCAGATAGACGGGGTCGGCGGGGCGACCTCGACGACCAGCAAGGCCGTTATCCTGCACCGCCCCGACGACGAGAATATCGACGTCGACTTCACCTTCGCCCAGGTGGGCATCGAAGAGGCCGCAGTGGACTGGGGCAGCAATTGCGGCAACTGCTCGGCGGTTGTAGGCCTCTACGCGATCGAGAAGGGATGGGTGATCCCCAGCGGCGACATCACCCGGATCGTCACCCGCAACACCAACACCGGCCAGGTCATCGTCCAACGCGTGGCCACGCCCGCAGGTGCCCTTCCCATCGTTCCGGACGCCCGGATGCCCGGGGTGCCCTTCCCCGGATACCGGGTCGGGCTCGGCTTCCAGGACCCTGCCGGCAAGACCACCGGCAAGTTGCTTCCCACCGGGTCAGCTTCAGACAGGATCACCGCCGGCGGAACCCGCTGGACCGTCTCCATGGTCGACGCCGGAGCGCCGGTAGTGATTCTCCGTGCCGAGGACCTTGGCCTTGACCCGGAGCGCTACGACAGCTGGCTCGCCGGGGTGGAGCTGCAACTGGAAACCCTGGAATACGTCCGTCGCCAGGCCGCAGTGCGTATGGGGCTGGCAGCGACCACGAGCGAAGCTGCCCGCGCCGTCCCCAAGGTCGCAATCGTGGCTTCGCCGGCCCAGTCCGATCCGGACAGCGACGTCAGCGTCATGATGCTCTCGATGGGCAAGCCGCACCCGGCCTTGGCCATCACCGGCAGCATCGCACTGACCCTCGCCGCCCGCACCCCGGGCACCGCACTCAACGACATCACCGGCGACACCCTTCAGCCCACCCTGCGGCTGCGCACACCGGCCGGGGTCATCGAAACCTGGTGCGAGGAACGGGACGGATCGCTGCTCGTCGGCGTCGACCGAACGGCCCGCACCATCGCCACCACCATCATCCACCTCCCCGAGGCCTTCGGCAGCGCCGTCGAGGCCTCCTTCGCCAGCGCCACTCAATGAGGAGACAGCATCATGACTAAGACCGCAGAACAAACTGCACCCCTGGAAAGCGACACCCGCGACGACGGCTCACAGCGTCCCAACCGTCGCGGCCGTATCCTGCTGATGACGGTAGCCGCCATCACTATCCTGGGTCTGGCCGCCCTCCTGTTCGGGGGTGTCTTCAATCCAGCGGCCGCCTCGGGATCGGAGCCGACCATGACCGCCACCCAGATCATCCCGCTCGTCATTCTCGTCGTGATGTTCGTCGTCGCCACCAAATGGCCGCTGAACATCGGCGTCATGGGGCTGGTGGCATCCTTCGGCGTCGGCTACTTCATGCTCGGAATGAGCGACAAGGAAATCCTTGAGGAGTTCCCGGCCAGCATCGTCCTGACGATCATCGGCGTCACCTACTTCTTCAGCATGGCCCAAAGAAACGGGACCATCGACATCATCGTTCAGACCTGCGTGCGCCTGGTCAGGGGCAAGACAGTGCTCCTGCCATGGGTGTTCTTCCTCATGGCTGCCGCGCTGACCGCTCTGGGCACCTTCTCACCGGCCGCCGTCGCACTGCTGGCACCGGCGGCCCTCGGACTTGCCTACGAGTCACGCATCCACCCTGTCCTCATGGGCGCCTTCGTCATCAACGGGGCCCACGCGGGCGGCTTCTCCCCGCTGTCCGTTGCGGGCGTGCTGGTGCACGACATCGCACTGAAAAACGGATTCCCCATCTCCCAAGGCGCGCTTTTCACGGCCAGCTTCGCCCTCAATCTCATCCTTTCAGCCCTGACCATCGTGCTGTTCGCCCTTTTCGGCAAGCTGCACGATAACCACGTCAACGAGTACGCCGGTCTCGACACAACCCGCGTCGGACGTCCGAAGGGTCAACAGATCTTTACGCTGGCGTTGATCGCTGTGATTCTCGTGTGCACCCTGGGCTTCCACATGCCCATCGGATTCGTCGCTCTCTCGGCCGGCCTGCTTCTGGCATTCGTCAACATCAAGGAACACAAAACGTTCATCGGCGGCGTTTCCTGGTCCACGGTCCTCCTGGTGGCCGGCATGATCACCTACGTCTCACTGCTCCAGCACGTAGGTGTCATCGACACCCTCGCCGAGCAAGCCCTCGCACTGGGTGCACCCCTGCTGATCGCCCTGGTGCTCTGCTACGTCATTGGCGTAGGCTCAGCCTTCGCCTCCTCCACGGCATTGCTGACGGCATTCATCCCCCTGGCCGGTCCCCTCTTGGCATCCAGTTCGCTGAGCGCTTCGGGAACCGTCGCTGCACTCGCCATCGCCGCGACAGTGGTGGACGTCTCCCCCTTCTCCACCGACGGCGCCCTCGTTGTAGCCAACGCCCGGGAGAACGACCGCCAACGCGTCTACAAGCAGCTAATGATGTACGCCGGCGGAGTGGTCCTGGTGGCCCCCGCGCTGGCATGGGCCCTGCTGGTACCCACCGGCATCATGTGACCCGGATCCCGCACCTCGGCCACCGGTCAGCCAAGACTGTGACCACGCCGATGTGTGAAATCTGCCGGACTCAACGTCCGGCACGCGCGCTGCCGTTCCCGCACTCCATCGCAACAGGTAGCCCGACGGACGGGCGCGGGAACTCCGCAGCATGCAAAGGAGGCAGGGTGACCACGACGTCGCCCTGCCTCCTCCCATAATGGATCAGCGTCAGGAGTGCTCCGATGGATTCCGCTCAGCCGGTATCGCGGCCACTACTTCGTCGCCGATAGACCAGAATGCCGATTAGCCCAAGGGGTGCGACGTCGGTCTCGCGCGTATTCGCCGATCGCCCGAGCGTTTCCCTGATCTGCAACTTTACCAATCTTCACTTTGGCTGGAACGGTCCATCCGCGACAGTCAACTTGCGGCGAACGTCCAACAGGACCCCGCATGCATTCCCGTCGCGGTCGCGGAAGCACTCAGGGATCTGTAATTCTGTGATGCCAGGGAACAGACAAGGACACTCAGGCCTTCCAGCCCATCCTGCCCAAAAACTATCCGCACCACATCGGCAATGCGGTCAGCCCCGAAACATGGGTTGGGAAATTCCTCCGCTGCCATTTCTGTCAAAGCCAGGGCAGCATCATGGGGATTGGAGCAAGGCGTCATACCGAATTCACCGTTCTTTTTTCTCTGCGAGACAGTTGTGGGGACCTACCCCACTCGGAAGCGCCCAAGGTACTGAAGACACAGCAAGACGATGGCGTGCCGAGGTCAGAAGGTTAACGAGACGGCGGCTGCGCTAACAACAGCCGGTTCCGACGCTGAACGTCCAAGTGCACTGCGCAAATTCCAACCGATGGGCCGAAGTCTAGAGGGGTGGTTCGGCGTGCCCTTTCTGGGGTAGGTGCGGCCGCCCAGTCAGACCAGCCGTCACGTGCTACTAATGTGCTGACGTTTGGTACTCCATCGGAGATCTCCACTCCGGCTTTAGGCCATGTGGACTCACTGACCACAAGGGCGGCACCCGCTTGTTCGTATTCATCTTGGAGAGTGCCGGTATCGAAGCGGACTTAGATCGCCCGTGTATCGTCCCATGGTGCGAGCAGGGCGTGGGCATTCCGGTGATGAAATCCGTACACCGTACTCTCCCATAGGTCGCTCCCTTTCTCGGCCGATGCGATAAGCGCGGCCCCCGTCTGGCCGTGTCCGCGTCGGACGCGACCACGCTCCGCTTACCCAGGAGATCGCGGATCTAGGGTGCTTATTCGTATGGTCCTGCGCAAATAGATCTTCACTGGATCACCGGATAGAAAGGCATTCCAGAATTCGTATGTCGCGGAACTCATCCGATGTTTGATACTGCTGGGCTGTGATCATCGGGGTGTTCCTGAGCATATCGGGGGCCGGCCTCGCCCTTCTTGAGACGTTTCCGCAACGCCAGCAGCCACCAGATCGCCGCGAGTGCCATGAAGCCGGCGAAAACGTAGGCGTTGCCGGCGAATGCGGGGAGGAAGATGAGCGCAGCTTCCACCAGCAGGAAGACGATGAGGCTGACAATCAGGAGCGGCACGCGTGCCCGGCCGAGATCGAATGTGCCAGGCTCGGCTGCTGGAATCCGGCCACGGGCTGCAGCATTGAGAAGACCGATGGTCTGCAGCACGTAGGTTGTGAAGAACGCCAGGGTCGCGATGCCCAGGAAGTAGTTGAACGCCTGCTGATTGATCAAAGCGGACAGCAGAAGCAGCACGGACACGACGCCGAGCGAAACAACTGCTGTCGAAGGCGTCTTCCGCTTTGATGCGACGTGCCGAAGCGCGTGCGAGAACGGCATCATGTTGTCACGAGAAAGTGAGTACAAAAGTCGAGTTCCCACGAGCACGTTGGACAGCAGGCAGACAAGGATGTTCGTCAGTGCGATGGCAACGACCATGCGTGCGAACACTGGCCCGAGCTGCCCAGAGATGATCTCTTCGATCGGGGCGGGCGAATCCGCCAGCGCGGCAGGGTCCTTGATCGCGAGCACGTACACGAGGTACATGAAGAACTCAATGACGCACGACACCGCAAAGGCATAGAACATGGTGCGTGGAATTACTCGTCGCGCGTTCTTCGTCTCTTCTGCAACATCGGCAACAGCCTCGACGCCGACCAAGCCAAAGAAGGGGCCGAGCGATGCGGAGAACCAGGCAAGGATGTAAGGCGTCGACTCGTCGGCGCTGCGCCCGACAAAGAGTGAAGAGATCGGTTGCGCGTTGTCCGGGATAACGATGAGTAGTACGGCGATGACTGCGGTGACACCGACCGTCACGACGATTTCCAATCCGACACCGATGTTGTTAACAAGGGTTGCCAGACGTACGCGGTATGCGTTGATGAGGACGCACACGATGACGACGCCGACGGCGATGAGGATCTGCTGGGGTTGGGTGAGCTGCCAATCGAAGACGCTCCCGAAGTACCCGGCAAAAATGTATCCGAGGCTGGTCATGCCGCTGATCCAGCCGATGAGGGCGCTGACGCCGGTGAACCAGCCGAAGGTGGAGCCGTTCAGCCGGCTCGTCCACTGATAGGCATAGCCGGCGAGCGGAATCTTCGCGGCGATATCCGCGGCAATCAGCGTCCAGAGCAGGAACACCGGGATGGCGAGGAAAAGGGTCCAGATGAATGGCGACCCGGCATTGAGGTACCCGGCGGAAAACCCGGTGAACACCGCCGTGGTGGCGCTGATCGTTGAGAAGCCGATAGCGAACGATGCGATCCGGCCGACGGAACGGTCCAGCTTCTGCTTGTAGCCGAACTCCTCGAGGCGCGTGTCTTCGTCCTCGCCCACTACCCGCGGTGGCGGTGCAAGCGATGGATCCTGATGTGTTTTCGATTCGGCCATGGTGTTTCTCCTCGCGTCATTGCTGGACGGGTCCGGAAGACCTGTTATTGATCAATGAAGCCAGCAGAGGGGACGGCGCGGAAGGTGAAAGTTTCTATTTATTGATAAGCACGGCTGATAAGTCAGGCGGACTTTCGGGGAACCAGTCGGCCGAGCATGTGCTGCACCAATGGGCGCATGGCCGTTGAAAGACGCTCCGGGCGCCAGGCGACCGCGGTGAAGCTGGTTGGTCTGTCGATGATCGGAACGAACTTAATACCCGGCCGATCGTACAAACGAACCATTGAGGACGTCGTGAAGCTCAGTCCGACTCCGCGGGCTACCATCGTGGTTTCCGCTTCGTATGTTGCGGCCTCGGCCGCAACTATTGGGGGCTTGCCTTGGCGTGCGTCCGCAGCGAGCCAGTAGTCGCGCCAGCGTCCTGCGGATTGCGGTGCCACGATGATTGGTTCATCCAGGAGCTCTTCGATGCGTAGCTCGGACCTGTTCGCCAGGCGGTGAGAGCGTGGAAGGCATGCGACCCAGGACTCTTCGGCGACAACCGCCATCTCCAGGCCCGGTACGTCGACGGGTGGTCGTAGCAGGGCAATGTCCGTGGCTCCGGATGCGAGCCCGGCGCTTGGATCAGAGAAGTCGTACTCGACGGTTTCGATGGTGATATCGGGGAAGGCACGATCTGCCCCATCGAGGAGCTGGAACAGTAGATCTGCGCCGGTGCCGATCAGATAGCCGATGCGCACGTGCGCATGGTCGACGAGCATCGCCACAGCCTCGCGTGCCAGGTCAACTTCAGCGAGGGCCTTCCGCACATAGGGCAGCCAGTCTCGCCCGAGCTTCGTGAGAGCAACCGAACGAGTATCACGGTCAAACAGGCGATCACCGATGGCCCGCTCGAGCTGCTGGATTGCCCCGGACAGGGCCGGCTGCGTGATGAACAGTTTCTCGGCCGCGCGCCGGTAGTTCAGCTCGCTGCCCAGTACCTCGAAGTACCGCAGCAGCCGCAGGCTCACGTCGGGTAAGGACCGCATGTCACCAGCTCCATTGATAAGCAGTAGTTATCTCTTCAGTGTAACTTCGACCTTCCGTCCCCCGGAACGCGGCCACAAACTGGATCAGAGTCTTCCGGATGCATGAAAGTAGGAACCCCCAATGGCCAGTCAGAGCCGATCGATCACCCTTGAAACTCCCGCACGGCAGGAGTTCTTCGATGTGACGTCCCAGCTAGAGGACTTCGTTCGGGACAGCGGGGTGTCCGATGGGATCGCGATCGCCTATTCACCACACACCAGCTGCTGCGTGGTGATACAGGAGGAGTCCGAAGACACCACTTACTACGGCACTCAGCTGCTCCTGCAGGACACTTTGAACGTGTTCGCCAAGATCGCGCCGACGACGCGACATGAGGGGCAGTACCTTCACCCGGGGCCGATCCACATCCGAAATGCCGGCGAACTGCGCAGCGAGTTGCCGGAATGGGGGCTCAACACCGATGGGCATATCATCTCCTCAATCCTCGGCCGTTCAGAGGTCATCCCGATCGTCGAGGGAGAGCTTGTGCTCGGAGAGTTTGGGCGCGTGTACTTCGGGGACCTCGACTCTGTTCGGGCGCGTACACGCACGGTGCACTTCCAGATTCTGGGCAGCTGACGGTGCTGGTTTATGCAGTGGACGTCGGCACCACCAACCTGAAGGTGGTGCTCTACGACGACCAGCTGCGCCGGCTTGGGACCGCTTCGGCGCCCGCCGTGTACGCTCGTGACGGCGTTCGGGTCGAGTTCGATCCCGAACAGCTGTTCGACACCGTGCTCGATCTGATCGGCCAGTGCGCGGCGAACTGCGACGATGTTGCCCGACACGAGGCCGTCATTGCCATCACCGGGCAAGCTGAGTCGCTCGTGATCAACGACCGGAGGGGCACGCCCGTGCGTCCGGGGATGTCCTGGCTTGACGATCGTGCGGTGGCCGAAGCAGCCGAACTCGCCGAACGGTTCGGGACTGATTACGCGTTCGCGGTCACGGGTCAACCCTTCCCATCTGCGACCTGGCCGGCCGCGAAGCTGCGCTGGCTTGGGCGGCACGAGCCAGCGACGCTCGACTCCGCTCGATCGGTGCTCATGATCAAGGACGACTTGGTCAGGCGTTTTACCGGGATCGCCGTCGGAGAGATCACTACTCGTGGTTTCACCTACTTCTGGGACGTGCCGAACGGCATGTACTGGCACGAGATGCTTGATTTCTGCTCGATTCCAGGCGGCTCTCTCCCGGAGGTGGTACCGGCCGGGACTGAGGTGGGCCAGGTTTCCGAGGACGTCGTGACCCGGCTGCCGGGCGCGAGCGGGTACCGTGTCAACGTGGGGGCGCTCGATCATTTCTGCGCCATGGCCGGCACGGGTTCCTATGCAGCTGGCATCGTCAGCGAGTCCGCAGGGACGGTTCTTTCCCTCTCTCTGCTCGATCACGAGTGGTCGTTCGACGCGGACCGGAAAGTTTCCTTCCATTCTGGCCTCCGCCCCGGTGACACGGTCCTGTTCAGCGGCGTCGACGGTGGCGGGGCAGCCTTGGAATGGTTCCGAGGCCATGGCCTCGCCGGCATGTCCTACGACGAGCTCGAGCAGCGGCTCGGATCCCGGGAATACCGCGAACCGCCAATCTTCCTGCCCTATCTCACCGGGGTAAACCCACCGGACTACTTCCCGGACGCCAAGGGCGCGTTCCTGAATCTCGACCTCGGCCATGACCAGATCGACATGGCCTTCGCTGTCGAGGAAGGAATCGCGCACCTGCTCCGGCGCAATGTCGAGTACCTCTCGCCTGAGCCCGCACACGGGATGGTCTCGACAGGCGGGGGTGCCGCTTCCGCGTTCTGGAACCAGCTCAAGGCGGACGTCTGCGGAGTGGACGTGCTCGTCCCGGACGAGCACGAGGCAACGTGCCGCGGCGCCGCAGTGCTGGCCCTTGTCGCCGGCGGAAAGCTCAACCGGCTCGAGGACGCGAACCAGCTGCATGCACCCGCCACGGTCCGGTACCGGCCGTCCCAAACGGAAACACGGCAGGCACGTTACCGGCTCTTCGCAGACTATCTGCGCCGCCTTTACCAAAGCTGATCACGACGGAGGACACATGAAAACGCAGGACACGATGAAAACGGAGGAGACACAGATGAAGTTGTGCTGTTCGTCCCCCATGGTGCCGGGGACAACACTGACCGAGAAGGCTGAACTGCTCAAGCAGTGGGGCTACGAGGGGATCGCAGTGTTTCAGCCGCTCGATACCTGGGATGACAAGACCCGACGTGAGCTGACCTCGCTGCAGAGCCGCACCGGTGTTCGGCCGGTGGAATTCGTACTGACGGACGATGTCTACGGTAAGGCCATGTCCCCGAACGCGGCGCTCAGAGAGCAGTGCCGGGCAATGTACCGGGAATCGGCAGCGGTCTGCGCCGAGATCGGAGCTGTCACCGAGATCGAATTCGAATACGGCTCGCAGAACCCGCTGCCGCTCTTCGAACCTTTCCAGCAGCTGAACACCCAGCAGCACGAGGAGTTCCTCGCTTTCTACCGAGAGATGCTGGACCTCGTGGCCGGATCGGAGGCACACATCCTGCTGGAGCCAATCAACCGGTACGAGAGCCGGTACCTGAACCAGGTGGCAGACAACATCAGGATCATCGATGACGTAGCGCACCCCAACGCCGGTCTGCTGCCTGACCTGTTCCACATGTCGATCGAGGAAGCCGACCCGGCGCAGGCGCTGCGTGATGCCGGAGACCGGACCGTCCATGTGCATCTCGGGGACAGCAACCGCCTGCTGCCAGGCCACGGTCACCTCAACTGGCCAGAGATCTTCGCGGCGCTACGCGACGTGGGCTATGACGGATACCTCAACCTCGAATGCTCAACCATGGGTGACGCATCGACGACGCTGCCCGCGACCGCAAACTATCTCCGGAAACTTGTCGAGGCGTGAAGGCCGCACTGACCGCTCCGTTCTTCGAGATCGGGCCGAAGAACTTCCTCCGCCGCGCCGAGCTGGAAGCGCTTGCGCACGCCGCTGGGCGCGCGGGCAGCGAGTTCGACGTCGCAGTGGTCCTCACGGTGCCGATAGCGCTTGTCGCCCCGATCGCCGATCTTCGCACCGGCGTTCTCGTCTTCGCGCAAGGCATGGACGCGGATCTGCCGGGCGACTCCGTAGGACGCGTGACCGCTGAGTCGCTCGTCGACGCCGGTGCCGCTGGAGTAATGCTCAACCACGACAGCAACCCGCTAGACAACGACAGCTTGGCCCGCACGGTTCACCGGGCCCAGGCCGTTGATCTACAGACAGTCGTATGCGCGGGAACAGAAGCCGACGCCTTCCGGTACACCACCCTGGGTCCAACCGCAGTCCTCTTCGAACCCCCCGAGCTCATCGGAACCGCCGGCAACGCCGTCCGGGCATGGATTCCCGGCACCACTGCAGTTATGCGGGAAGCACACCCGGATGTGCTCGTCATGCACGCGGGCGGCGTCGCGTCACCATCGATTGCCCGGGCCATCATGGCCGCCGGCGCCGACGGCACCGGCTCGACCAGCGGCGTCCTCACGGCGGACAACCCATGTGCCGCCGCACGGTCGTTCATCGCCGCCGCCCGAGCCGGATGGGACGACGCCCAAACCGACGCCCCGGCGCCGACCAATCATCAACACCAATAAGGAGAAACAGAATGGAAACCAACCTCAACGGCAAGACCGCTGTCATCACCGGAGGAGCGCGCGGCATCGGCCTGGCGATCGCTCGGTCGCTGGCATCGGAAGGCGCCAACATTGCCCTGCTCGATCTGCTTGACAATGTTGCAGAAACCGCGCAAGAGATCGCTGATAAGTACCATGTACGAACTTTAGGGCAGCAACTCGATGTCACCGACCAGGACGCGACCGCAGCTGCCTTCGACGCAATCAGTGAGGGGCTCGGTGTCCCGCAGGTCCTCCTGACCGCAGCGGGAATCGAAATCAACGGCGATTCAGTGGACGTTTCAGCCAATGAATGGCGCAAGGTCATCGACGTGAATCTGACCGGGACATTCTTCGCGGCCCAGTCATTCGGCCGTGGCTTACTCGCGGCCGGCTTGCCCGGGAGCGCAGTATTCATCTCGTCAATGTCGGGATCCATCGTGAATGTGCCTCAATGGGCGGCGTCGTATAACGCGTCAAAGGCTGCGGTCGCCCACCTCGGTAAGTCTTTGGCGGTCGAGTGGGCGGCGGCAGGCATCCGAGTCAACTCGATTGCCCCAGGGTACGTTCTCACTGACCTGACTCGGCAAATCATCGAACGCGAACCGTCCCTCGAAGCCGACTGGATCTCTCGAATTCCTCAAGGCCGTATGGCCACACCCGAGGACCTTACAGGGCTCGTGAGGTTCCTTGCTTCGGACGTTTCCAGCTATCTGACTGGCCAGGAGATCATTATCGATGGCGGGTACACCGCGATCTAGCTTCAGAAAGCTGTCCGGGTGATGCGCGTTGCCTGCTTAGTTGCCAGCAACGCGCAGACCCGGACAGCGAACTGCCTGCTGTTGAATGCCATCATCATCGGAACAGGAGTCGACGAGGTGATCCCCACCCCGAGAGCGTTCACCGCCTGGACCGACGCTCTGGCCTTCTCCGGCGGCGGCTTCAGCGGAATCGTCGCATCCAACGGAGCTACCCCCACTGGCCCAAACCCGGCACATTTCTGAACCTTTCATTGGCCGGGGAGGCACCGCATGATAGGCGCATGACCCAAACCGCATCAGCCGACGAAACCTCCGTATCCAGCGCACATCGCGAGCTCCAGGAGGCCGGCGTCCGCGCCGTGATCGGCACGGTGGTGAATGCTGCGGGCATCACGCTGGCCAAGAGCGTTCCGTTGGCCCGGCTCGGAGCCTTCCACGAATCCGGGATGGGTGCCGCCCCTGTCTGGCATGTCTTCACCATCGACGGCGGAATAGCGTTCACGGACAGCATCACCCCCGTAGGCGATATGCGCCTCAAGATAGACATCGCGGGACTCCGCGTCCTGCGGGGCGGCCGGGCATGGGCACCAGCCGGCCTTTTTGAACAAAACGGAGCCGCCTCCCCTGCCTGCACCCGCAGCGTTCTGGCCGGTGTCGACGGCAGTCTCAACGGCGCCGGATACCAGGCGCTCGTCGGCCACGAACTTGAGTTTTTCCTGGTCTCCCCTGATGGTTCAGCGCTGGAAACCACGCCCTGGGTTCCGTACGGGGCCACCGGGCTCCTGGACCGCTCGGAATTCCTTGACGATCTGCTGTCGGCGCTGAACCGGGCCGGCATCCCCATGGAGCAGATCCACGCCGAGTACGGCAGGAACCAGTTCGAGTTTTCCCTTCCCCCCGCCCCGCCCGTTCAGGCCGCGGACACTGCGGTCCTCGCCAAGATCATCGTTGGCATCGTCGCCAGGGCCCACAGCATGCAGGCCTCGTTCTCCCCCTCGCCCTTTCCCGGCACGGTCGGAAACGGCGCCCACCAGCACTTTTCGCTCCGAAAGAACGGCCTGCCGCTGTTCTCCGGCGGCCGCGGACCGCACGGCATCTCCGGCGAGGGAGGCGCCGCCATCGGAGGAATCATCGCAGGACTCCCGGATATGCAGGGTTTCCTCACGGGATCAGTCCTGTCCGGAAGCCGGCTGGCGCCCGGCACGTGGTCGGGTGCCTACTTATGCTGGGGCCTGGAAAACCGGGAAGCCTCAGTGCGCTTTCTGAACGAGGGCACGAGCAATCCGCACGGAGCCAACGTCGAGGTGAAAATCATCGACCCGTCGGCCAACGTGTACCTGGCCTCCGCGGCCATCCTCGCGCTCGCCCTCGACGGCATCCTCGGCGGTCGCGAGCTTCCGGCGGAGGTACCGGACGACCCGGGACGGCTTTCCGAAGACGAGCGGCACCGGTCCAACGTCCGTTTGCTCCCAAACTCCCCCGCCGCCATCATCGACACGCTGGACAAGTCACGCCTTGCACGCGGGCTTCTCGGCGACGCCGTCGTGGATGCCACGGTGGCCGTGCGGCGCTATGAACAGCGGACCTTCGCGGAACTCGCGCCTGACGTACTTGCCGAACGCTTCCGCCTTGCCTGGTCAATCTGATGGCGGGCAATTCCTTTCCGGACTTCGTCGAACACGTCAGCCTTATTGACCACCACGTGCATGGCGCGTTTCATGCCGACGGTGATGAGTCACGCTTTCAGAACGCGCTCAATGAGGGGAACACCGAGCCTCTGGCCAACCCTGGGGACGCCTACAACACGCAAATCGGGCTCGCCATCCGCCGCTGGTGCAGCGGCATTCTCGATCTGCCACGGCACGCCTCAGCGGCTGACTACTGGAGACGGCGCTCCGAGCTTGCAGAACTCGAGGTCAGCCGGCTCATGACCCGGGCTGCCGGCGTGAGCGACTGGCTGATCGATACAGGATTGGATACCGCTGACTACCTCGGCATGGCCGGGATGGCCGCCGCCTCCGGCGGGCGAACCCACGAGATCGTTCGGCTGGAAGCGGTCGCCGAGTCATTGATCCAGGAGATTTCCGACCCGGCAGGTTACGTCGATGAGTTCGGCCAGCGGCTGCACGAGCTCACGCGCAGCGCCGTGGGCGTCAAAACAGTTCTCGCCTACCGCGCAGGATTCGACCAGAATCTCAGCCGGCCCACCCCCGCCGCGGTCGCCGAAGCAGCCCGGCGCTGGCAGGAGCGCTGGCACGAGAAAGCGGGCGCCGGCATCAGGGCGAAGCTCACCGACGTGACCCTCATGGCCCACGGGATGCATACGGCGGCGTCCATGAAGCTTCCGCTGCAGTTCCACGTCGGATTCGGTGACCGCGACCTGGACCTCCACAAAACCAATCCCCTGTACCTCCTGGACTTTCTCCGTTCCCCCGAAATCCGGGGCACGCCGATCATGCTGCTCCACTGCTATCCGTTCGAGCGCGAGGCCGGCTATTTGGCGCACGCTTTCGAGAACGTCTACATCGACATCGGCCTTGCCCTGAACTTCACCGGGGCACGGAGCCCGGACCTCGTGGCCCGCACATTCGAACTGGCCCCCTTTCCAAAAATCCTCTACTCCTCCGACGCATACGGCCCGGCCGAACTCCACTACCTTGGGGCGAGACTCTGGCGGAACGCCATCACCAAGGTGGTCGGCGGATGGATCGACGACGGCGACTGGTCGGAGGCGGACGCCCGCAAGATCGTGCAACTCATCGCACGCGATAACGCCCGCCGCGTGTACGCGCTCCCCTGAGCCGCCGGCCCGAGCCGGCCCGAGAAGGGCCGAGCCGCCCCGAGCCGCCCCTGGAAGGGCCGCAATTGGCCACGGATTGCCCGCCGTGCGCCCCCGGAAACGTGAACGCAATGAACTTAACGTTCTCTGGTTACACAAGAGTGAGCGGCGTCACTTTCGGCCCTAGCATCGGAGAACCCCAATCAAACGGACCAACGAGAAGAGGAACAACATGCGCGGATTGAGCGCATTGCGCGTGGCTGCAGTCGCGGCAGGCATCGCCCTGATGGCGTCAGGCTGCGGAGCAACCGGGAAGCCTGCCGCCGGCCCCTCCACGAGCGGAGCCAGCACCGCCCCCCTTGCCGGACTTCGCATCATGGTGCCGAACACCCCCGGCGGCGGCTACGACACCACGGCCCGTGCAGCGGCGAAGGTTCTCGAAGACGAGAAGCTTGCCACGAACCCTGAGGTCTTCAACCTCGCCGGCGCCGGCGGCACCGTGGGCCTGGCCCGCATCGTCAACGAAAAAGGCAATGGCGATCTGGCCATGCTCATGGGCCTTGGCGTCGTTGGCGCAAGCTATACGAACAAGTCCGAGTCGAAGCTGACCCAGACCACCCCGTTGGCCCGCCTCATCGAAGAGCCTGGCGCCATCATGGTCTCCAAGGACTCCCCGTACAAGACCATTGACGATCTTGTAGCCGCTTGGAAGAAGGACCCGTCCAAGATCAGCGTCGGCGGCGGCTCCTCGGCCGGCGGCCCGGACCACCTCCTGCCCATGCAGCTCGCAGGGGCCGTGGGCATCGACGCCAAGAAGGTCAACTTCGTTTCCTACGACGGCGGAGGCGACCTGCTCCCGGCCATCATCGGCAACAAGCTCGGCTTCGCGGCCTCCGGAGCCGGCGAATACATCCAGCAGATCCAGTCCGGCGACATCCGAGTGCTGGCGACAAGCGGTGAAAAGCGCCTTGAAGGGGTAGACGCCCCCACGCTCAAGGAATCCAACATCGACCTGGTGTTCACCAACTGGCGCGGCATGGTAGCTCCCCCCGGCGTCAGCGACGCTGACCGCGACGCCCTGATCGCCACCCTGGAGAAGATGCATGAGTCAGCGGCGTGGAACGAGACGCTGAAGACGCGCGGCTGGACCGACGCCTTCATCACCGGCGACGAATTCAAGTCGTTCCTCACCGACCAGGACAAGCGCGTTGCCGACGTCTTGACGAAGCTCGGCCTGGCGTGACCTCCTTGTCTTCCCGCCTCAAAGGCCGCTCCGAGCTGGGCGTCGCAGCCCTGCTCGGGGCGGCCGGCGCCCTGGTCCTCCTCGACGCAGCGCGCCTGGTTGTGCCCTACTCCCAGTCGGATCCGGTAGGCCCCAAAACGCTGCCCATCGTCGTGGGGGCACTCCTGCTCATCTGCGCCGTGATGCTGGCAGTGAACGTTGTGCGCGGCGGCCGCGGCGAGGCCGAGGCCGGCGAAGACGTCGACCTGACCCACCCGGCCGACTGGAAGACAGTCCTCCCGCTGGCCGGCGCCTTCATCGCCAACATCCTGCTGATCGACTGGGCCGGCTGGGTCATCTCCGGAACGGTGCTCTTCTGGAGCAGCGTCTGGGCGCTCGGAAGCCGCCACTACGTCCGCGACGGACTCATTTCCCTGGCGCTGGCGCTCTTGACCTTCTACGGCTTCTACCTCGGCCTGGGCATCGCCCTTCCGGCCGGGCTCCTTGAAGGGATTCTCTAAATGGACATCCTGTCCTCACTCATGGCCGGGTTCGCGACGGCGCTGACCCCCATGAACCTCCTGTACGCCCTGATCGGCGTCATCCTGGGCACCGCCGTCGGCGTCCTGCCCGGCATCGGCCCTGCCATGACCGTAGCGCTGCTGCTCCCGGTGGCCACCGTCCTCGAACCGACCAGCGCGTTCATCATGTTCGCCGGCATCTACTACGGCGGCATGTACGGCGGTTCCACAACGTCCATCCTGCTCAACACTCCCGGCGAATCGTCCTCCGTGATCACCGCGATCGAGGGCAACAAGATGGCCAAAGCCGGAAGGGCCTCCCAGGCCCTGGCGACGGCGGCCATCGGCTCGTTCATCGCCGGCACCATCGGCACCACCCTCCTGGTGGTTTTCGCACCGATCGTGGTCCAGTTTGCGGTCAGCCTCGGCGCGCCGAGCTACTTCGCCATCATGGTCCTGGCCCTGCTCGCCGTGACCGCCGTCCTGGGTTCGTCGCGGCTCCGCGGTTTCGCGTCCTTGGGCCTCGGCCTGGCCGTCGGCCTCGTCGGGCTCGACTTCGTCTCAGGCCAGGCCCGCCTCACCTTCGGCCTGCCGCTGCTGGCCGACGGCCTCGACGTCGTGGTGGTCGCCGTCGCAATCTTCGCCGTCGGTGAAGCCCTCTGGGTGGCGGCGCACCTGCGCCGCACGCCGCTGCAGATTATCCCGGTTGGCACTCCGTGGATGGGCAAGAAGGACTGGAAGCGGTCCTGGAAGCCCTGGCTGCGTGGCACGGCCCTCGGCTTCCCGTTCGGCGCGCTGCCCGCCGGCGGCGCTGAAATCCCCACCTTCCTCTCGTATGTCACGGAGAAGCGGCTGTCCAAACACCCCGAGGAGTTCGGCAAGGGCGCCATCGAAGGCGTTGCCGGGCCGGAGGCTGCCAACAACGCCGCTGCGGCCGGCACCCTGACCCCTATGCTGGCCCTCGGCCTGCCGACGAACGCCACCGCCGCCGTCATGCTGGCCGCCTTCACGCAGTTCGGGATCCAGCCCGGACCGCTGCTGTTCAAAAACGAGGGTCCCCTGGTCTGGGCGCTGATTGCCAGTCTGTTCATCGGCAACTTCCTCCTGCTGCTGGTCAACCTTCCCTTGGCCCCGGTCTGGGCGAAGCTGCTCCGACTTCCGCGCCCGTACCTGTACGCCGGCATCCTGTTCTTTGCCACGCTGGGCGCCTACTCGGTGAACCTGCAGGCGTTCGACCTGGTGATCCTGATGGTCCTGGGCGCACTCGGCTTCATGATGCGCCGCTACGGGCTTCCCGTCCTGCCGCTCATCCTCGGCGTGATCCTGGGACCGCGCCTCGAAAAGCAGCTACGCCAGGCACTGCAGCTGAGCGCGGGCGACGTGTCCGGCCTATGGAGCGAGCCGATCGCCATCGTGGTTTACATCATCGTGGCCCTGGTCCTGGCCTGGCCTCTGGTGGCTAAGCTCTGGCGCGCCCGGCGGCCCCGGACGTCCGGGCTGGCCATGGCCGGCGCCCCTGCTATTGACGGACCCCTTGTTGAGGGCACTCGCGCTGACAGCCCTGCTGTTGCTGTGCCTGCGAACGCTGAGGCGGCCGAAGTCCCGGACGCCACCCCCGCCAACCACGGACAGGAGAAATCGTGAGCATCATCGTCGGCTACGTCCCCACCGCAGAAGGCTCGGCAGCGCTCGACCGCGCCATCAGCGAGGCGCACAAAAGCCAGAGCCGGCTGGTCATCATCAACTCGTCGCGGGGCGACGCCGTCGTGGACAAGCGGTACGCCCAGGCGCAGGACATCAGCGAGGTCACGGACCGGCTGGAGAAGGAAGGCATCGAGCACCTGGTCCTGCAGCCGGTCCGAGGCAAAACGGGCGTTCCGGCTCAGGCGGCGATGGCTTGCCGGGCGGCCCGTCCCGGCTCGATTCCAAGTGCAGCAAACGTTTGCGGATCGATGTCGATCCAGCACGCGACAACCAGACGACCGTCCACCTGCTTCGGCGGCCCTGCCCGGTGCGCGTGCACGCCGATCCGGCGGAACAGCCGCTCCATGCTCGCGAACGTCACGCCGATCAGCTGCCGCGCGCCCAGCTGCGCCGCGCATTCGACGACCGCGGCGAGCATCGGGCGGACGGCCCACTCGGCATTGCCCGGACCGCCTTCGTCGCCGGTCGCCGCGAACCGCGACAGCTCCCAGACGGCAGCCGATTGCGGCAGCGGGACGCCTTCGGCGACCAGGTCGGCGAACAGCGACTTCAGCAGATACGGGCGGGTGGTCGGCAACAGGCGCGCACATCCGCACACGTCGCCGCCGGCGTTTCTCGCGAACACGTAGACGGTATCGTCGCGATCGAACTGATCGCGCTCGAAACTCTCGTTCGCCGACGGAAGCGCCCAACCGAGCTGTTCGACGAATACACGACGCCGATAGCGCCCTAAATCCGCTGCAAGTTCGTGCGGCAACCGCCCTTCCTCGTGAACGAAGGTTCGCATGGGTGTCCTCGGATTGATCTTTGTATGCACGCATTACAGCGCGCGTCCCGAGGAGGCGGTAACTGGTAACTCTTACAGGTAGACGTGCGCCGACGCGATTCGACCGGTGGTAACGGTTTCTTGATCGGCGGGATTGAAATACGGGCGGCTTTTGCTTATAAAGAGCGCCAGTCTTGAGGAAATGTCAGAGGAAAGCGTGGCAGATTGTCACTGGAGCGTGGGACCGGCATGATAGGTGTCATTGCGGCCGAGCAGCGCCGATGCGACGGCGGCGGGCCAGTCGATGCCAGCGAGCCGCGCGACGAGCGCGGCGGCGGTGCGGAACATGCCGAGGTCGGCGCCGTTGGCGTCCACGGCCATGATGTTGCTGCGGACGTCGCCGCCCGCGATCACGAACGTGCCCGTTGCACGTTCGAGATACCAGTCCCAGCCGACCGTCAGGTATGCGACGCCGGCACTGGCCGGGCGGTGCCATTCGGTATAGCCGGCCAGGCGCGCGTCGATGGCGCTGTCGCGCAGTTCCGCGAGCAGCGATGCATCGAGGTCGCTGGCGACATGGTCGAGCGCGAGCGCGGCCAGTGCGTTTTCGGACAGCCGTACGTAGCCGTCCGGAGACGGGCCGCGGACCGGGTGCAACAAAGGTGAAGTCATGCGCGGAATGTATCAGCCCCGAACCGGCGCTGGCACCTGACAGGTATGACAGCGTGACGTTGTCGGAGAAATAATGGAATTACGCTGGCAGGATGCCTACCAACAATTCAGTGCCGCGGAAGACGAGCAGCAGCTCTTCCAGCGGATCGCTGCCTATTCTAAACGCCTCGGCTTCGAATATTGCTGTTACGGCATTCGCGTGCCGCTGCCCGTATCGAAGCCGGCCGTCGCGATCTTCAATACCTATCCGGACGGCTGGATGGCGCGCTACCAGGCGCAGAACTACATCGAGATCGATTCGACGGTTCGCGACGGCGCGATGAGCACCAACATGATCGTGTGGCCGGACGTCGACCGGATCGACCCGTGCCCGTTGTGGCAGGACGCGCGCGACTACGGGCTGTCGGTGGGCGTTGCGCAGTCGAGCTGGGCGGCGCGCGGCGCGTTCGGGCTGCTGAGCATCGCCCGTCATGCGGACCGGCTCACGCCGGCCGAGATCAACATGCTGACGCTGCAGACGAACTGGCTCGCGAACCTGTCGCATTCGCTGATGAGCCGCTTCATGCTGCCGAAGCTGTCGCCGGAGTCGAGCGTCACGCTGACCGCACGCGAGCGCGAGGTGCTGCGCTGGACGGCCGAAGGCAAGACCGCGTGCGAGATCGGCCAGATCCTCAGCATCTCGGAGCGCACGGTCAACTTCCACGTGAACAACATCCTCGAGAAGCTCGGCGCGACGAACAAGGTCCAGGCGGTCGTCAAGGCGATCGGGGCCGGACTCATCGACACGCCCTGACGCGGCACCGGCGGCGGGGCAGTCCCGCCGCCGGATCGCATGAACGGCCGCTGCCGCTCACTCCATCAGCGGCTCCGCTTCCTTCGCGGTCCAGCTCACGCTGGAAATGCTTTTCTCCATGCATGACGCAGCCAACGAGGTCCTGGACGCCGCGGAGAAATACCGGGCGGAACTGATCGTCATCGGCCTCAGGAAGCGCACCCCCGTGGGGAAACTGATCATGGGCAGCACGGCGCAGCAGATCCTGCTCGAAGCGTCGTGCCCTGTGCTGGCGGTCAAAGCCGGCGCCTGACGCTGCAGCGGAGCACTCATCAGTCCGCGCCACCCACCACGTCAACAACCTCGCCCCCGAACTCCGGGCCCGTTCAACGTGGCCGCCCCGCGAACCGGTAGCCAACTGGGCAACGTTGTCCCTGGCTGACGAGTTGGGCCCGTCCGATACCGTAAAGCCATGAACCAGTACCGGCTAGCCATCCTGGACGACTACCAAGGGGTCGCGGAGGACTTCACCCCGTGGAGCTCCCTGGAGCAGCGGGGCGTCGCCGTCGTGGTGTTCGGCGGTCATTTTGGCTCGGAGGCCGAAACCGCTGCGGCCCTCGCGGACTTTGACATCGTCATCGCCATGCGGGAGCGCACTCCGTTCCCCCGCAGCGTCATCGGGCAGCTGCCACGGCTGAAACTGCTCGTGACCACCGGCGCCGCCAACGCGGCCATTGACCTGCAGGCGGCGGCCGACCACGGCGTGGTGGTGTGCGGAACCGGCGGCTCTCCCACAGCCGCGCCGGAACTTACGTGGGCCTTGCTGCTGGCTTTCGCCCGGAACCTGACCGCCGAGGAGGCCGCCTTGCGCTCCGGCCGCTGGCAGACCGCCGTCGGGTTCGAGCTGTCCGGAAAGACCCTGGGTATCGTCGGGCTGGGAAAGATCGGGACGCGCATCGCCGCCTACGGCCGCGCCTTCGGGATGGACGTGCTGGCCTGGAGCCAGAACCTGACGGAGGAAACCGCCGCGGCGGCCGGGGCCCACAGGGTCGGCAAGGAAGAACTCTTCACAGAGTCCGACGTCGTGTCCCTGCACCTGCGCCTGTCGCCGCGTTCGGAGGGAATCGTCGGCGAACGGGAACTGCAGCTCCTCGGCCCCGACGGCGTCCTGGTCAACACCGCCCGCGGCCCGCTCGTCGACCAGACGGCCCTCGTCTCCGCCCTGCAGGAGGGGTGGATCCGCGGGGCGGCCATTGACGTTTTCGACGAGGAACCGCTTCCGGCCGGGCACGCCCTGCTGGCCGCGCCCCGGACACTCCTGACGCCCCACCTGGGCTATGTCACGCAGGAAAGCTACCGGGCGTTCTTCGCCGGCGCGTTCGAGGACGTGACGGCGTGGCTGGACGGCGCACCGGTCCGGACACTGACGCCGTAACCGAAAAACGGGCGTTCCGGCTCAGGCGGCGATGGCTTGCCGGGCGGCCCGTCCCGGCTCGATTCCAAGTGCAGCAAACGTTTGCGGATCGATGTCGATCCAGCACGCGACAACCAGACGACCGTCCACCTGCTTCGGCGGCCCTGCCCGGTGCGCGTGCACGCCGATCCGGCGGAACAGCCGCTCCATGCTCGCGAACGTCACGCCGATCAGCTGCCGCGCGCCCAGCTGCGCCGCGCATTCGACGACCGCGGCGAGCATCGGGCGGACGGCCCACTCGGCATTGCCCGGACCGCCTTCGTCGCCGGTCGCCGCGAACCGCGACAGCTCCCAGACGGCAGCCGATTGCGGCAGCGGGACGCCTTCGGCGACCAGGTCGGCGAACAGCGACTTCAGCAGATACGGGCGGGTGGTCGGCAACAGGCGCGCACATCCGCACACGTCGCCGCCGGCGTTTCTCGCGAACACGTAGACGGTATCGTCGCGATCGAACTGATCGCGCTCGAAACTCTCGTTCGCCGACGGAAGCGCCCAACCGAGCTGTTCGACGAATACACGACGCCGATAGCGCCCTAAATCCGCTGCAAGTTCGTGCGGCAACCGCCCTTCCTCGTGAACGAAGGTTCGCATGGGTGTCCTCGGATTGATCTTTGTATGCACGCATTACAGCGCGCGTCCCGAGGAGGCGGTAACTGGTAACTCTTACAGGTAGACGTGCGCCGACGCGATTCGACCGGTGGTAACGGTTTCTTGATCGGCGGGATTGAAATACGGGCGGCTTTTGCTTATAAAGAGCGCCAGTCTTGAGGAAATGTCAGAGGAAAGCGTGGCAGATTGTCACTGGAGCGTGGGACCGGCATGATAGGTGTCATTGCGGCCGAGCAGCGCCGATGCGACGGCGGCGGGCCAGTCGATGCCAGCGAGCCGCGCGACGAGCGCGGCGGCGGTGCGGAACATGCCGAGGTCGGCGCCGTTGGCGTCCACGGCCATGATGTTGCTGCGGACGTCGCCGCCCGCGATCACGAACGTGCCCGTTGCACGTTCGAGATACCAGTCCCAGCCGACCGTCAGGTATGCGACGCCGGCACTGGCCGGGCGGTGCCATTCGGTATAGCCGGCCAGGCGCGCGTCGATGGCGCTGTCGCGCAGTTCCGCGAGCAGCGATGCATCGAGGTCGCTGGCGACATGGTCGAGCGCGAGCGCGGCCAGTGCGTTTTCGGACAGCCGTACGTAGCCGTCCGGAGACGGGCCGCGGACCGGGTGCAACAAAGGTGAAGTCATGCGCGGAATGTATCAGCCCCGAACCGGCGCTGGCACCTGACAGGTATGACAGCGTGACGTTGTCGGAGAAATAATGGAATTACGCTGGCAGGATGCCTACCAACAATTCAGTGCCGCGGAAGACGAGCAGCAGCTCTTCCAGCGGATCGCTGCCTATTCTAAACGCCTCGGCTTCGAATATTGCTGTTACGGCATTCGCGTGCCGCTGCCCGTATCGAAGCCGGCCGTCGCGATCTTCAATACCTATCCGGACGGCTGGATGGCGCGCTACCAGGCGCAGAACTACATCGAGATCGATTCGACGGTTCGCGACGGCGCGATGAGCACCAACATGATCGTGTGGCCGGACGTCGACCGGATCGACCCGTGCCCGTTGTGGCAGGACGCGCGCGACTACGGGCTGTCGGTGGGCGTTGCGCAGTCGAGCTGGGCGGCGCGCGGCGCGTTCGGGCTGCTGAGCATCGCCCGTCATGCGGACCGGCTCACGCCGGCCGAGATCAACATGCTGACGCTGCAGACGAACTGGCTCGCGAACCTGTCGCATTCGCTGATGAGCCGCTTCATGCTGCCGAAGCTGTCGCCGGAGTCGAGCGTCACGCTGACCGCACGCGAGCGCGAGGTGCTGCGCTGGACGGCCGAAGGCAAGACCGCGTGCGAGATCGGCCAGATCCTCAGCATCTCGGAGCGCACGGTCAACTTCCACGTGAACAACATCCTCGAGAAGCTCGGCGCGACGAACAAGGTCCAGGCGGTCGTCAAGGCGATCGGGGCCGGACTCATCGACACGCCCTGACGCGGCACCGGCGGCGGGGCAGTCCCGCCGCCGGATCGCATGAACGGCCGCTGCCGCTCACTCCATCAGCGGCTCCGCTTCCTTCGCGGTCCAGCTCACGCTGGAAATGCTTTTCTCCATGCATGCACGCAGGCGCCGGCTGGCCTCCGGCCGCCACCGGCGGCTGAGTCATGCTTCGGCGCGCTCCACCGTGACGGTGCCGGCGTCGCCGTCGACCCTGACCCGCTGGCCGCTCGCGAGCCGCTGCGTGGCCACGCCGGTGCCCAGGACGGCCGGGATGCCGTACTCCCGGGCGACGATCGAGCTGTGGCTCAGCGGCCCGCCCACGTCGGTGACCACCCCCGATGCCATGGCGAACAGCGGAGTCCACGCGGGCGTGGTCATGCGGGCAACCAGGACCTCGCCCGGCCGCATGCTGGCGAAGTCCTCGGGGCCGCCGAGGAGGCGTGCCGGCGCGGTCACCTGCCCTGAGCTGGCGCCGACTCCCGAGATCGTGTCTCCACGCTGGTCCTGGGAGCCGGCCGGCATCATCTTTCCAAACGCCCGATCGGCCCAGCGGCTCTCGGGCAGGATCTGGGGCGCGGCTGCCTTCCGCTGGCCGCGCCACAGCATCTTGCGCTGCTCCACGGCGTCGGCCCGCACCGGCCGTGCGGCGCCGGTGATGGCTGCCCCCGGGGTAGCGAGGCCGAAATCGATGGCGTTGCGGAGCTCACCGAGCCGCAGCCAGAAGATGTCGGCGGGTTCGGCGATGATCCCCGAGTCCACCAGCCGCCGGCCGAGCTCCAGCAGCATCCGGCGCATCAGCGGCCACGCCAAGCCAATGTCGGCCAGCGCATCCTCACGGACGGGCGCCGCTTTCTGCGCCCAGCGCAGCAACCGGGTAAAGACGGCGCGGCGTGCGGGGCCGAGCCTGTCGCGGATCGCCCGGCCCTGGCCATCCCGGCGGTCGGCCGAACGCCGCTGGCGCTCATGCGGGTCGTTGCCCTCCCCGCGCAGGAAGAACTTCAGGGTTTCCAGCAGGGCGGATGGGTCGTCGGCGGGCACCGGGTTGACGAAGTCGAGGTTGTACACGGCGTGTCCGAACCGGTCCAGATGCCGCTGGAAGCGCGTCCGCCATTCCTCCCAGTCCCCCGCCTCGACGCCGTCGGGCCTGTCTCCCGTCCGCAACGACGCCGCGATCGATGCGGCCGGTCCTGAGGTCAGCGCTGCGGCCAGCCCGGGATGTCCGCGGGTCCACGCTGCGAGGTTGTACAGCGACTTCTCCGCACGGATGGGCTCGCTGTCGTACCCGAGCAGGAACGTCTGCCCCGGCGGGTCGCCGGCACGGCGGACCAGCCGGTCGTAAAACGTCCGGAACGCGATCTCGCTCGAAGCCGCGATCGGGATGACGGACTGCACCGCCGTGTAATAGGAGGTTCCGGCGTCGAGCAGTTCGGAGATCCCGCCCAGCAGCTCCGCGGACGGAAGGTCCTTCAGCGGTTTGGCGGCCCAGCGCCGCACCAGCCCGCGGTAGCGGGGGTGGGAGTAGTCCCGCCAGCCGTTGATGCCCATGTGCGCCTTGCCCCGTGCCAGGGCACTCATCGCGGTCAGCGACTTGCCCATCAGCCGCCACATCCCGCTGGACGTGTAGTAGTAGTACGCGTAGCCGTTGATCGTGGGCAGGGAGATGTCCCCCTCCCGCACCACGTCGCTGCCGACGGCCTGCGCCATCAGGGCCTTGATCGAGCGCGTCACCGAGCCGTCAATGAGGTCGGCGAACAACGGCGAGAGCGGATCGGGCAGCTGCTCCACAATGCTTGCCCGGAAGTACAGGCCCTTCGGAAAGGGCAACGGCCATTCCGTCGGGGCCTCGGCCGAGGGTTCGGGCAGCGCGGTGACGGGGCGGGACTGGACAATGGAGAACTCACCGGCGGAAAGAGCCCATTCGATGTCCTGCGGCGAGCCGAAATGCTCCGCGATGGCCACGCCCTGCCGTGCCAGTGCGGCCGCCGCCGCGTCATTTAACACCGGCTGGCGGCGCTGCCGCTCGGGAACCGGGAGCTCCGTGGTGCCCTGGTCCGAGTAGGCGGTCATGACCTGCTTATCCGCGGTCAGCCGGGACGCCACGCGGCCGGTGGCGGGATCCACCACGACGTCGTCGGTGGTGACGGCTCCGCTGACCACGGATTCGCCCAGGCCCCAGGCGGCACTGATCACCACCTGGTCGCGGCGGCCGTTGGAGGGGTTGGCGGTGAACATGACCCCGGCGGCGTCGGACTCGACCATCCGCTGGACCACCACCGCCAGGCGGACCGTGGCGGGATCGAGCCTTTCACGGGACCGGTAGGCCATGGCGCGCGCGGTCCACAGGGACGCCCAGCAGTCGATGACCGCGGCCGTCACGGCGTCAGGGCCCTGGACGTTCAGGTAGGTGTCCTGCTGACCCGCGAAGCTGGCAGAGGCGAGGTCTTCGGCGGTGGCCGAGGACCTGACGGCCACGGACGCATCTGCCCCGGCGTCGCCGTCGCCGCCGTCGATCTGGGCCGCGGACCTCCGGGAGAGCCCGCTGTACGCCTCACGCAGCTCGCGGGCGATCTCCTCCGGCATCACGCCTCCGGTGAACAGCGCTCGGATCCGCTGCGACGCGGCATCGTAATCGGTCCCCTGCGCACCGGCGGGAAGGGCGGCAAGTTCCAGGATCCGCGGGGCGATGCCGTTGGCCTCGACGAAGTCCGCGTACGCCGCGGTGGTCAGGACGAAGCCGGGCGGAACCGGAAATCCTGCCTGTAGCAGTTCCCCGAGGTTGGCGCCCTTGCCGCCGGCCATGCCGACGTCGCCGCGCCCCACCTGGGCAAAGTCCTTGATGTAGGTCATGACAGTGCGTCCCTTCTGCCCGGGCCCAGGTTAGCGTGCCGCCCAGTTCGCAGCGCTGCGCCTGGTTGACCCCATTTTGGCACGGCCGGACGCACTGTCCTATGGCCCGGCGTGACCCCTCAAATGCGGGCAGGTCCGTGAAATGCCCTCTAGTCCCGGCTGTGCGGGCGCCATACCACCACGGCCTGGGACCTTGCCCGCGGCCGCTGTCCACGGGTCAGGCTGACCACGTCACCGGCCGTGCCGGCGGCGAAGATGCGGGAGTCCAGGGGCTGGCGACGGCGGCCCAGCTCCTCGGTCAGTTCGCTCACCCGCCGCTGCAGCGCGGCCACCTGGTTCTCCAGCTCGAGGATCCGTTTGATCCCCTCGAGGGAGACGCCCTCGTGGGAGAGCCGCTGCACCTCCCGGAGCATGGTCACGTCCCGCTGGGAGTACCGGCGGGACTTGCCCGGGGCCCGGCTGGGCGACACGATGCCCAGCCTGTCGTACTGGCGGAGGGTCTGCGGGTGCATGTCAGCGAGCTCGGCTGCCACCGAGATGACGAAGATCGGCTGATCGAAGTTGATGTCCACGGCTGACGCCCGTCGCTAGAGCTTGGCCTTGGCTGCCAGGCCCTCGCGGACATCCGCGCCGGCGGTGGCGGCTGCGAATGCTTTCACGGCCTCCTCGGCTTCCTTGCTCAGGTTCCGCGGAACGGCGACATCGATGGTCACCAGCAAATCGCCGGTGCCCTTCGAGGTCTTCACGCCGCGGCCCTTGACCCGGAGGGTGCGCCCGGACGGGGTGCCGGCCGGCACCCGGACCCGGACGTGTTCGCCGTCGATCGTGGGGACTTCGATGTCGGCGCCCAGGGCGGCCTCGGGGAAGCTGACCGGCACGTGGATGCGGAGGTTGTCGCCGTCCCGCGTGTAGAAATCGTGGGGCTTGACGTTGACCGTCACCATCAGGTCGCCGTTGCCGGAGGGGCTGTACTGCCCCTTGCCGCGGACGCGGACCTTCTGGCCGTCCTTGATACCGGGCGGGACGCGGACGTCGATGACATCGCCGTCCGGCTCGCGCAGGCCGATCGTCGTGCCGCGGATGGACCCGGCGAAGGAAATGCTGGTGGTGGCCGTCCGGTCGGCGCCCTTCTGGGGCGCGCGCTGGTAGCCTGCCGGCCCACCGGCGCCGCCGAAGCCGCCGCCGAACAGGTCCGCGAACTCGGGCGGGATGCCGCCGGCGGTGCTGTATCCGCCGGAGTGCCGTCCGCCGCCGCCGGTGAACAGGCCGCCGAAGAGGTCTTCGAACCCGCCGTTTGCGGTGCTGCCCGCACCGTGGGGCGCGAAGCGGGCCCCGCCGCCCATGGCGCGGATGGCGTCGTACTGCTGGCGCTCGTCGGGGTCGGACAGCACGGAGTAGGCCTCGGAGATGTCCTTGAACTTCTTCTCCGCAGCCGCTTCGCCGGAGTTCGTATCCGGATGGTACTGCCGTGCGAGCTGCCGGTAGGCCTTCTTGATATCAGCGTCGGAAGCGTCCTTGGCAACACCAAGGATCTTGTAGAAGTCCTTGTCCACCCAGTCCTGGCTAGCCAATGGCGTTTCCTTTCAAAAGTAATGGGCCGGTGGTTGAGCTTGCCGAAACCGGGTTTCGACAGGCTCAACCACCGGTGATAAAACTACGCCGGAACGGCCACAATCACTTGTGCCGCGCGGAGGACGCGCTCGCCCGACTTGTAGCCGGAGCGGAGCACCTGGCTGACGGTGTCAACCTCGATGTCCTCGCCAGGCTGCTGGATGAGAGCCTCGTGGATGGTCGGATCGAACTCCACGCCGGTCTCATCAATACGGCTCAGGCCGTACGTCTTCAGCGCGTTTTCCAGCTTGGCGGCGATCGCGGCGAACGGGCCGTCCGCGAGGTCACCGTGCTGGCGGGCGGCGTCGACGTCGTCCAGCACCGGAAGCAGCGAGTTCAGGACGCCGATGACGGCCATCTCCCCTGCCACGGCGCGGTCGCGCTCGACGCGCTTGCGGTAGTTGACGTATTCGGCCTGCAGGCGCAGCAGATCGTTCTTCAGCTCCGCGGCAGCGGCGGCTTCAGTTCCCTGGGCCACCGATTCCTCCGCCGGCACCTCCACCTGGTTGAGGATTTCCTCAGCCTGGGCGAGGGCGTCGCCGTCGGAATCCGCGGCGGCCTCGACAGGCTCGGCCGCCGGTTCGCTGTGGTGCTCGCCCTGCGGGTGCCGTGCCTGCCCGGTCACCGGGTCCACCTTGCGGTGGTCCCGGATGACCGGTTCGTCACGCTTGCTGCCCTGATCGCGGGAAGAATCGTGCTCTTCTTCGTTACCGTGATGCGGCATGGTTACTTCTTCTCGTCTGCGGCGTCTTCGTCAACGATCTCGGCGTCGACGATGTCCTCGTCAGCCTTGCCGCCGGCGGGAGCGCCTTCAGCACCGGATGCACCCGTGGCACCGTCCGGCGAGCCGGCCTGTGCGTAGATGGCTTCGCCGAGCTTGGACTGGGACGCCTGCAGCTTCTCGAACGCGGCCTTCACGGCTGCGTCGTCGGTGCCTTCGAGCGCTTTCTTGAGGGCGTCGACGTCGGCCTTGACCTCGGTCTTGACCTCTTCCGGCAGCTTGTCGCTGTTGTCGGCGATCAGCTTGTCCACGGAGTAGGCGAGCTGCTCTGCCGTGTTGCGGGTGTCCGTTGCCTCGCGGCGGGCCTTGTCCTCGGCTGCGTGCTCCTCGGCGTCCTTGACCATCCGGTCAATGTCTTCCTTGGAGAGCGCGGTGCCGCCGGTGATGGTCATGGACTGTTCCTTGCCGGTGCCCTTGTCCTTCGCCGAGACGTGCACGATGCCGTTGGCGTCGATGTCGAAGGTGACCTCGACCTGCGGGACGCCGCGGGGAGCCGGGGCGATGCCGGTCAGTTCGAACGTGCCCAGCGGCTTGTTGTCGCGGGTGAATTCACGCTCGCCCTGGAAGACCTGGATGGCCACGGACGGCTGGTTGTCGTCAGCCGTGGTGAAGGTCTCGGACCGCTTGGTGGGGATGGCCGTGTTGCGCTCGATGAGGTGCGTCATGACACCGCCCTTGGTTTCGATGCCCAGGGACAGCGGGGTGACGTCGATGAGGAGAACGTCCTTGCGCTCGCCCTTCAGCACGCCGGCCTGCAGGGCAGCGCCGACAGCCACGACCTCGTCCGGGTTGACGCCCTTGTTGGGCTCCTTGCCGCCGGCCAGTTCCTTGACCAGTTCGTAGACGGCGGGCATGCGGGTGGAACCGCCCACGAGTACGATGTGGTCGATCTCGGAGAGCTTGATGCCGGCTGCCTTGATGACGTCCTGGAACGGCTTCTTGGTGCGCTCGAGCAGGTCCTTGGTGAGGTCCTGGAACTTGGCGCGGGTCAGCTGCTCGTCCAGGTGGACCGGGCCGTCGGGGGTGACGGAGAGGTACTGGAGCGAAACGTTGGTGCTCGAGGAGGAGGACAGTTCCTTCTTGGCCTGCTCGGCAGCTTCGCGGAGGCGCTGCAGGGCGATCTTGTCCTTGGACAGGTCGATGCCCTTGACCTTGAGCTGGTTCAGCAGGTAGTCAACAACGCGCATGTCCCAGTCGTCGCCGCCGAGGTGGTTGTCACCGGCGGTGGCGCGGACCTGGATGGTGGAGAAGTTGTCTTCATCCTTGCCGACTTCCAGCAGGGAGACGTCGAACGTTCCGCCGCCGAGGTCGAACACCAGGATGAGTTCGTCTTCCTTGCCCTTGTCCAGGCCGTAAGCGAGCGCGGCGGCGGTGGGCTCGTTGACAATGCGGAGGACGTTGAGGCCTGCGATTTCGCCGGCTTCCTTGGTGGCCTGGCGCTGGGCGTCGTTGAAGTACGCCGGAACCGTGACCACTGCGTCGGTGACCTTTTCACCGAGGTAGGACTCGGCGTCGTTCTTCAGCTTCATCAGGATGCGCGCGGAGATTTCCTGCGCGGTGTACTTCTTGTCGTCGACCGGGACGCTCCAGTCAGTGCCCATGTGGCGCTTGACGGAGGCGATGGTGCGGTCGATGTTGTTGACGGCCTGGCGCTTGGCGATCTCGCCGACCAGGACTTCGCCGGACTTGGAGAACGCAACGACGGACGGCGTGGTGCGGCCACCCTCGGCGTTGGCAATAACGGTGGGCTCGCCACCTTCGAGAACGGAGACGACGGAGTTGGTGGTTCCGAGGTCGATACCTACTGCACGTGACATGTGTTGCTTCCTTCTTTCCTTGGAAACTTGTTGCCCCGATCCTGCGCCGGCGGCCGGGCTTTGACCCGGCGGAGGACCGCAGGCCCGCTGACCGGACCTGCCTGGATCGGGGTTCGCTCACTCCTTGAGCGATCTGCACTCAACTCTACTCAGGACCGGATTTAAGTCAATCCAAACTTGAGTCAAACACGCTCAACTTTGGTTTTGGGGCAGTCTGCATCCAAGGAAAAGCCCCCGGTATTCCGCGGATATCCGCGGAATACCGGGGGCTGGGACTACGGCGCCACCACAGTTTCGCTGAGCGTGAACTGCGGGCGGGGAGCTACGCGCCAGCGGGAGCGCCGCCGTCGTCCTTCCGTGGTGCGTTGACCTGGCCGTCCGTCAGTTCATCCTTGAGGTCATCGGCCGTGCCGCGCTCCGGGGCGGTTCCGGCGGCACCGTAGTCGCCTTCCGGGTACTCCCCTTCTTGTTCGGCGCGCAGTTCCTGGCCCACCGTGCCGGCCTTCCCGTAGTCGCCCTCGGGGTAAGTGCCTTCCTCGGCATCGGCAGGGACTTCCACCGTTCCGGCGTCGCCGTAATCACCGGTAGGGTATTCGCCTTTCGCATCTGCGCGAGCATCGTCACCCACCACGCCGGCGTCGCCGTAGTCGCCTTCAACATACTGGCCGCTCTCATCCTCGAGCGCCGGTTTCCCTGTGCTGTTGGCGGCCTTTCCCGGGGTTTCAAACTCGCTGTTTTCGGTCATCGCGTGATCACTCCTTCGGAGGACTGGGCGCGCCCATCCAGGCGCATTGGCAGTCTACTCAGCCGGGGCAGGCCGCAACAGGGGCCCGAACGGGGGCCGGCCGGTGCGGCTCAGGTCCCGGCGAGGCCAGTGGTGGCCACGCCCTTGATGATCTGCCGCTGGAAGAACAGGAAGACGACGATCAGCGGCAAGGCGGCCAGCAGCGCGGACGCCATGTTCTGGGCGTACTGGATGCCGTAGGCGCTCTTGATGGTCTGCAGGCCCACCGGAAGGGTCAGCAGCGAACTCTCGTTGGTGGCGACGAACGGCCACAGGAAGTTGTTCCATGCACCGATGAACACGAAGATGGCCACGGCGGCCAGGATCGGCCGGGACAGCGGCAGCACAATGGTGGTGAAGATCCGCAGCCTGCCGGCGCCGTCCATCAGTGCCGCTTCCTCGAGTTCACGCGGGATCTGGTCAAAGAACTTCTTGAGCACGAACACCATGGGCGAATGGATCACCTGGGGCAGGATCAGCGCCCAGTAGGTGTCGATCAGGCCGAGGGACTGCATCTGCTGGAACAGCGGGATGAGGAGGACCGGCGGCGGAATGATGATGGACGCCACGATCACGCCCATCAGCATCCTCTTGCCGCGGAAATCGATCCGCGAAATGGCGTAGGCCACCGACGCGGAAATCACCAGCGTGATGGCGGTGATCGCCGCTGACGTGAACAGCGAGTTGAGCGTCCAGGTGGGGATGTTGCCGCTCTGCAGCACTTTGGCAAAGGCATCGAG
Organism: Burkholderia sp. RS01; assembly: GCF_039748055.1. Taxonomy (NCBI): domain Bacteria; kingdom Pseudomonadati; phylum Pseudomonadota; class Betaproteobacteria; order Burkholderiales; family Burkholderiaceae; genus Burkholderia; species Burkholderia sp. RS01. The sequence goes on from NZ_JBDLAK010000016.1 coordinate 53,178, forward strand.
AGTGAAGCCCGACGCCGGTATCCAGCTGATGGGGGTGGACGCGGCATCCGTTTCGGTCTTCAGCGCGGTGGCGGTGGCCCAGGCGAAGGGCACCAGCCACGCCACAGCGAGGGCCGACACGACGACGGTGGCCAGGACGCGGCACAGCGGCGGCTTCGGGCGGCGGTTTGGCACGGGTTCGGCGGAGCCCTTGATCCGGAGTGCGGGCTTGGACAGTGTGGTGGTAGCCATGGCTAGGCGCTCCTTTTCCGTGTGGTGAAGACCTGGGCCAGCGCAATGAGCAGGATCAGGCCGAAGAAGATGTAGGAAATGGCTGCCGAATAGCCCAGCCGGTAGCCCGTGAATCCGGCCTCGAAGATGTACTGCACGATGGAGCGGGTCGCTCCGCCCGGTCCGCCTTCGGTCATCTGGTAGATCTGGTCAAAGACCTTCAGGGACGCGAGGATCTGCAGGATGACGATCATCACCGTGGTGGGTCCGAGTTGGGGAAGACTGATGGAGAAAAACTGCCGCCAGCCGCCCGCGCCGTCGAGTGAGGCCGCTTCATAGTGCTGCTGCGGGATGTTCTGCAGGGCGGCCAGGTACAGCAGGAAGTTGAAGCCCACGGTCCACCAGACCGTTGCAATCACCACCGCCCACATCGCTACCGAGGGATCGTTCAGCCACGCCACCGGCGGAATGCCCAGGTTTGCGAGCATGTCGTTGAACAGCCCCAGCTCCGGGTTGTACATCCAGGCGAAGAAGAGCGAGACCACGGTGGAGGCGAGCAGGAACGGGGAGAAAAAGGAGAGCCGCCACAGCCACTGCGCCGGAAGGCCCATGTTGACGAGTGCCGCGAGTGCCAGGGCGATCACCACCAGCGGCACGGTGCTGATCAGCGTGAAGTACAGGGTGTTACCCAGCGACCGCCACATGTCCGCGTCGGCGAACGCCTCGGTGTAGTTGGCCAGGCCGATGAACCCGCTGTTGGCGCCCGTGAGCGACTTTCCGGTGAGGCTCATGACCGCCCCGGAAATCATGGGCCAGACCAGGAACGTCAGGAAGAAAACCAGGAACGGGGCGGAGAAGGCCCAGCCGTGGATGTTGTCGCGCCTGGCGCGGGGCGATTTCGCCGCGGGCGCCGGGGCGGGCGATTGGACCTGCGCTGGAATGTCGTCGCGCCGGATGCGGGATGATTTCCCGGCGGGCGCCGTTGTGGGGGCGGTGCTCATGAGGACTCCTTTGTCACGAACGGGTCGGTGCTCAAACGGGGTTCGGCGGCCATGCGGGATCGCTGCTCACACCGGGTTGGGCATGGCGAGGACTGAGTTGATGCGCTTCATGAAGGCGTCCCAGCCGTCTGCGGCCTTGTCCCGGTCCAGGAACACGTTCTGGACGTTCTCGGCGAAGTAGCTCTGGAAGTCGGATCCGGAACCGGTGAACCAGGCCTCGGGATCGTAGTTGATGATGTCCGCCGCGTGCGCATAATCCGCCTGCGGATGCAGTGCCGCGTACTCGCTGGACTTCACCACCGGCTGGTAGGCCGGAATGTGGCCGGCCTCCGCCCAGCTCAGCGAACCCTTGAGCATCGACGCAACGAACTGGTACACGCCGCGGCGCTTGGATTCGTCCAGCTGGGCCTGGTGCGGCAGCACGAACGAGTGCGAGTCGGCGAAGGCCGCCGGCGTTCCGAACAGGGTGGGGATGGTGCTGGCACCGAGCGGAACACCCGCCGTCTTCATGGTGGGTAGCTCCCAGACGCCGGTGAAAAGCAGCCCCGACCCCTGGCTGGCGAATTCCGCAATGGCCGTGCCGCCGTCGCCGCTTTTCGTGGAAATGGTGTTGTCCAGCAGCGACCTGATGAACTCCAGGCAGTCAATGGCCACGTCCCGCTCCACCTGGGCGGGCCTGCCGGGATCCAGGACGAAGTCCGCGCCGTGCTGGCGGTAGAGCGTATAGAACAGGCGCCACATCTGCGCGCCGTCGCCCAGGTATCCGTACGAGAGCCCGTGCTTGCCGGTGACGCGCTGCAGTTCACGGCTCACATCAAGGAACTGAGAGGGCGAGGAGATCCCGGCCAGCTTCCCGTTGCTCCCCAGCACGCCGGCCTTGTCTGCCACCTCCGTGTTGTAAAGCATCACGAACGGGTGCGAATCCAGGGCCAGCGAAAACACCCGGCCGTTGAACTGGCTCTTCTCCCAGATTCTCGGGCCGAAGTCCTCCGGGCGCACCCCGAACTCCGCCAGCAGGTCCAAATCCCAGGCATCAAGCAGTCCGCCCGGTGCGTAGCCGGGCACCCTGGCCGCATGCATGATGGCCACCTCGGGCGGCCGCCCGCCCGCCGAGGCCATGGCCAGTTTGGTGTAGTACGGAGTACCCCACGCCAGCACAGTGGGCTTGATCCTGAAGTCAGTGTGGTCCGCGTTGGCTTTGTCGATCATGGCCATCATCTTGATGCCGTCGCCGCCGGAGAGCAGGTGCCAGAAGCGGATGTCATTCCCGGCAGCCTGCGCGGACCCGCCGCATCCTGTCAGGCTTGCCCCGAGCGAAAGACTGCCAACCAGCGCACCTCCTCCCAGCAGCAGTTGCCTGCGGGAAAGATGCCTCGGGCCTGTATCAACTTGCTTCACCGTCACTCCTTTGGACGTAGCCGCTGGCAAATGGACGGCCCCGGCGACCACCGGGGCCAGGCTCAACGACTGTGGGCTGAAACACACTTTATATCGTTGTAAATTCACATACAAGACATTTTTGTTAGCGTTAACAAACTGATAGTGGCCACTCTTCCGGCACAGCAGTCCCTACTCGAGACCAGCGACGCCGGCCAGTATCTGCACGTGGTGCTCGAACAGCTCATCCCGCGCCGCGAAGGTGTCGGCACCGTACTGGCCGAAGACTTCAAAGCTGATGGCACCGAAGACCGACGTCCACGCCAGCGCGCCGCGGGCCAGCAGCGCCTCGGGAACAGCCAGCCCCAGTTCACCGCGGATTGCCTTAAGGTCCGCAGCCAGCGCGGGACCCACGGCGGCGGCGTCCGGCGCTGCCAGCTTGCCGGCCCTGTAGGCGGAATCCAGGATCCCCGTCAGGCTGATGACCACGCGCGTGCCGGGGCCCGTGGTCCGCTCTGCCGGGGCCTGATAACCGGGCACCGGACTTCCGAACAGGAGCGCGTAGCGGGCGGGTTCGCCGAGTGCCCATTTCCTGACGGCATGGGCCAGGGCGCCAAAGCGGCCCGTGAAGTCGCCCGCCGGGAGGGCCTCGACGGCAGCGTCCACCGCATCCCCCAACTCGCCATAGGCATCGATGAGCAGGAGCGTCAGGAGCTCGTCCCGGTTCTCCACGTACCGGTAGACCGCCGAGGACACGACGCCGAGGTCGCGGGCCACCGCGCGGAGCGAGAGGGCGGCGGCTCCGTGCAGGGCGAGATGCTCGCGGCCCAGCCTGATGATCTGCTCGATGGTCCGGATGCGGGCCTGTTCGCGGGGCGTCCGGGGCTTGGGGGATTCGGCCATTCCCCAAGGATGGCATGAAATAGAGCAGCGGACACAATTGTGAGCAGTGCTCTTGACTTTCAGACGCCCAGCGCCCATTCTGGATTCAGAGAGCACCGCTCTCATACGACTCCTCACGAAAGCGGGCACAACATGCCAGAAGAACTATGCGTCGTCACGGGCGCCGGGCCGGTGGGCTGGACGGTCGCCGAGCAGCTCGCCGGCCAGGGCCACCGCGTCCGCGTCCTGACACGGTCCGGCAGCGGTCCGGAACACCACCTGATTGAAAAGCGCGCCGTGGACGTGAGCGACCGGGCCCTGGTGGCGGATTCGCTGGCCGGCGCCACCGCCCTTTTCCATTGCATCCACGGCTCTGCCTACAGCGCCAAGGCCTGGGAGCGGGAACTTCCGCGGGCAGAAGAGGCCATCCTGGCGGCGGCAGGCGAGGCGGGCGCCGTCGTCGTCTTTCCCGAAAGCCTCTACTCCTACAGTGAACCCGACCGGGTGATGACGGAGAACGGCCCGCGCGAGGCCCAAGGCGGGAAGCGCAGGGTGAGGACGGCGCTGCTGCAGGCACGGGCGGCGAGCGCCACCAATACCGTTAGCGTGGTTGCAGGCGACTTCTTCGGGCCCCGGGTGCGGACATCGCACGCGGGTGAGCGCATGGTGCCGAGAATTATGGCGCGGCGGCCGCTGCAGGTGGTGGGCAGCGCGGACCAGCCGCATTCGTTCACGTTCGTGCCCGACCTGGCGGCGGCCATGATTAAGGCCGCACAAACGCCCGCGCTGTGGAACCGCGTGCTGCACGCCCCCACCAACCCGGCCCTGACCCAGCGGCAGCTCGCCGGCGCACTGGCTGAGGCGGCTGGCGTCCCCGGGCCCAAGGTCGGCGTGCTGCCGGGCTGGCTGCTGCGCGCGGTCGGAGTGTTCTCGGCCGATATCCGCGAACTCGCCGAGATGCTCTACCAGTTCCAGCGGCCGTTTGTGATGGACTCCGCGGCCAGCGAGGCGGCGCTGGACCTACGGCCCACTCCCCTGGCCGACGCTGCCCGGATGACCGTGGACTGGTGGAAATCGGAGGCGCCCGCAGGCGCCGCACACGGTACGGCTAACTGACGCCGGCACCCTGGACCTCGGCCCTGCCCGCACTTTCGTCCGCCGGGGGGAAGGGCTCCTGCTCCGTGCGCCCCGGTCCGCGCCCCAGCCTGCTGGGCCACCAGATGCGCCGGCCCAGATCGTAGGCCAGGGCCGGGACCAGCAGCGAGCGCACCAGCACCGTGTCCAGCAGCACGCCGAAGGCTACGATGAACGCGAGCTGGACCAGGAACATGATGGGGATGACGCCCAGCGCCGCGAAGGTTGCGGCGAGGACCACCCCGGCGGACGTGATGACGCCGCCCGTCACGCCGAGGCCGCGCAGGATCCCGGGCCGGGTGCCGTGCTTGAGCGATTCCTCGCGGACGCGGCTCATGAGGAAGATGTTGTAGTCCACGCCGAGGGCCACCAGGAACACGAAGCCGAAGAGCGGCACGGTGGCGTCGGCTCCCGGGAACCCGAAGATGTGGTTGAACACGAGGGCGGAGACCCCCATGGCGGCCGCGTAGGAAAGGACCACGGACGCCACCAGCAGGGCGGGCGCAAGGACGGACCGCAGCAACAGCATCAGGATGACCAGGATGACGCCCAGCACCACGGGGATGATGGTGAACAGATCCCGCTGCGCCGTGGTGTTGGTGTCCCGGGCCGTGGCCGTCACCCCGCCAACCAGCGCCGCCGGGTCCAGCCCCTTCATGTTATCCCGCAGCGCGACCACAGCATTTTCGGCCTCATTCGAGTCTGCGGCGAAGTCGAGGGTGGCGTTGATCAGTACCCTCCCGCCGCGGACGGCCGGGGCGGTGGGCGCACCGGGCGCGCCGGTAATCGGCACGCTTCTGTCGGCCAGCAGATAGGCGCTCCCCACGCCGTCGGCCGCCCTGACCTCCGCCAGCACCTCCGCGGCTTTGGCCTCCGAAGCCACAATGACCGCGGGGCTTCCGCTTCCGGCGTCGAAATGTCGGCCCAGCGCGCCCTGGCCGTCCACGGCGTTGGAGGCGTTGAGGATGACGTCGGTCTGCGGAACGCCGTGAGCCTTGAGCTGCAGGATGCCCGCCGAAGCGGCAAACAGCAGGAGGGCAGACGCCACCCAAACAATCCGCGGCCGCCGGGACACCAGGGAGCCGGCGGCACGCCACAGCCCCTTCTGGCCTTCCAGCCCCGTGGCCAGCCGCGGCCCGCGCTCACCTTCCGGCACCAGTCCGGGACGGAACGGCCAAAAAGCGCCGCGCCCGAGGAGCGCCATGAGGGCGGGCAGCAGGGTCAGCGCCGCAAAGAGGGCGCACAGGATGCCTGCTGCCGCCACCGGACCCAGGGCCTTGTTGGAGTTGAGGTCGGAGAACAGCAGGCAGAGCAGGGCAATGATCACCGTGGCTCCGGACGCCAGGATCGGCTCGAAGGAGGCCTTCCACGCCGTGAGGACGGCCGCGGTCCGGTCCGCGGTGTGGGTGAGCGCCTCGCGGAACCGTGCCACATAGAGCAGGGCATAGTCCGTGGCGGCGCCGATCACCAGGATCGACAGAATGCCCTGGCTCTGGCCGTTGAGCTGGATCCAGCCGAGTTTCGCCATGCCGAACACCAGCAGGATGGCCGCACACAGGGCGAACACCGACGTCAGGAGGACGGCGAGGGGCAGGAGCAGGGACCGGTAGACCGCCAGGAGGATGGCGAAAACCGCTCCAAGCGCCACGAGCAGCAGGATCCCGTCGATGCCGGCAAAGGCGCCCGCCAGGTCCGCCGCCAGCCCGGCGGGGCCGGTGACAAACGTCTGCGTTCCGCCCGGCGCTTTGGCGCGGACGGCGTCCCGCAGCTCCGCCACGGCGTCCTTCACTTCGCCGGACGACGAAATGGGCACGATGAACTGCACGGCCTTTTGGTCCTGGGAGGGCAGGGGCCCGATCACGGTACTGCCCGCCCGCAGCGCCTCCAGCGCGCCCTTGAGGGCTGCCGCCTCGCCCAGTTGGGCCCGGGTGAAGGCGGCACCGCTTTCAAGAACGACGACGGCGGGAACCTCATCGGAGTCCCTGAACTTTTCCTGCCAGTCGCGCGCCTCGGTGGCTTCCGCACCGGCCGGCAGGAACGACGCCTGGTCATTGGACGAGACTTCGTCCAGCCTGCCGAAGGTGGGCCCGCCGACGCCGGCGATGGCCAGCCACGCGAGGACGAGCAGACCCGGAATAAGCCACCGCAGCCAGAACGGGACGCGCGGCGCGGTGTGGATTCTCATCTTCATGGCGACCTTCGTTGATGGTGGTGGACCTCGGCTGGTATGGGCCGAAGCAGAATGAATCCAGCATAGACTATCTCCATCATAGAGATAGTTCCCACTCTGTAGTGGCGGCGCGCTGCTCCGCGTGGCACCGCTGGAGTAAACTCCGGAGGGCGTCAAAGGGAAAGGAGGCCACCGTGTCCGAAGAACCGGCTGACCGACCGCACCCCGATGAGCCTAAGGAGGCCTTGCCCGGCACACCACAGCCCCTGGTGCGGCTGCTTCAGGAGTTCACGCTCGAGGCCAACCGGTACGTCGATGCCGCCGGCGGCCGGAACGACATGCACCGCACCGACCTCAACGCGCTCGCCGTGATTATGCGGCACTCCGCCACGGATCAGGTGGTCACCCCCGGGACACTGCGCAAGGAACTCAATCTGAGCTCCCCCGCCACCACCGCGCTGATCGACCGGCTCTGCAGCTCGGGGCACGTCATCCGCGAGCGCCAAGGCCAGGACCGCCGGCAGGTCCAGCTCCGGATGACGGACAAGGCTTACCATGACGGCAGCGCCATGTTCCTCCCGCTTGCCCGGCACATGGGCGCGGCGATGGCCGGGTTCACGCCGCAGGAACTGGAGACGGTGACCCGGTTCATGAACTCGATGATCGAGGCCACCGTCCGCGCCGGCGTGGAAGCCTCCGGCAAAGCGCCGACTACCGGACCGTACGGCCCGCGCTAGGCTTCTGTGCCGGCACAGCTTGTTCAGCCGCAGCGCCGCTACGGACTTCGGCCTCTTTGCGCCGGCGTTGACCGCGCCCGCCGGCAACCAACGCCGCCGCGCCGAGGAGGACCGGAACCAGCAGCGCCCACCCGCTGAAAAGCAGGACCAGCACCATCACCGCGGCGGCAACGATCACGCCGTACCAGGCCGCCGTCCCCGGACGAAGCAGCCGGACGCCGGACGCAAGCCCGAACGCCGTCACCGCCGTGAAGCAGGCCGATGCCGCACCGATCTGGAACTGCATGCTGGCCAGTCCGGCCGCCGCCGCGCCGAAGGACACGAACGTCATCGCGGCCAGCAGCGCAAGGCTGGCGGCCGGCACCTGCCCCGGGGCTCCGCCGCGCGCCAGGCGCCGCGGCAGCACGCCGTCGGACGCCAGCTTCGCGCCCAAGCGGCTGGCGCCGGCAACGAAGGTGTTCAGCGGGCCGAAGGTGAGGACCGCCGCCGCGACCGCCGTAAGCGGGGCGGCCAGACCTCCGAGCCCTTTCTCCAGCAGGTCCGCCACGGGCACCGCACTGCCGGGCAGCCCGGGGCCGAGGACCGCGACGGCGGCCGCCACGACGCCGATGTAGACCACGCCCACCACGATCAGCGTGAACCAGGTGGCCCGTTTGAGGTCCCGCTCCGGGTGGCGGAACTCCGCGGCCAGATGCGTCACGGCCTCCCAGCCGGCGAAGCAGAAGAAGAGCAGGCTCGCGGCGCCGCCCACAGCCCAGTAGCCGTGCGGAGCGAAAGGCTCGAAGTTCTCCGCCTTCGCGTGCGGCGCCGCGACGGCCACGGCCAGCGCCAGTAGCCCCACGAGGACCACCATGAGCGTCAGCTGGATGCGGCTGGAGAGCTTGATTCCGGCGGCGTTGCTCGCGAACCCTGCCGCCAGCAGCACCGCTGCAGCGGCCAGCGCCGTTCCGCGGCAGCCGCCCAGGGCGTGGGCGATGTAGTTGCCGCCGATCACCGCGGTGGCGGGAGCCCCGAACGGGATGGCGAAGTAGAAGAGATAGCCGGCCACGGCGGAGGCGCGCCGCCCGAATGCCCGCGTCACGAAGTGCGCTATCCCCCCGGCGTCGGGCTGCTGACGGCTCATTTCGGCGAAACTGAACGCCACCGGAGTGCAGAACACCAGCAGCAGCGCCCACGCGAGGAGCGACGCCGGACCCGCCTCCCGGGCCGCGATGGCGGGGAGCACCAGCACGCCTGACCCGAGGATGGCACCGACATAGATCCCTGTTGCCCGGAAGACGCCGAGCCCTGCTTTGTTACTGATCCTGTTGTTCTCCACCCCTCTAATCATCCGCAGAAGCCGGGCCGGCAGAAGCGGGGAAACAGACGGCCGACGACAAAAAACTGCCGGTCTTGCTCCGGCCCATCCCCGGCGCGGAGGAGTAGCGTTTCCCTATGAGTGCGCAGCAGCCAGAAGATGTATATACGCATGGCCACCACGAGTCAGTGGTCCGCGCCCATGCCTCGCGGACGGCGGAGAACTCCGCGGCGTTCGTGATTCCGCACCTCACCCCCGGGGTGTCGGTGCTGGACGTCGGGTGCGGGCCGGGCAGCATCACGTGCGACTTCGCCGGACTGGTGGCCCCCGGGAAGGTGACCGGGCTGGACCGTTCCCCGGACGTCATCGCCCACGCGCGGGAACTTGCGTCCGATCGCGGCGTGGAGAACGTCGAGTTCGTGGCCGGCAACATCTACGACCTGGACTTCGAGGACGACACGTTCGACGTCGTGCACGCCCACCAGGTCCTGCAGCACCTGACCGATCCCGTGGAGGCGCTGCGCGAGATGCGACGGGTGGCCAAGCCGGGCGGCATTGTGGCTGTGCGCGACGCCGATTTCCACGGCATGAGCTGGTACCCCGCCATCCCCGAACTCGACGAGTGGATGGACCTGTACCAGCGGATCGCCCGGAGGAACGGCGCCGAACCCGACGCCGGACGCCGCCTGGTTTCCTGGGCGCAGGCGGCAGGATTCACGGACGTGGCGCCCACGAGCAGCAATTGGCTTTACGCCACCGGGCAGCAGCGGCGCTGGCAGGCCAGGGTGTGGGGCGAGCGCGTGCTGCACTCAGCCTTCGCCGAACAGGCCCTCGAGTACGGGTTCGTGCAGGAGGCAGACCTCACCCGCATCTCGGCAGGGTGGCACCGTTGGGGCTCCACGAACGACGGCTGGTTCCTCATCCCCAACGGCGAGGTCATCGCGCGCGCCTGAACCTGGGCCCGGCCCGTAGGCCCGCCGCCTCCACCGATTCACCAAAAATGGCCGACCAGGGCACCGTCCGGGCGGCCATTTTCGGCGAATGGCCGCGGGCGCAGCCCACCGGCAGGCCGCACTAAGCTTGTTTGGTGCAAATCTCCCTGTGGCTGGCCCTCGCGGGCGCCGGCGTCCTCATCAGCTTCACTCCCGGCGCGGGCGCCATCAACACCATGAGCAACTCGCTGACGTCCGGCTTCCGCCGCTCCATCTGGGGGATCCTCGGCCAACAGGCCGCGCTGATCATGCACGTTGTCATCGTCGCACTGGGCGTCGGAGTCCTCGTGGCGGGATCCCCCGTTGCCTTCAACGTCATCCGCTACGCCGGGGCCGCCTACCTCGTGTACCTCGGGATCCGGCAGTTCCTGCACAAGCCGGACCTGGACCAGGAAAAGGCCGCCGCCCTCAGGAACGAGCCCGCCTGGTCCATGTTCCGCCGCGGCCTCTGGGTGAACCTGCTCAATCCCAAGGCGATCGTGTTCTTCCTGGCGTTCATGCCACAGTTCATCCGGCCCGAACAGCCGCTGCTGCCGCAATACGTCGCCCTCACGGCCACCGTGGTGGTCATCGACATCCTCGTCATGTGGTTCTTTTTCGCAGCGGCCGCGAAGTCGTTCCAGCGCTTTACCCACGATGTCCGGGGCCAGACGAGGCTCAACCGGATCTTCGGCGTCCTCTTCGTCGCCGTGGGCGTCCTGCTGGCGCTCATCCATTAACCGGGCGGACGCGTTTTCGCAAATGTGACCCCGCGGTCAGGCAACTTTACGGAATCCGTAGACCATAAGGGCACTTACTAGCCAAGCGGGACGGTCATCCTCCATGCTTAGCACCATGACCTCAATGACCAGCCCGTACCGGATCATCGCGGTCTGCACCGGCAACATCTGCCGCTCCCCCATGGCCGAGCTGATGCTCACCGAGGCCTTCGCCGCCGCGGGGCTCGCGGGGGACGTCGTGGTGGACTCCGCCGGCACCACCGCCTACGAGGCCGGCCGGCCCATCGACCCCCGGGCGGCGCGGAAACTGACTGCCAACAACCTCAGCTCGGACCACCACACCGCCAGGGAGTGGCGCGCCGAATGGTTCGCCGAACGCCATCTGATTCTTGCCCTGGACGTGGACCACTACGGCTGGCTGCGCGCGTCGGCGCCGGATTCGGAGTCGCTCGCGAAGGTCCGCATGCTGCGCAGCTTCGACCCCGCACTCGAGTCGAAGGACCCGCTGGAACAGGGCATCGAAGACCCCTGGTACGGCGGGCACGCGGACTTTGATGCCGTATGGGACCAGGTCCGGGCATCGGTGCCGGGAATCGTCGAGTACGTCCGTTCCGCCCTCGCTGCAGCCTCAGCCGATGACGCCCCGCTCCAGCTTCAGAACAGCGAGCAGGTACGCTCTATTTCATGACCCCCGCACCTGTGATCATCGCCATTGACGGGCGGTCCGGCGCAGGCAAGACCACGTTGGCCATCGAACTGGCGGCACGGCTGCGGAACCACCACAAGGTCTCCCTGTTTCACCTTGAGGACATCTATCCCGGCTGGAACGGCCTCGCCGCCGGCGTGGAGCGTTACGTGACCACGGTGCTGGCGCCCCTCCGGCGCGGCGAACCGGCAACCTGGGTCAGCTGGGACTGGGAACGGCATTACGACGGCGACGCCCGGGTCACGCTGCCCGCCGAGATCGTGATCGTCGAAGGCGTGGGAGCAGCTGCCGCGGCGGCCAGGCCGCACCTGGACGCCGTCATCTGGGCCGATTCGCCGGACAACGAACGCCGCAGCCGCGCCCTCGAGCGCGACGGTGATACCTATGAGCCCTACTGGGACCAGTGGGCCGCCCAGGAATCAGAGCTCCTTGCCGCGGACAACGTGCGGGAGTACGCGGATGTCCGGGTCCTGAACCGTGCCGACGACACCGCTCCGGCGGACGTGCTGCAGGCGCTCACTTACCTCCCGGCCCTCGCCACCGTGCTGGTTCCGGAGCTCTCCGCGCGCCGCGGCCTCCGGCTGCTGGCCGAACGCATCGACGGCCGCCCGGACGCCGCTGTCCTCTTCGAACGGCTATACGGCGCGTCGGCGAATGCCGTCTGGCTGGATTCGTCCCTCGTCCCGCCCGTCCCGGACAGCGCGGACTGGGAGGGGACGCCCGCCGCGGAGCGCAGCCGCTTCAGCGTCCTTGCAGACGACGGCGGCACGTTCGGCCAGTCGGTCCGGCACCGCTCGGGGACCAACCGGATCACCGCCGGCTGCGCCACGGCCGAGGTGCCCGGCACGTTCTTCCGCTGGCTGGAGACCGTCTGGGGCCGGAAAGCGCTCCGCGCCCCCGAGGGGTATCCGTGCGATTTCACCCTGGGCTGGCTCGGGTACCTCGGCTATGAGCTCAAGCGCGAAACCGGCGGATCCGACGTCGCGGCGGAGACCCCTGATTCGGCCCTGATCTTCACCGGGCGGGCAGTGGTCCTGGACCACGCTGAGGGCTCCGCATGGCTGCTCGCCCTTGACGCGCCGGATGCAGCCGACTGGCTCGCCGACGCCCGCGCCGCCGTAACCGCGGCCGGCACCGCACCCGAGGCGGGTGCCGGCAACCAGGCCGGCGGCAGCAACGGCGTCGTGCGTCCGGCGGTGCCGGCCTTCAGAAACCGGGACACCGAGGCCGGGTACAAGCGCAAGATCGCCGAGGCCCAGCACGAGATCGCCGAAGGCAACACCTACGAGGTCTGCCTCACCACCACCCTCACGGCCGAGGTTCCCGCCGGCGGCCTCGATCCGTGGCCGACGTACCTGGCGCTGCGAAGGCGGAACCCGGCGCCGTTCGCGAGCTACCTGCGCTTCGGCGGCCTGACGGTGGCCAGCACGTCGCCGGAGCGTTTCCTGCGGATAGCGTCCGACGGCGGCATGCGGGCCGAGCCGATCAAGGGCACCCGGCGCCGGGCTGCCGATCCGGAGCTCGACGCGGCCCTGCGGCGCGACCTGGCGACCTCGCTGAAGGACCGGGCCGAGAACATCATGATCGTCGACCTGCTCCGGAACGACCTGAGCCACTTTGCCGAACCGGGCTCCGTGACCGTCAGCCGGCTGTGCGAAATCGAAAGCTACGCAACGGTCCACCAGCTCGTGAGCACCATCGACGCCACCTTGCCGCCGGGGTCGCCGCGGGCCGAGGCGGTGGCCGCGTGCTTCCCCGCCGGCTCCATGACAGGCGCCCCGAAAATCAGCACCATGGCCATCCTCGACCGGCTGGAGGGAGCCCCGCGCGGTGTCTACTCGGGGGCTATCGGCTACTTTTCGCTCAACGGGGCCACGGACCTTGCGGTGGCCATCCGCACGCTGGTGATCCAGACGGACGGCAACGACGGCGGGACGGCCGGGCCCGGCGCCGCAGGAACGGACGCCGGCAGCACGGGCGCCGGCGGGAACGCCTCCGGGGGAGAGCGGCGGATGAAGCTCAGCCTTGGCATCGGCGGCGCGATCACCGCCGATTCGGCGCCCCGGGAGGAATACGAGGAAATCCGTACCAAAGCCTTCGGCGTGCTGTCCGCGCTGGGTTCGGAATTCCCCGGCGAATGAGCCGGCGGCCGGCCCGAATGCGGCCGCCACTGCGGCCTGGTTACTGCACCGTCGCTTACTGGACCGTCGCCGTGAGCCGGGCGACGTTGTCCACATACCTCGCCGCAAGCGGACGGCGCATCCAGTCCTCGAGCTTCAGCTCGTGGGAGATGTCCCGGTAGGTGTTCTCCACTGAGCGCATGCTGTCCACGATCTCCGCGCCCAGGAGCATCACGGAAACCTCCATGTTCAGCGAGAAGGAGCGCATGTCCATGTTGCTGGAACCCAGGACGGCCACTTCGTCGTCAATGGTGAAGTGCTTGGCGTGGAGCACAAATGGCGCCTTGTAGAGGTAGATCTTCACGCCGGCTTCGAGGAGCGCCTTGTAGTACGACTGCTGTGCGTGGTGGACCAGGAACTGGTCGCCCTTCTCGGAGACAAAGAGTTCGACGTCGACACCCCGCTGCGCCGCGGTGGTGATCGCATAGAGCAGCGAGTCATCTGGCACGAAGTAGGGGCTGCAGATGGAGATCCGGTGCTGGGCGGAGTAGATGAGCGTGTTGAACAGGCGAAGGTTGTTCTCAGTGCTGAACCCGGGGCCGCTGGGAACCACCTGCGCCGTGACATTGCCCGGGGCGGAATTGGCGGGAGGCTGCAGCTGGTCCTCGAGCTGCGCTTCCAGGGACTCGTCCGTCTCGCTGAGCCAGTCGGTCGCGAAGACCACGTTGAGCGTCGGCACGATGGGGCCCCGCAGCCGGGCCATCAGTTCCACCCATTCACGGCCCACCTTGCGGTGCTTGGGGTTGTTGTAGGACGGCTCGATCAGGTTCTGCGACCCGGTGAAAGCCACTTCGCCGTCAACCACCATGATCTTGCGGTGGTTGCGCAGGTCCGGCCGGCGCCACTGGCCGTGGATGGGCAGCAGCGGGAGCATCCGTCGCCACTGGATCCGGCTGGCCCTCAGGCGCCTGAGAAGCCTGCGGTAGCCCTTGATCCGGAGGGTGCCGATGTGGTCAAACAGCACGCGCACTTCAACACCGCGGTCGGCGGCCTCTTCCAGCGCCGTGAAGAGTTCATCCGTCACGTGATCCGTGCTCATGATGTAGAACTCGGCGTTGACGAACCTCTTGGCGTTGCGGACGGCTTCGGTCATGGCCGCGATGGAATCGGGGTATCCGGGGATCAGCTCCACGGAGTTGCCGTCCACCATGGGAATGGACCCTAGCCGGTGGTTGAGTTCGGCCGCGGACTTCACCCATTCCGGCCCCGGGTATTCGCTTGCGGCGTCGGTCAGAACGGACGTGCGGGCCCGCACCCTTTCGCTGACCAGCTGCTGCTGCTCCACGCGGCGCCGGGAAAGCCGGAAGTTGCCGAAGAGCAGGAACAGGATCAGGCCGACGGACGGCACGAAGAAGATGCCCAGCAGCCAGGCCATGGCGGTGGTGGGCCTGCGGTTGCCGGGAATGATGCCCACCGCGAGGATCCGGATGATGAGGTCAGCGGCGCCCAGCAGCAGGATCAACCAGGACGGCAAGGTCCCGGCAAGCGGAAATGGCCACAACACAGGCGAACCCCCGATATTTCGTACCCTCGGAGCCGTTCCGGAAGGCGCTGACCTGCCCAGCCTATCGGGCGCGGCCCGCACTAAGCTGGAAGCATGACTTCTCCTGCCCTCGCCACCGTGCTGGTATTCCTCGACCCGGACTACGAATATGGCCGGATAGCCGACCCCACGCAACCGCAGCTGATGGCCACCGACCAGGGCGCCACGCGCGGCGACGGCGTATTCGAATCCATGCTCGCCGTCGCCGGCCGGACCCGGAAGGTCCAGGCGCACCTGGACCGCCTGGCCGGGTCCGCGCGGGCCCTGGACTTGGAAATCCCCGGTGAGGATGTGTGGCGACGGGCCATCGAAACGGGCGTCTCGGCGTTCCGTTCGGACAACCCGGCCTCCTCTCCCGATGAGGATGAGGCCGTAGTCAAGCTCCTGGTGACGCGCGGCGTGGAGGGCGCCTCCTCCCCCACGTGCTGGGTGCAGGTGTCCGCTGTCGGCGCGGCCGGCCGCCGGCAGCGCGAAGCGGGCGTCGACGTCATCTTCCTGGACCGCGGCTACGACAGCGATGTTGCCGAACGCGCTCCGTGGCTGCTGCTCGGCGCCAAGACCCTGTCCTACGCGGTGAACATGGCAGCGCTCCGCCACGCGCACAAACAGGGCGCTGACGACGTCATCTTCACCTCGTCCGACGGCCGCGTGCTGGAGGGCCCGACGTCCACCGTCCTGCTCGCCCACGTCGAAACGGGCGACGGCGGCGCAACGGTCAAGCGGCTCATCACGCCGCAGCTGGACAGCGGCATCCTTGCCGGCACGTCGCAGGGAGCCCTGTTCGCCGCAGCCAAGGCAGCCGGCTGGGAGCTCGGCTACGGCCCGCTGGAGCCCCAGGACCTGTTCGACGCCGACGCCGTCTGGCTGATTTCCAGCATCCGGCTGCTGGCGCCGGTCAACCACATCGACGGCCGCGAAATCGGCACGCCCGCCCTCCGGAAGCAGCTGACCGCCGAGCTGAACGAGCTGTTCGCCGGGATCGAATAGGCACGCCTGCCGTTGTGGTGCTGGCCGGCCCGGAGGAAAATAGCGAACCATGGCCAGCACAGTGGAAATCGACGGGCACCCGACATGGGTCGAAGACCGTGGCGGTTCAGGCCCACCGCTGCTACTGCTGCACGGTGGCCTGAGCAACAGTGACGAGCTACTCAACAGCATCGGGCGCGGCCTCTCCGAAAGCTACCGCGTTGTCGCCTTCGACCGCCGCGGCCACGGCTATACGGCAGACTCCGACGCCGACTTCCACTACGCGGACATGGCTGCCGAAACCATCGGCGTGCTGGAAAAGGTAGTGGGCGGGGCGGCCCACCTGGTGGGCTGGAGCGACGGCGGGATCATCGCCCTGCTCGTCGCCTTGCAGCGGCCCGACCTGGTTCGGAAGATGGTGGTCATCGGGGCGAACTTCCACTATGACGGCATGGTGCCCGTGGAGATGGACCCCGATTCGCCGATGGCAAAGGAACTGGGCAGGGCCTACATCGAACGCTCCCCTGACGGCGCGGAACACCTGGATGAGGTCTTTAGGAAGAGTCTCGCGATGTTCTCCGCAGAGCCGACACTCACCGCCGCGGACGTCTCGCAGATCGGCAGTCCGGTGCTCGTGTTGTCCGGCGACGACGACCTCGTCTCGCTGACCCACACCGTCGCCCTCTACGAAGCGCTGCCTGAGGGCCAGCTCGCCGTCGTACCGGGCGCATCGCACGCGCTTCCACTCGAGCAGCCGGACGCCGCCACCGCCCTCATCCTCAAGTTCCTTGGTGCTGCAGGGTCGCCGCAGACGCTGTTCCCGATCCGCCGCGCACGCCCGGCCAACGCATAACTCCAAGCCCGTTCCTTCCCGGACGCATTAAAGGTATCGTCTGGCACAGCGACTACTACTGCTTCATGTCCCTGGCGGACTTCATGGCGTGGATAGAGGAGGACGGCGGCAGTGAACCGAACATGTCCTACACCCGGGAACGCGCCAGGTAGCCGGTGGGGCACGGGCCGTGGTTGAGCGGCCTGCGGATGGGCAACCCGGGGGCAAGCCCCTTTCCCTCTGGGTGGCAACGGCAGGGGCCACCGCCTATGCCTCCCTGGACGCCGACATTGACGTCGACGTTGCCGTGATCGGTGGCGGCATCGCCGGACTCACGGCGGCGTTGGCCCTCAAACGCGCGGGCCAGACGGTTGCGGTGGTCGAGGCCGCACGGGTGGGCACCGGAGTCACCGGACACACCACCGGGAAAGTCACCTCGCTGCACCGCCTCGCCTACACGGAGCTGGCCGGCAGCCACGGAGAAGCCGCCGCCCGCACCTATGGGGAGGCCAACCAGGCCGCGATCGAACACATTGCACGCACGGTTGCCGGGGAAGGCATCGACTGCGGCTTCCGCCGCGTCGACAACTACACCTACGCCGAGACCGACGACGCCCTGGCCCGCGTGCGCGACGAAGCCTCCCTCGCGGCCCGGCTCGGCCTTCCGTCCGCCTATACGTCCGATGTCCCCTTGCCCTTTTCCGTCAAAGGCGGCGTCCGCTTCGACGGCCAGGCACAGCTCCACTCGGTGAAGTACCTTCAGGGCCTGGCGGGCGCCGTCCACGGCGACGGCAGCTTCGTGTTCGAGGAGTCGCCTGCGGTCTCGCTGCAGGACGGGTCACCGGCCGTGGTCAGCACCGAGCGGGGCTCTGTCCGGGCGCGGGACGTCATTGTGGCCACGAATGTGCCGTTCGCCGACCGGGGCGCCTTCGACGCCCGCTGTTATGCGCACCGCTCATACCTCACCGCCAGCCTGGCCACCGGGCCAGTCGATGATGCGTTCAGGAGTTCGTCGTTCATCAGCGTCGACGAGCCGATGCGCTCCATCCTGACCGTCGATGTGGACGGAACCGGTTACATGCTCACCGGCGGTGAAGGCCACCGGGCGTCCGACATCGGCGACGCCGCCGAACGGTACGGCCGGCTCGCCGCCTTCGCCCGGGACCGCCTCGGCGCCGGCGAGACGGCATTCCGATGGTCAACGCAGGACGCCATGCCCGTGGACGGGTTGCCGTACGTCGGGCTCATGCGGCCGGATGCCCGCCACGTCCACGTGATCACCGGCCTGCGGAAGTGGGGCCTGACCAACGGCACTGCCGCGGCGATCATCCTCACGGACGCCCTCTGCGGCCGGCACAACGCGTGGGCCGCCGTGTTCGACAGCAACCGGCCCACCCCGGTAACGGAGGCACTCCAGCCAGCCCCTTCCGCCGCCGCGCCGACGGCCGGCGCGGGCGCCCAACCGGCCGGCGCGCCCAGCCAGCCGGCGGGCGGGCGCGGCCCCGCGTTGCCGGCTCCGGGTGAGGGGAAGGTCATGGACGTGGGCGGGGAGCCCACAGCCGTCTACGCCACCACGGGCGGCCAAATGGAAGCGGTCTCGGCCGTCTGCACGCATCTGGGCTGCACCGTCGGGTTCAACGCGGCCGACCTGAGCTGGGACTGCCCCTGCCATGGTTCCCGCTTTGCCACCGACGGCACGGTTATCCAGGGCCCTGCCACGAAGAATCTCCCGCCCAGGCACCTGCCCTAGCGTCCAGATGCCGGTGCTGGCCGGGCGGAGCAAACGCGGCGCAGCGCACAAAATTCGCAGTGCGCAAAAATGAGACACGTCAGTCTTTCCCGTTGTACGCTTCTACCACGGCCATCCCGTCAGCGCCCCGCGGCGAAGCGGCAGGACGGCCCGGTTCCGGGCTCAGCCGGAATCGTGAACCTATAAAGGAATAGCCGATGTCTAGGGACGAGACCTCCCTTCCTCCGTTGACAAACTCACTACCCACGGGTCTGGGGGCCCAGGCAAAGCTGCCGGGGGATGTGGGTGGCATAACTGTGCGCTGGCAGGCGCAAGAAATCATCGACGAACTGCTGTCCGAGTCCGAACCGGACAGCCAATGGACGCGCACCCAACTGCGCGAACTCGTGGCGGCGCATCCGGACAGCCCTGAACAGGCACTCTTGGAGCACCTCACCGCCACCACCGCGCTGACGAACGCCCCGGATAACGGCGCACCTGGTATTCAAGCCGATCAGCCGCTGCAGGCGCCCGCCCCCGTTCCCTTTACCAGGCGCAGCAGGAACCGCATTGAAGCCGTCCTCGGCGACAAGATGCTCATGACTGCCTTCCAGCCTGTCCGCCGGATTCCGGCGGGGCACGTGATCGGCGTCGAAGCCCTGACCCGGTTCGTCAGCGACGACGGCGCCAGCGCTGACCACTGGTTCAGCGAAGCCCAGTCGGTGGGCCTCGGCACTGACCTTGAAATCGCCGCCCTCCACCGGGCCCTTACGGCGGCGCAGGCTGTCCCCGAGCACCTGTTCATCGCCCTGAACCTCACTCCCGCCACATGCATGGATCCTCGGATCCAGGGATTGCTCGAGCACTCCCAACTGGCGATGGACAGGATCGTCATCGAGCTGAACGGGAACGTCCCGGCCGATCAGTACGCGTCACTCACGGCCGCGCTGGCACCGCTCCGCGGCCGCGGACTGCGGATCGCCGTGGACGGAGCCGATGCGGGGTTCACCTCGATGGACCAGGTGCTGGCACTCCACCCGGACATCATCAAGCTGGGCCGCAAGTTCATTGACGGAATCGAAAACTCCGAGTGGCAGCGGCTGCGCGCCGCCGCAATGGGTGAGCTCGCCCGGCACATCGGCGCTGTTCTGGCAGCGCAGGGCGTCGAAACCCAGGAGGAACTGGCCGCGGTGACGGACCTCGAGATGGCTGCTGCGCAGGGTTATCTCCTGGGCCGCCCCACCGTGCATCCGCTGGACTGGAACGCCTGGACACAGTCGGAAAGCGAAGCCGCTCCCAGCGGTTCCTGACTCCGGCCGGCACCGAAAGACCGGCCGGCACCGAAGGACGGAAGGATCAGTCCTCGGCAGTGTCCGTGGCAAGGCGGATGTGGTTGTCCGCCAGCCACTCCGGGTTGAAGGCCTTGCTCAGGTAGTTACTGCCCGTGTCGGGGGCTATGGCCACCACCACGGACCCGTGCGGCGCCGCCCGCGCCACCCGGAGGGCCGCTGCCACGGTCAGCCCGGATGACGGCCCCAGGGACAGGCCCTCCTCGTTGAGAAGCCGGTGCACGGTGGTGTACACCTCGTCGTTGGGAATCCGAAGGAACCGGTCCAGCAGGCTGCGGTCAAAGACCCTCGGCCAGTCCGGCTTGGGCCAGGAATTGCCGACGCCGTCCACCAGGATCTGGCCCGGGTGCCCGCCGCTGTACACCGAGCCGTACGGGTCCGCGCCGATCACCTCCACATGCCCGGCCGATTTCTCCTTCAGGTACCGGCCGTTCCCGGTGATGGTGCCGCCGGTTCCCACTCCGGCCACGAAGTGCGTCACCCTTCCGGCCGTCTGTTCCCAGATTTCGGGAGCGGTGCCCTCGTAGTGCGCCTGCGGATTGGCGGGGTTGTCGAACTGCAGCGGCCGCCAGGCTCCCGGCGTTTCCGCGGTGATGCGGGCGGCGACGGCCCTGGCGTTGGCCGGTGAATCCGAGGGTGCGGTCCAGTCCGTGAACACCACGCGGGCGCCGTACCGGTGCAGCAGCTCCAGCTTTTCGGCGGAAATGGAGTCTCCGGTCACCACCACCACCGGATGGCCGGTCAGCGCCCCAATCAGCGCCAGCCCGATCCCCGTGTTCCCGGACGTGCTCTCCACGATGGTTCCGCCGGGCTGCAGTTGCCCGCTGCGCTCGGCCGCCCGGACCATGCTCAGCGCGGTCCGGTCCTTGATGGAGCCGCCGGGATTCTCCGATTCCAGCTTCACGAAGACCTTGCTGCCCAGCCCGCGGCTGAGAACGTCCAGGGGGACCAGGGGCGTGTTGCCCACCTGCGCCAGGACAGCCCCGGCGTCGGCCGCAAGGTCCAGCGCGGGCGCCGCATGCCTGGGCGGCCGGTTTTGGCCGGTCACGGTGCTCATGCCTCTCCTCTCACATCGTCGTCCTCGGGTGCCGGCGTGCGCAGCTCGGGCATCCCGGAAAGCAGCTCCCCCAGCTCGTCCCTGGCCCTGTCAACCAGCACCGCCGCCGGCAGCTGTTCCGCCAGCAGCACGGCGAGACGGTCCACGACGGCGCCTGTCCCCTTGCCGAGCGGCCTCGCCTCGCCCGCGGACTGGCTTCCCCCGGCCTCCGCGCCCTGCGCCTCGGCCAGGAGGTACGCGGCCGTCAATGCCTCGATCGTCAGCAGCTTCCCCGCGGTTTCCACCGCCCGTTCCAGCTGCTGGAGGGCCAGCGGCGCCAGGGTGGAGTGGTCCTCCACGTCGGCAGAGAGGGTCGGGGCGCCGAGCGTTGCCGGGGCGGCGAGGAACTTGAGTTCGGCCAGCAGCCCCGCGGCCGAATACCACAGCAGGCCGGGAAGGTCCTCGGCCGCCAGCGGGGTGCCGCTCCGCGCGGCCTCCAGGTTGAGCTGCCGGATAAGCCGCTGCGGCGGATAGAGCTTCGCAATCCGCCGCTCGCTGCTGATCCCCACGTGCGCCAGTCCCAGCCGCAGCGCTTCGAAGGCCAGGGCAAGCTGCATCGGCTGGAAATTTCCGCCGGAGACCATCCGGCCGGAGACCAGGTCCGTCAGAGGATTGTCGCCGCGGCCGTTGAGTTCCACCTCCAGCGCCTCGGCGAGCGCCGTCACCTGGGCCCTGAACGCCCCGTGCGTCTGCGGTGCCGCGCGGAAGGACAGCGCGTCCTGCACCGAGGCTTCGCGCCGCGGGTCCTCCAGCCAGCCGCCCCGCAGCAGGCACCGGACCTTGGCGGCCGAAACCCTCTGGCCGTCCACGGCCTTGGCCGCCTGCACCGCAGGCGAAAACGGGCTGAGGTTCCCGCCGCCGTCGTACCTTGCGGTGGCCTCCAGGGACAGCGCGAGCGCGGTGTCTGCGAGGTCGGCGAGCCGCAGGAGCCGGCCGAACTGGAGCGCGCCCGCGCCGATGGAGTACGCGTTGGCGCTGACCAGCGCGAGGGCCTCGCCCGGTGCCAGGACCAGCGGTTCCAACCCTGCCCTGGCGAGCGCCTCGGCACCGGTCACGACGGTGCCGTCCTCTGCGAGCGCCTGCCCTTCGCCGATGGCGACGGCGGCCACCGCGGCCAGCTGCGTCAGGTCCGATGAGCCCACGGAACCGTCACGCGGAATGGCCGGAACCACGCCCCTGTTGAGCAGTTCGGCATAGAACCGGGCCGTGTCCGGGCGGACTCCCGAACCGCCGCGGGTGAAGCCGATGAGCCTGGTCAGGATCACGGCGCGCACCTCGTCGCGGGCCAGCAGTGCTCCCACGCCGCTGTGGTGGTACCGGATCACCTGGATCTGGTAGTCGAGGATGGATGCCTCCTCGACGGCGGTGTCCCGGCCGGAGCCGAGCAGGGTGTTGAGCCCGTACACCTTGTGGCCGGAGTCGATGGCCGCCTGGACCACATCGCGGGACAGCCCCATCAGCTCCAGGGCGTCGGCGCTCAGGACAACCTCGACTGCCGGATCCGCCGCGGCCCTGGCCACCTCCTCCGCCCGGATATGCGCCGTGCCGATCAGGAAAGCAGCCGGCCGAGTGCCCGGCCGGAGGTCTTCGGAAGCTCTGGCCCCGTCCATCGCGCTAGAAGTCCAGCAGGTTCCGGCGGAACCCGCCGTCGCCGTAGCTTGTGCGGAGCAGCCCCCGGCGGCGCAGCACCGGCGCCAGTTTGTCCAGCACGCCGTGCACGGTGGCAGGGTCCACGAAGCCGGAGAACAGGAAGCCGTCCCCGCCCACCGCCGCCCCGGTCTCCTCAAGGTGGTCGGCGATTTCCTCGGCGGTGCCGATGATGCTGTCGCCCGCGCCGCCGCTCCTGGCCTGCAGGAGCTGGCGCAGCGTGGAGCCGGGCGGACCGGACTTGGCGAAGTGGTCCAGGGTGCCCTGGTTGCTGTTGGTGGTGAGCTCCGGGAGCGGTGCGTCGAGGTCGAACTGCTTGAAATCGATCACGGAGAGGTAGGAGATGGAGTTGAGCTGGCTGTCGATGTCCCGCTGCGTGAGCTCCCGGCGCGCGGCCCGGAGCTCCTCAGCCTCGGCCCGGGATCCCACCACCGTGGGTTTGAGGACGAAGAGGACCTTGACGTCGTCGGGGTTCCGGCCGGCGGCCGCGGCCTCGGAGCGGATGGAGTCGCGGTACGCCTTCATGCCGTCGGCACCGCGGGCCAGGGCGATCGCCACGTCCGCGTTGCCTCCGGCGAAGGCCTTGCCCCGCGGGGAGGCGCCGGCCTGCACCAGCACGGGCTCCTCCGGCAGCGGTGCCGTGTTCAGCGGGCCGCGGACCTTGAAGAATTCGCCGCTGTGGTTGATGGGGCGGACCCTTGTATGGTCCGCGAAGATCCCGGCCCCGGCGTCCTCCACGATGGCGTCCGGCGCCCAGCTGCGCCAGAGCTTCCGCACGACGTCCACAAACTCCTCCGCCTTCTCGTACCGGAGGTCGTGTTCGATCTGCTGGTCCAGGCCGTAGTTCTGCGCGGCCAGGTCGCTGCCCGAGGTGACCACGTTCCAGCCGAGCTGCCCGTTGGAGAAGTGCTGCAGCGTGGCCAGGAGCCGGGCCGCGGTGAACGGCGGGTAGAAGGAGGCGCTGACGGTGGGCACGATCCCGAGGTGCTCCGTGGCGGACAGCAGGTACGGCACCAGCGCGAGCGGATCGTGCTTCGGGGCGAAGGACGCCTGCGCCAGGGACACCTCGGCACTGCCGCCGTACGTGTCCGGCACCGTGAGGGAGTCCTCGATGATGAACAGGTCCAGGCCCGCCCGCTCGAACTCCCGCACGGCGTGCTGGTACAGCGCGGGTTTCTTCCAGTCGTATCCGATCCCGTAGCCCGGCGTCCCCCAGCCCTGGACTCCGAAACCGTGGCCCACAAACCATCCAAAGTGCAGCATGGGACTGACTGTATTGCGGTTCGACTCGTTCACTGTTGCCTGGTTTCATCCGGCGTTACGGTGGTTCATCTCCCGTCATTATCCTCCCGGGCGGCGGCATTGTTACCGCGACGCGGGGTCACTTACGGCCGCTTCCGCAGCCTCGATTGGGCCGTAAGTGACCCCGCGTTGCTGTTTGATGCGTTACGCAACATGACGACGACGGCGGTGCGCGCCGCCGTCGTCGGTGTTACGTTTTTGGGGAGTAATGAGAACCGGCGCCAAGCCCTGACTGGCCGGTCGGCAACCCTCCCTTTCGCGGCGGGGTGCCTCAGGTGAATACTCGGCATATCGACCACTTCGAGCTGCAAGCGTGAGAGAAGGAGATCCGTCATGACGGACGCCCCCGCCGGCACAACCCTGCCGTCCCCGCAGGACCAACCTGAGGAAAAACTGTCATACCGCCTGATCACGGGCCCGGACGACCGCACCTTCTGTGAGCGCATCTCCACGGCCCTGGCGGAGGGGTACGTGCTGCACGGCAGCCCCGCCGCCGCGTACAACGGCATCAATGTGATCGTGGCGCAGGCCCTTGTGCTGCCCGCCGCCATCGCCAGCGCTGACGCCGCGGTGGCCACGGCCGTGGACCGACTGGACTCGGACGACGACCTCAACGCCGAAGCATTCGAGGGGCACGCATGAGCTACGCCGGAGACCTGACCCCGCCGGATGCGTGGGCCAAGCTGGAGCAGGGCGCCATATTGGTGGACGTCCGCACCGAGGGCGAGTGGGCCCACATCGGCATTCCGGACACCAAGGCCACGGAGAACGACCCGCTGTTCATCCAGTGGACCTTCCCCGGCGGCATCCCCAACCGCGACTTCATCGAGCAGCTTAAGCAGCAGGCCCCCGAGGACACCGCGGTGGAGCTCATCTTCCTGTGCCGTTCGGGCCAGCGCTCCATCGCCGCCGCCATCGCCGCCACGCAGGCCGGCTTCACGGCCTACAACGTCCTTGAGGGTTTCGAGGGCGAGCCGGACCGCTACGGCGAGCGCACCGTCAACGGCTGGAAGAACCGCGGCCTGCCAACGAACGTGGGAAAGAACTAAGTGACCTTCAATCAAGACGCCGCAGGCTGGAGCCCGGAGACCCAGGCCGTCCGCGGCGGGCTGGACCGTACCAACTTCCAGGAAACCACGGAGCCCGTGTTCCTGAACTCCGGGTTCGTTTATGAATCCGCCGCCGCCGCCGAGCGCGCCTTCACCGGCGAGGACGAACGCTTCGTCTATTCCCGCTACGGCAACCCGTCCGTGGCCACCTTCCAGGAGCGTCTGCGCCTGCTGGAGGGCACCGAAGCGTGCTTTGCGACGGCGTCCGGCATGTCCGCCGTGTTCACCGCCCTCGGCGCGCTGCTCGCCGCCGGGGACCGCGTGGTGGCGGCCCGCTCGCTGTTCGGCTCCTGCTTCGTGATCCTCAACGAGATCCTGCCGCGCTGGGGCGTGGAGACGGTGTTCGTTGACGGACCGGACCTGGACCAGTGGCGCGAGGCCCTCTCGGGGCCCACCACGGCCGTGTTCTTCGAATCGCCGTCGAACCCCATGCAGGAGATCGTGGACATCGCCGCGGTCAGCGAACTGGCCCATGCCGCGGGAGCCACCGTCGTCGTCGACAACGTCTTTGCCACCCCGCTGCTCCAGCGCTGCGGCGAGCTCGGCGCGGACGTGATCGTCTACTCCGGCACCAAGCACATCGACGGCCAGGGCCGGGTCCTGGGCGGGGCGATCCTGGGCACCAAGGAATTCATCGATGGACCGGTCAAGCAGCTCATGCGCCACACGGGGCCAGCCCTGTCCGCGTTCAACGCCTGGGTGCTCACCAAGGGCCTGGAAACCATGGCCCTGCGCGTGAACCACTCGTCGGCCACAGCGCTGCGCCTCGCCGAATGGCTCGAGGACCAGCCCGCTGTCAGCTGGGTCAAGTACCCGCTGCTGAAGTCCCACCCGCAGTACGAGCTGGCCGCGAAGCAGATGAAGGCCGGCGGCACCGTGCTCACGCTGGAACTCGCGACGACGGCCGGCCAGTCCGGCAAGGCCGCCGCCTTCGCGCTGCTGGATGCCCTGAAGATCATCGACATCTCCAACAACCTGGGCGACGCCAAGTCCCTTATCACCCACCCCGCCACAACGACGCACCGGGCCATGGGCCCGGAGGGCCGGGCGGCCATCGGCCTCAGCGACGGCGTGGTGCGCCTGTCGGTGGGGCTGGAGGATCCCGAGGACCTGATCGGTGACCTGGAGCAGGCACTCAAGCAGATCTAACGAGAATGGCACGGCGTAACGCCAGGCCGACCGGTTTTACTTAGGTAAGCCTTAACTAATAAAATCTTCCGGGTGACCACACAGCTCGATTTCGAGCGGGTGTCCTTTGCCTCGGATCTTGCGAGCCACGGGGACAGGCCCGCCATCCTCGCCGGCGACTTCGCCCTGACCTACCGGGAGCTTGCCGACCGCGTCGATGCCCTCGCGCTCCGGCTCGGCACCGAGCGGCGCCTGGTGGCGTTGGCCGCCGCCAACGACGTCGATTCGCTGATCGCCTACCTGGCGGCCCTAGTCTCCGGCCACCCGCTGATCCTCCTGCCGGAGGACAAACCCGCAGCCCTGGACTCCATCGTTGCGGCCTACGAGCCCGACGTCATTCTGCGCTCCGGAGACGGGCAGCCCGTGCTGGAGGAGCGCCGCCCCGGCACCCGGCACGAGCTGCACCCGGACCTTGCGCTCATGCTCAGCACGTCCGGCTCCACGGGCTCCCCCAAACTGGTGCGCCTGTCCCACGCCAACCTGCAGGCCAACGCGGAGTCCATTGCCGGGTACCTGAACATCGGCCCGGATGACCGCGCGGCCACGACCCTGCCGATGTCGTACTGCTACGGGCTGTCCGTGATCAACAGCCACCTGCTCCGCGGGGCAGGCCTGGTGCTCACGGACGTGTCCGTGGTTGATCCGTGCTTCTGGGAACTGTTCCGCAGCCGCCGGGCGACGTCATTCGCGGCCGTTCCCTACACCTTTGAGCTGCTGGAACGGGTCGCCTTCGCTGAGATGGATCTCCCCAGCCTGCGCTACGTGACCCAGGCCGGCGGCCGCCTCGCACCCGAGATGGTGCAAAGCTACGCCGGGCTCGGCCGCCGGCGCGGCTGGGAACTCTTCGTGATGTACGGCCAGACGGAGGCCACGGCCCGGATGGCCTACCTTCCTCCCGATCTGGCAGCCACGGTCCCGGGTTCCATCGGCGTTCCCGTGCCCGGCGGGGCGTTCCGCATCGACCCCGTGCCCGGCCTGGAGCACGGCGAACTCGTCTACACCGGACCCAACGTCATGCTCGGGTACGCCGAGAGCCCTGCGGACCTCGCCGCGGCCAGGACCATCAGCGAACTCCGCACCGGCGACCTCGCCCGGAGGCATCCCGCCGGTGTCTACGAAGTGGTGGGCCGGCGCAGCCGGTTCGTCAAGATCGTGGGGCTCCGGGTCGACCTCGGGCAGGTGGAACGGATCCTGGCCGGCCTTGGCGTGCAGGCGGCGAGCGCCGGCACCGACCAGGGCGTCGTGGTCGCCGTCGAGGGCGACCACGACACGCACCTGCTGGCCAAGGTCCTCGCGCAGGGAATCGGGCTGCCCCGGGCGGCACTTGAGCTGCACGCCGTCGAGCATCTCCCCCGCCTGGCCACCGGCAAACTGGACTATCCGGCGGTCCTTGCGCTGTCCGGAAACGGCGTGTCCCACAGCAACCGGCCCGGAACTGAGCCGGCGGCGAGCTCTTCGGGGGCCGCCGCCGGGCCCGACAACGTCCTCAGCATCTTCCAGGACACGCTGGAGCTCACGGAGATCGCGCCCGGCGATACGTTCGTCTCGCTGGGCGGGGACTCGCTGTCCTATGTGGCGGCGTCCGTCAGGCTGGAACAGGCGCTGGGGCACCTCCCGCAGGACTGGCACGTCACCCCTGTCCGGGACCTGGAACCGCGACTGCGCGATGTGCCGGAGCGCAGCCTGCCGGGGCGGAGCGGTGTGTCGGGGCGGAAGATGCGGCGCTTCTTGGTGCCGCTGGAAACCAGCATCGTGCTGCGGGCTGTGTCGATCGTGCTGATCGTCAGCACGCACGTCGGATTCTTCAGCTGGCAGGGGACAGCCCACGTGCTCATGGCGGTGGCCGGCTACAACTTCGCGCGGTTCCAGCTGTCCGGGGAACAGCTGCCCCGGCTCCGGCGGCAGCTTGCCAGCCTGGCCAGGGTGGTGGTCCCCAGCATGGCGTTCATCGCGTTCGCCTACCTCATCACCGACAGGTACAGCCTCGCCAACATCGTGCTCCTCAACGCCGTTATCGGGCCGGAGGCGGTGACCACCCAGTGGCACTTCTGGTTCATTGAGGTGCTTGTCTACCTGCTTGCGGGCATGACCGCCCTGCTCGCGATTCCCTGGGTGCACCGCGCCGAGCGTCGCCTTCCGCTGCTCTTCCCGCTCGTCCTCACCGGGGCAGGGCTGCTCACGCGCTACGAGCTGGTTGATCCCGGCGTGCCGCACACCGCGCCCGCCCTGTGGCTCTTCGCCCTGGGCTGGGCCGTCGCGCGGTCCCGGACCGCGGTTCAGCGCTGCGTCGTGTCTGCCCTTGCCGCCGCGACGGTTCCCGGTTTCTTCGAGAATGCCACCCGGGAGCTTACGGTGGTCGCGGGGATCCTGCTGCTCATCTGGCTGCCAACCCTGCCGGTGCCGAAGGTCTTCGGCCGCCTGACCATGCTGCTGGCCAGCGCCTCGCTCTACACGTACCTGGTCCACTGGCTGGTCTACCCTCCGCTGGCCGGGATCAGCCCCGCCCTGGCCGTGGCGGCATCGCTTGCCGCCGGCGTGGCCTACTGGGCGGTGTGCACACGGGTGATGGGCACGGCGCACCGGTGGAAGACCAACCGGCGGCGGCAACGTGCCGGCAGGATCCGGCCTCAGACCGCCTGAAGCGCCCGGGGCGTCGGCAGGGCACGCGACGCCACGGCCGAGACCAGCATGGACCCGGCAGCCATCACCGGGTCGATGACCGGAATCCCGAGCCTGCTCCGCAGGACGTCCGCCATGCCGATGCTGGTCAGCCCGGTGCTGGCCTCCACGATGACATCCGCGCCGGCGTCCACCAGCATGTGGGCGGCGGCCAGGGCGTCGAAGATCCCCGTCGGCATGAGGAACCCTTCCGGAGTCTCCACGCTCTCCGGGCCGTCGATCAGCAGCATCCGCTCCCCCAGGGCGTCCGAGATCGGGCTCGGCACCGAGTCCTTGAGGCCCAGCACCCCCACCCGGCCGCCGAACGTGAGCGCGGCAGCAGCAGCCGCGGAACCGGCACCGATCACCGGAACGTTCACCAGGCCGCGCACCTCCGCCAGGCCCGGATCGGCGGCGCAGCTGACGATCAGGGCATCAACGTCGCCGGCCATGTCGAGCGCCAGTTCCACGACCTTCGGAACGGCGCGCTGCAGCGACTCGGCGTTGTGGACCCCGGACGGCTGGTCCGGGACGCACCGGGACGTTACCTCGAAGCCGAAGGTTTCCTGCAGCAGCCTGCCGTGGGAGTTCAACAGTCGCCGGTCCGACGTCGTCAAAACCCGGATGATTCCTACGCGCATGGTCCATGCCTTCCCCGAGTGGATCATTTGGTTCCACAGTAGCCAGCCAATATTTCGGCTGGTTTACCGCGAAATGACCATCGGAAACATCCCCGCCCCTTTGAGCGCGAACGAACATTTGGGCAACGGGATCAGGACTGGCGCACGCGCAGCAGCTCCGGCACAGGCACCGTGTCCGCGTCGTCCGCGTAACCCGCCGCCCCGCGCAGCGTGGCCCGCACGGCATGCCCGACGACGGCACCCAGCCCGCCGTCGTCGGGCTCTGCCTTTTCCATCACGGTTTCCCGGACGGTGCGCTGCTCCGCGGCGCCGGTACCGCGCGCAATGATCTCCTCGACGCCCTGCCTGGCGAGCTCGAGCTCACCGTTCTCGGCCAGGACCGGCTCGAGGAAATCGACGAGCGAGCGCGCTACGTCCGCGGCGGGTGCGGGCCGGAAGCTGCCGAAATCCAGCAGCTCGCCGCGCAGGCCGAAATTACTGGCCTGCCACGCCGCCATGCGCAACAGCACGGTGGGGACCGGTGCCGGCTCCACGCCTTCGCGCCATTCCCTGCCGGCGGACTCCACCAGCGCGCGGACCAGGACGGCGATCAGCGCGGCGTCCTCGGCACGGAGGCAGACGTCGGCCACCCGGACCTCCACCGTGGGGTGGTTCCGGGAGAGCCGCGCATCGAAGTAGATCATGCCCTCATCCAGCAGCACACCGCTGTCCAGCAGGCGGGTCACCACCCGCCGGTACGCCGACAGGCTGCCGTAGATGGCGGTGGGGCCGGACGTCGGCCAGCGGTTCCAGGCCTGGGTGCGGTAGCTCTCGAACCCGGTTTCCACGCCCTGCCAGAACGGGGAGTTGGCGCTGAGGGCAATCAGGACAGCCAACTTGTCCCTGATCCGGTCCAGGACCGCCACGCCTTCGTCCTGGGATTCGATGAAGGTGTGGACGTGGAAGCCGCAGGTCAGCTGTTCCTGGGCGGTCAGGCCGAAGCGCTCGAGCATCCGGGCGTACCGCGGGTCCGGGGTCGTGTGGCTTGCGAGGGACAGCGGGGAGGTTGCCAGCGCCGCCACCCGCGCGCCCTGCCGCTGGGCGGCATCATCCGCCATCGCCCGGCCGGCGCCGATCTGGCGGAGCAGTTCCGCATAGTCCAGGCACGGCCGGGTCTGGGTTTCGATCTGTTCGAGCTTGAGTTCAGCGCTCAAGCCCATTTCGTCGTCGCAGGCGGGTTTGGTCTGCTTCTGCAGCAGCCGGGGCTTGTCCGGAGCGTCGTCGGCCGCGAGTTTGCGGCCGGCCAGCAGCGCATCGGCGAGCGCGAGCGGTTCGCCGCTGTCCGGATCCACGATCAGCAGTTCTTCCTCGACCCCAAAAGTCCGCATGCCTACATTGTGCGCCAGACCGGCCAAATCGTCCCCGACATGACGAAGCGCGAACGAGCACTTGTGGCCCTCAAATCCTCCCGGAGCGGTCGTTGTCTGCCAGTTCGCGCCCTCGGGCGGGGGCTTAAGTGTCCGTTCGCGCCCTGCGTTAGTCCTGGAAGTACTCGATCTTGGCGCCGATCGTGTTGAGCCGCTCGGCCAGGTCCTCGTAGCCGCGCTCGATCACATAGATGTTGCGCAGTTCCGACACTCCCCGCGCCGCGAGCATGGCCAGGAGCAGGCAGGCTGCCGGGCGGAGGGCCGGCGGGCAGCCCACCTCGGCGGCCCGCCAGCGGGTGGGGCCGTTGACGTAGATCCGGTGCGGATCCAGCAGTTGCACGCGGGCGCCCAGCTTATTCAGCTCCGTGAGGTAGATGGCACGGTTCTCGTAGACCCAGTCGTGGATCATGGTCTGGCCCTCCGCGTTGCCCGCAATGACAGCGAAGAACGGCAGGTTGTCGATGTTCAGCCCCGGGAACGGCATCGGGTGGATCTTGTCCTCCGGCGCGCGCAGTTCGGAGGGCCTGGTGGTCACGTCCACCAGCCGGGTGCGTCCGTTGCGGGCCATATACTCCCCGGAAACCTCCAGCTTCTGGCCCATCTGCTCCAGGGTGGCAAGCTCGATTTCCATGAATTCGATGGGCACCCGGCGGATGGTCACCTCGGAATTGGTCACGATGCCGGCAGTGATGAGGCTCATCGCCTCGATCGGGTCCTCGGAAGGGAAGTATTCGATGTCGACGTCGATGGACGGCTTGCCGGTGATCTTCAGCGTTGTGGTGCCCACGCCGTCGATCTCCACGCCGAGCCTCTGCAGGTAGAAGCAGAGGTCCTGCACCATGTAGTTGGGGCTGGCGTTCCGGATGATGGTGCTGCCGCAACGGTGGGCGGCGGCCATGATGGCGTTTTCCGTGACCGTGTCCCCGCGTTCGGTCAGCACGAAGGACCGGTCAAAGCTGTCCGACGGCGGCGCCTGTACGGTGTAGAAGCCGGCGGTGGCCTCCACCGACAGCCCGAACTGGCGCAGCGCCTGCATGTGCGGCTCCACGGTGCGGGTGCCCAGGTCGCAGCCGCCGGCGTAGGGAAGCCGGTACTCGGCCGACTGGTCCAGCAGCGGCCCGAGGAGCATGATCACGCTGCGGGTCCGGCGGGCGGCCTCGACGTCCATGGACTCGAGGTCCAGGACTGCGGGCCGACGGAGCTGGAGATCGTTGTCGTTGAGCCAGATGCATTCGACGCCGATGCTGGTGAGCACCTCGACGATCCGGTTAACTTCCTCAATCCGGGCCAGCCGGCGCAGGGTGGTGGTGCCGCGGTTGATGAGGCTGGCGCAGAGCAGCGCCACGCCGGCGTTCTTGCTCGTGTTGACGTCAACAGAGCCGGAGAGCGTCCGGCCGCCTTCCACACGGAGGTGGGTCATCTGGGACTTGCCGAGCTGGACGATGCTCCGGCCAAAGATCGCCTCGAGGCGCTGGATCATTTTCAGGCTCAGGTTCTGCTTGCCCTGCTCCATCCGGGCAACGGCACTTTGGCTCGTCCCGAGCTCGGCCGCAAGCTGCCCCTGCGTCCAGCCGTTCTGCCCCCGGGCGTCGCGGAGCATGAGGCCGACCTGTTCAGCAGTCTGTTGTGTCATGATGAAAAAATATCACTAATGATGTATTGCTACCGAGGAAACGCCTAAAGTGCCGTAAATGTCACATTCATACCCGCTTCATGCGATAAAAGTAATCCTCCCGTTATCTGACCTGCGCCAGCAGCAACGCGTCCCGGCTCGGCACGCCGGGAGGCCTTGACCGGAGGAGGCATCCGGAGCAAGCTAACGCTACCGGCTGGGGTCGTTATCGGAACGGGAGGCCGCATTGTTCACCTTCACCTCCGCGGTGTTCAGCAAGAAACGCCCTCCCCGGCCGCAGGCGTCCGTGATGCTCTCCTTCGTGATCACAACCGTCCTGGGCCTGGTGCCCGGACCCCGCGTGGATGGAGGTCCGGTGCCTGCGGGAGACTGGCCCGCTGCCCAGTCGTCTACCGCCCAGCCTGCCGTCCCGCCGTCGTCATCTCCCTCCCCCCTGGCCCAGCCGTCGGGCGCACAGCCCCCCGGCGCACAGCCCTCCGGGGCTCAACCATCCGGGGGCGGCGGGGTCCTGCTGGGCAACGACGTTTCCTGGCCGCAGTGCAACAAGGCCCTGCCCGAGGACGCGGCGTTCGCAATCGTGGGCGTCAATAACGGGCTGGCTAACACCACCAACCCGTGCCTGCACCAGCAGCTCGACTGGGCGGATGACTCGCTCGGCGGAACCGGCCAGCCCACCGTGGCCCTGTACGTCAACACCGCCAACCCCGGCACGGCCGGGACCTGGTGGCCCACCAGCAACGAATATGGCGGCAAGACCGTAGCGAACCCGTACGGCGAGTGCACGGAAGGAAAGAAGGACGCACCGTGCTCCTACATGTACGGCTACGCCAAGGCCTTCGACGACGCCTACCTCCGCAGCATAACCAACCCCGAGGACTACCTCTGGTGGCTTGACGTCGAAACCGGGAACACGTGGTCCGGGGACAAGACCGCCAACCGGGCGGACCTCGAGGGCATGACGGACTTCTTCCAGAGCATCGGGGCGACCGTGGGCATCTACTCCACCGGGTCCCAGTGGGGGCAGATCGTCGGCCAGGTCACTGCGGACAGCAGCCTGTATGACCTCCCGAGCTGGCTCGCCGGTGCCCGCACTGCGACCGGGGCCAAGAACAACTGCGCCGCCTCACCCCTCACTCCGGGCGGCAACGTGGTCCTCACCCAGTTCGTCGCCAAGGGCTTCGACTACGACTACTCCTGCCTCTAGCGGGGCACCGGCCGCTAGAATCTGGCCATGCATACCATCGACGGCGTCCGGCCAGCCGAACCAAGCGAGGCCGAGGCCCTGGCCCGGCTCCATCTTGAGTGCTGGCGCGAGACGTACTCGGGGCTCCTGTCCCCCGCATTCCTCGCGGCACAGCGCGTGGAGGAACGGCTGGCCCTGTGGCAGCGCCTGCTGGCCGGCCCGCACGCGGAGCGTCAGTTCGTGGCCATGAGCGGCGGACGCCCGGTGGGATTTGCCGGCTCACTTCCGCCGGCGGAAGGCCGGGACGTGGCCGAACTCTGGGGCATCTACCTCCTGAAGGCTCACCACGGCACGGGGCTGGGCCAAAAGCTCCTGGACGCAGCGCTCGGAGCCGGGCCGGCGGCGCTCTGGGTTGCGGAAGACAACCCGCGCGCCCAGGCGTTCTACCGCCGCAACGGCTTCACCTTCACCGGCGCCCGGGAAACCATTGACGAATGGGAGGGGCTACCCGAGCTGCGGATGGCTCGCTCCTGAAGCCCCTGGGCCTAGGACCCTTCGAGCCACACCATGTTCCACGTGCCCGCCCACAGCGCGGCGCTCACGGCTCCTCCTGCGATCAGGGCGCCGCCCAGCAGTACCCAGATGTCCAGCCCGCTGTACGTTGATTCGCGGGCCCAGGTCCGGCTGGCGCCGCCGAAGCCGCGGGCTTCCATGGTGACGGCCAGGCGGGTTGCCCGGCGGATGGCCTGCACCAGCAGCCCGAAGCTCTGGCCCAGGGTGGCGCGGAGCCGCTGCCACGGGTTGCCGCGGGACCCCACTCCACGGGCCCGGCGCGCCATGCCGATGGTCTGCCATTCCTCCGCCATCAGCCCCACCAGCCGCATCGCCGCGAGTGTGCCGAGCACGAAGCGGTGCGGCAGCCTCGCCTTCTGTGCCAGCGCGTCGGCGAGGTCCGTGGGGTCGGTGCAGCTCATCAGGAGCACCGCGGGCAGCGCGATGGCGAGGCCGCGGAGCAGGAAACCGAGCCCCAGCTCCAGGGAACCTTCGCTCATGGACCAGAGTCCGACGTCGAGCAGCACCTTGCCGCTGTCCGGCGCCAGGATGGAGGTGCTCCAGCCGCCGACGGCCGCCGCGAGGATCAGCGGCCAGCCGCGCTGCCACAGCAGCGTGAAGGTCAGTCCGGCCAGCGGGAACAGCAGGATCTCGCACACCAGCGCCACGGACGCGGACATCCAGTCGATGGACAGCGCCAGGACCAGCGTGATGAGGAAGACCGCCGCGAATTTGGCCAGCGGGTTGGCCCGGACCAGCACGGCCTGGTTGCCGGCGAGGGTCAGCGCGTCCCTCATGGCGCGGCCTGTTCAGGAGCCCTGAGTTCACGGCTGCCCAGCCGGAGCTCGGTGCCGCCCAGGACGTGGGTGAACTCCTCGTCGTGCGTCACGGAGACCACGGCGGTTCCGGCGTCGAGCAGTTCGGACAGGAAGGAGGCGAGCTCGGCCCAGGTGTTGGCGTCCTGGCCGAAGGTGGGTTCGTCGAGGACCAGGACCTGCGGGTGCGCCGCCAGGACGGTGGCCACCGAGAGCCGGCGCTTCTCTCCGCCGGAGAGGGTGTATGGGTTGGCGTCCACGAGCTCGGTCAGGCGGAGCCGTTCCAGCAGCTCGTCCACGCGTTCCTCGCCGTGGCCCAGGTGCTTGGGGCCGAACTGGAGCTCGTCCAGGACCCGGCCCGTGACGAACTGGTGCTCGGGTTCCTGGAACACCGTTCCAATCCTGGCGATCAGCTGCTCCGCCTTCCATTTGTAGGGGTCGATCCCGGCGCCGCGGCTCAGTTCCACTGCGGCGGACACCGTGCCGGCCACGGGCGGAAGCAGTCCGGCGAGGGTCAGCGCGAACGTGGACTTGCCGACGCCGTTTGGTCCGGTGACGGTCAGCGCCTCACCGGCGCGGACCTGTGCCGCGACGTCCCGCAGGACGGGAACGGGCGGGACGGACTTGAAGCCGCGGCGGCGGGGACGTTCGCGCGAAACCGCCAGGTCCTCGGCGGCGAGGAGCAGCTGGCCGGAGGCAACGGCCAGCTCCCCCGGCATGTTGGCGGCAGCAAGGCCCGCGGCTGCTGCAGTGCCGCCAAACGTCCGCAGCCGCGTGGCCGGAACGTAGCCCGGCACCCAGACCCCGGCGGCGGTGAGCATGCCGCGTGCCTGTTCCAGGACCTGGTCCGGGGGGCCGTCGATCAGCACGGCCGGCCGCGTGGCGGACCCCGGCTGCAGGACCACGATCCTGTCCACGAGGTCCTTCCACACCGCCACCCGGTGCTCCACGACCACAAGCGTGGCGCCCGTCTTGTCGAGGCAGCGCCCCACGGAGTCCCGGACTTCCAGCACACCGGCCGGGTCAAGATTGGCCGTGGGCTCGTCCAGCAGGATCAGCCCGGGACGCATCGCCAGGATGCCGGCCAGCGCAAGGCGCTGTTTCTGCCCGCCGGACAGCGCCGACGTCGGATGGTTCAGCGGCAGGTGCACCAGCCCGACGTCGTCCAGCGCCTCGTGCACGCGCGCCCAGATCGCGTCGCGGGGAACCGAGAGGTTCTCCGCGCCGAACGCGACGTCGTCGCCGAGGCGGGAGAGCACCACCTGGGTTTCGGGGTCCTGCTGCATGAGGCCGGCGCGGCCCCGCCGGGTGTGCGGCGGCTCGCCGTCGATCAGGAGGCTGCCGGATTCGTCCGCGTCGTCGCTGTCTGGGGTGCCGCCGTCGGCTGCTGTCACGTTTCCGGAGGTACTGTCGCCGAGCACGCCGGCGAGGGCGTGGAGCAGCGTGGATTTGCCGGCGCCGGAGGGGCCCAGGAGCAGGACGCGCTCCCCGGGACGGATGTCCAGGTCCAGCCCGTGGACTGCCGGCCTGATTCGTCCGGCGTGGCGCCAGCCCCAGCCGCGGGCGGTGACCGCGGCGGGGCGGACACCGCCGTCGTGAGGTGTGGGCATCAGGAGAAGACGGGCTCCGTGGCTGCCTTGCGGGACGCGAACGAGCTCAGCACGCCGGTTTTGGCCAGGGCGCGGGTGGCGACCCAGGACAGGGCGCCGGCAATGATCGCGCCGGAGATGGAGGTGAAGATGATGTACGCGAGCTTGTCCCCTGCCGTGTAGGCGATGTTCCAGCCCCACGGGAGGAACGAATCGTTCAGGCCGCAGAACAGGCCGGCGCCGGCTCCTGCCAGCAGCGACCCGGGCAGGTTGAATTTCTTGTACATGAAGGCGGCGAACACCAGCTCAGCGCCGAGGCCCTGCAGGACGCCCGAGATGAGCACCGTGGTGCCGTACTGGGATCCCATGATCAGTTCACCGGTGGCGGCAACGGTCTCACAGAACAGCGCCGCGCCCGGCTTGCGGATGATGAGCATGCCGAGCACGGCCGGGATCATCCAGCCGCCGGCGTAGAGCCCGGAAAGGGGCGGGTAGACCGCGTTGACCGGAGCGGAAATGAGGTTGGCGCCCTGGGACCAGGCCCAGAAGATCACGCCGCCGGCAACGGCGATCAGTGCCGCCACCACGATGTCCGTCACGCGCCAGTTGTAACCGGTCTTCTTGATTGCTGCAGTTGTCATAATGTCCTCCTGAGGAACAGGAGGGGAAAGCGCTCCCCGGCTGCGGGTGGTTGGGCCGCCAGCTGCCGGACACTTTGAGAACTCGACTCCCTTGCGCCGGTACTAGCCGGATCAGGTTCGAGGGTCTGCGGCTGTCCGCACTCTCAGCGCCCATCCGCGGTTCGGCTGGCAGTTGCCAGTGATCCCCGACGGCGGCGCTCCCCTGTCGTAATAAATCTGCCCTTGTGGGCTGATCCAGTTTACACCGGGACGGCCCCGGAAGACCGGGGGCAGGTGTCACAATCCGGGAGTTTCCGGCGCCTGCCGGTTACCGGTCCGGAGTACATTGGGGCCATGACACAACAGGACTCCGTCATTGGCGCAGCGACCGGCTTCGACCCCGACTCCCCCGACGAACAGCCCGCAGGTTCCCTGGAGGCGCTGATCGCCGAGATCGAGGCGCAGATCGCCGCGCTGCAGTTTCCCGCCTTCAGCAAGGACGACGCCCTCAACCTGGGCCTCCTGCTGGTTGAACTCGGCAAGAAGGGCAACCTGCCCATCGCCATCGACATCACCAAGGGCGAACAGGTCCTGTTCCACGTGGCGCTCGAAGGCGCCACGCCGGACAACGAGGGCTGGGTCAAGGCCAAGCAGCGGACGGCGGCACGCTACGAGGAACCGTCGCTGCTGGTGGGCCTGCGCGGCAGGGTGGGCGGCGGCCGGATCGAGGACAACGCCTGGTTCGACCAGTCCACCTATGCGGCCCACGGCGGCGCCTTCCCCGTCTATGTGCGCGACGTCGGCGCGGTCGCCATTGTCACGGTGTCCGGGCTGCCACAGAAGGCCGACCACGATCTGGTGGTTCAGGCGCTGACGGAAATCCACCAGTCCATGCGGCTAGGCTAGGGGAAGTCCAGAATTCAAGACGCTAGGAGTCCCTGAATGAATTTCTTCATCAAGCTGCTTGGTACGGGCGTCAGCCTGCTGGCCGGGTTCGCCGGCACCAAGGCCGTGGATACCATCTGGGAAAAGACCACCGGCCGGAAGCCGCCGAAGGGCGGCAAGGACGACGTCCCCACCACGCTGCGTTCGGCGCTGACGTTCGCGCTCATTTCCGCATCCGTGAGCGCCGTCATCCAGGTGCTGGCCAACCGCGGCACGCAGCGGGCCATCACCCGCTTCGCCAAGAGCCAGGACATCGTCTAGCCCACGCTGGTTGAGCCGGCCGCTGGTTGAACCTGCCGGAACCCGCGGGCCGCGCTCAATCGGCGGTGCGGTTCCCGCCGTCGCGCTTCGCGTCCTTGGCCGCCTGGGCGGCCTTCAGCACCACGGCTTCCAGCTCATCGCTGCTGAGCAGCTCCCTGTGGAGGTGCTTGGTGCGGTAGCCGGCCCGGCCCACCATGTGGGCGGAAACCGGCACCGTCAGCAGCTGGAAGATCCACGCCACCAGCAGCACCGGCCACACCCACCAGGTGCGCAGCTGCAGCCCCACCGCGGCCAGCAGCAGGAACAGCCCCAGCACCTGCGGCTTGGTGGCCGAGTGCATGCGGCTCATGAGGTCGGGGAAGCGCAGCAGGCCAATGGCTGCGGCCAGGGACATCACTGCCCCCACGATCATGAAGACGGCCGAAACCGCGTCGATCACAGTGTCCACGGTGGTGGCCTCAGGATTCATTGGTCTGCTCCCGCCGGTCGGCCACGAACCGGGCCACCGTGACCGAACCGATGAAGCCGATGATGGACACGGCCACGAGCAGCATCAGGTTGTTGAGGTGCCTGTTCACGGCCATGTCGATGCACAGCGCCGCTCCGAGAATGGCCAGCAGCACGTCGGCCGCCAGCACCCGGTCCAGCAGGGAGGGGCCGCGGGCGATGCGCACGATTGCGCCTGCCGCGGCGAGGGACAGGACCACTGCCGTGACGGTCAGGACCAGCTCCATCATGCGCCAACCTCCTGGTTCAGGGCGGCAAGTTCTTCTTTGGATCCCATGACCCGGATGAGCCCTGCCTCGGTGTCCCGGACCTCCTTGCGGAGCTTCTGCACGTCGTCGGCGTTCCGGACGTTCAGCCCGTGGATGTACAGCGTGGACGTGGACCTGTCGACTTCCACCACCAGTGATCCGGGGATCAGGGAGATGACGTGGCCGGTGGCGGTCACCATGAGGTCGGAATGGCTCCGCAACGGCACGGCGACGACGGCGTTGGTCACCTTGGGCCCCTTGGCCACGGCCAGGTAGAAGACCTGGAAACTGGCGGCCACCACCCTGCCAAGGAACATGACGGCGAACGGAACCGCCCGGAGAACGTTGAACCGGCCGCTCAGCTCCACGGGCGGCAGGTAGAAGAGGCGCGCAACTGCGGCGGCCAGCAGGGCTCCGAACAGCAGGTTGCCCGGGCTGAAGTCCTGCCAGAGGGCGCCCCAGACGATCACGAGCCACACGAGCAGCGGCAGTTCCTGCCGCAGGGAGATTCGCTGCCGGCTCATTTCCCACCGCCGCCCAGGGCAAATCCCGGAACAGGCGCGTTCTCGCCTAGCACCGACTGGATGTAGGCTGACCTGTCCAGCATGACCGCCGCGGACTGGTTTGCCAGGTCAAACAGCGGGCCTGCGAAAACGGTCAGCGCCACGCCCAGCACCACGAGCCCGAGCGTGGAGCCCACCATGGTCCTGGGCAGCAGCGTCACGTTGGACCTGCCCGCGCGATCGCCGGTCGCTGAGTCCTTGGCCTCGGCGAGCAGCACGGGATCCGGGTGCTCGGCGTCCTCGGGTTTCCGCCAGAACGCACGGTTCCAGACGCGGGCAACCGCCAGCAGGGTCAGAAGGCTGGTCAGCGTCCCTCCGATGACCAGTGCGTAGGCCAGTGGGGTGCCCAGCCCGATGCCTGCCTGCATCAGCCCGAGTTTGCCCAGGAATCCTGAGAACGGCGGAATGCCTGCCAGGTTCATGGCGGGCACGAAGAACAGGAGGCCCAGGAGCGGGGACAGCTTGGCCAGCCCGGCCAGCCGGTCCACGGAGGAGCTTCCGCCGCGCCGTTCAATCAGGCCGGTGACCAGGAAGAGGCTGGTCTGGATGGTGATGTGGTGCGCCACGTAGTACACGGCCGCACCGAGCCCGGCCACGGAGGACAGCGCGAGGCCGAACACCATGTAGCCGATATGGCTGACCAGCGTGAACGAGAGCAGACGCTTGATGTCGCTCTGGGCGAGGGCGCCAAGGATTCCCACCACCATGGTGAGCAGCGCGGCCACCATCAGCGGCGAATTGAGGCTGTCCCCGGGGAAGAGGAGGGTTTCGGTGCGCACCATGGCATACACGCCCACCTTGGTCAGCAGGCCGGCGAACACGGCGGTCACGGGCGCGGGAGCCGTGGGATACGAGTCGGGCAGCCAGAAGGACAGCGGGAAGACGGCCGCCTTGATCCCGAAGGCGACGAGCAGCATGACGTGCAGGAGGGTCTTGGTGCCTTGGTCGAGCTCCCCGAGCTTGATGGCCAGATCGGCCATGTTGATGGTGCCGGTGGCGCCGTAGATCATCGCGATGGCGATGAGGAACAGCACGGAGGAGACCACGGAGACCACCACGTACGTGACGCCGGCCCGGATGCGCGGGCCCGTGCCACCCAGTGTCATCAGGACGTAACTTGCCGTCAGCAGGATCTCGAAACCGACGTAAAGATTGAACAGGTCCCCGGAGAGGAAGGCGTTGGAGACGCCCGCCACCAGGATGAGGTACGTGGGGTGGAAGATTGAGACGGGGGCGTCCTGGTCGCCGTCGGCCATGCCCTGGCCGGTGGCATACACCAGGACCGCAAGGCTCACCGCGGAGGAGACCACGAGCATCAGCGAGGAGAACTGGTCCACCACCAGGACGATTCCCCAGGGCGGCAGCCAGCCGCCGATGTTGACCGCCTCGGTGCCGCCGCCCCAGACAGACGCCAGCAGCCAGCATTCCAGCAGGAGCGTGAGCGACAAAAGGGCGATACTGACGGTGCGCTGGGCGTGGGAATGCCGGATCAGCAGGAACGTCAGCGCGGCGCCCAGGATGGGAAGTACGACGGCGAGCGGGGCAAAGCTTGCGATGTTCACTTCACACCTCCTTCGGGGCCGGGGTGGACGTTGGCGGAGCCGGGTTTTTCCTCGAGGGCGGCGTCCTCTGCGGGAATCGTCTTCGCGCCGGCCTTGACGGTGGCCGACGAGGCGCTGCCTGCGGAGTCGCCGTCCGCCGCGTCGCCGGCGGACGAATCTGTCACGCCGGTTCCGTCGGAGCCGAGCATGGTGAGCGGAAACTCCGAGGTCTCCACGGGGATGACGGCGTCGTCCTCCGCGTCGAAACTCGGTGTTTCCGCCACGCGGCGGTCCTCGACGTCGTCCTGGATCTCATCCTGGCGGGCCAGCACCCAGGTCCGGTAGATGATGCCGAGCATGAAGGCGGTCACGGCGAAGGAAATCACGATCGACGTCAGGATCAGGGCCTGGGGCAGGGGATCGTTGTAGGCGCGCGGGTCCGTGTCCTTGCTGAAGAACGGAGCCAGGCCCGCGTAGCCGCCGGTAGCCAGGATCAGCAGGTTGGTGGCGTTGACCAGCAGCATCAGGCCCAGAAGCACACGCGTCAGGCTGCGTTCCAAAATGAGGTAAATGCCGCAGGCGTAGAGCGCGCCCATGACCGTCAGCAGGGTCAGGTTGACGCTCATGCCTTGCCCCTTGCCGTGGTTTCGGCCGGGATGCCGCCGGGCTCCCGCTCATCGGGCGGCTGGTCTGCCGGTTCCCCGTCCCGGCCGGGCTGGTCCGGCTGTTCCTCAAAGTGTTCGTCGATCTCCGCGCCCAGGCTCCGCAGCACATCGAGCACCAGCCCGATCACCACGATGTAGACGCCGATGTCGAAAATGGTGGACGTGACGAACTTGATGTCGCCGAAGACCGGCAGCCAGAACTGGAGGATGGCGCTCTGGAAGACCTCGCCGCCCAGGAGGACGGGAGCAACGCCGGAGGCCGCCGCCGTCGCCAGTCCGATTCCCAGCAGTGTTCCCGCGCTGATGGGCGTGGCCTCCCGCAGCTCAAAGCGGCCGCCGGCCAGGTACCGGAGCGTCAGCGCCAGGCCCGC
This sequence comes from Burkholderia sp. RS01, assembly GCF_039748055.1. NCBI lineage: Bacteria > Pseudomonadati > Pseudomonadota > Betaproteobacteria > Burkholderiales > Burkholderiaceae > Burkholderia > Burkholderia sp. RS01. The sequence goes on from NZ_JBDLAK010000016.1 coordinate 95,542, forward strand.
CATGAGCCCGCCGGCGAAGCCGCCGCCTGGAAGGTTGTGGCCCGCCAAGAGCAGGTACAGGGAAAAGATGATCATCGAATGGAAGATCAGCCGGGTGACCACCTCGAAGATGATGGAGCGCCGCTCCGGCGCGAGCGTGCGGCCGGCAACCAGCCAGGCGTCCCGCGTCGAGTCGGCAAATTTCCGGCTCAGGGCCAGTGCCGCGCCGTCCCGGGAAGACTTGTCGACGCCGGTCCGGCGGCCAACGGTGCCCTCGGCAACGGTCGACGACGTGCGGATCCGGTCACCGCGGCCCCTGACGAAGATCAGGCTGGCGACGCCCGTGGCGGCCAGCGCCAGCACGGAAATTTCGCCGAACGTGTCCCACACCCGGATGTCGACGAGGGTGACGTTGACGACGTTCAGCCCGCCGCCGCCCTCATAGGCGAGTTTCGGGAACTCCAGGGACACCGGAGTGGCGATGCGGGCGCCCATGGCGTGGATGGCGACGAAGATCATGGTGACGCCGAAGGCCAGCCCGATGATCACGCGGACCACCCTGTACTTGCCACCGGTGCGGTCCCGCAGTTCGGCGGGAAGGCTGCGCATGGCGAGCACGAACGCAACGAGGATGATCGTTTCCACGAGCATCTGCGTCAACGCGAGGTCAGGCGCACCCTGGAGCGCGAACATCAGGGCGATGCCGTACCCGGTCACCGAGACCATGAGCACCGCGAGGAACCGCTTGTTGGCCCGGACGGCGGCCAGCGCCCCGATCACGATCCCCGCTCCCGCCACCAGCTGCAGCGGGGAGTTGGGATCCACGAAGTACAGGCCCTCCGGCAGCGGCTTGTTCGCCGCGATCAGGGCGGTCAGCGGGAGCACGAAGGCGACGCTCAGGATCACGGCGAGGTAGAAGTACAGCGAACCGCGCTGCGTGCGTCCGGTGATCCAGACGGCGACGTCGTCCAGGGCGCCGATGGTCAGTTGGTAGCCGCGGTCGGCGTCGACCCATGCCGGGACGGCGCTCTGTGCGCGGTCAACGAGCACGCGACCGTAGAACATGGCCGCGCCGAGCGCGAACGTCACCGCCGTCAGCCCCAGCGCGGGGGTGAATCCGTGCCACAGCGACAGGTGGCCCGCGGCGGCTGCCGCAGTGCCGGCGTCGGACGCTCCCCCGGCGAACAGCGCCGCATACGGCTGGATCCAGCCGTCCACCGGAGCTGGCCAGAGACCGTAGGCGACGGTCAGGACGCTCAGGATGGCCGGCGCCGCCAGGAAGGACGGCCTGATGGGTGTGAACGGCGTGCGGTCCACTCCGGGTTTCACGGCGAAGGCGCCCCACATGAACCGCGCGCTGTAGGCAAACGTGAGCACCGAACCGGCCACCACACCTGCGAGCACCACCGCGCCCCAGGGCCCGTAGTCCGGATCGCCGGCGAAGTGGACGAACGCTTCGAGCACGGACTCCTTGGCCACGAAACCGCCCAGCAGCGGCACGCCGGCCATGGACGCGGCGCCGACCCCGGCCACCACGGCGAGGGCGCGGGAGGACCGGAAGACGCCGGAGAGCTCGCGGATGTCGCGGGTGCCGGCCTGGTGGTCGATGATTCCGACCACCAGGAACAACGTGGCCTTGAAGAGTCCGTGGGCGAGCAGCATGGCGAGGCCGGCGAGCGCCGCGTCGGGTTTTCCGAGCCCGACGACCATGGTGAGGAAGCCGAGCTGGCTGACGGTGCCGTAGGCCAGGATCAGCTTGATGTCCGTCTGGCGCAGGGCCCGGTAGCCGCCCACCAGCATGGTGGCCAGCCCTAGCCCCAGGACCATGGGCAGCCAGAACGCGGTGTCGGTGAACCCCGGGGCCAGGCGGGCCACGATGTAGACGCCGGCTTTCACCATGGCGGCCGCGTGCAGGTAGGCGCTGACGGGGGTGGGTGCCGCCATGGCTCCCGGGAGCCAGAAGTGGAAGGGAACCAGCGCGGACTTGGTGACCGCACCGATCAGGATCAGAACGACGGCGGCGCCCACGGCGCCTGCTGCCTCCCCGGTCACGAGCTCCGGCGCCCGCGCCAGGATGGCCGAAATCCGGTAGGTCCCCGCGCTGGTGCCAAGCATGATCAGCCCGACGAGCATCGCCAGGCCGCCGGCAGTGGTGACCATGAGCGCCTGCAGGGCGGACCGGCGGGCCGCCAACCGCGTGCGTGCGTACCCGATCAGGAGGTAGGACAGGACGGTGGTGAGTTCCCAGAAGATGAAGAGCATCAGCAGGTCATCCGCGGTGACCAGCCCGAACATGGCCCCGGCGAAAGCCAGGAGCTGGGCACCGAACCCGCCCAGGTAGCTGTCCTTGTTCTTGAAATAGCCGGCGCAGTAGACCAGCACCAGCGCGCCCACACCGAGCAGCAGGAGGGACATGACCCACGCGAGGGCATCCATGCGGAACGCGAACTCGATGCCGAGGCCGGGAATCCAGGGGATGGTTTCGGCAGATTGGCCCGCGCCTGCTCCGGCGGACTCCGCGGCGGGCCCGTAGACGGCGCCGTACTGAAGGAGCAGCCACACGAAGGAACCGGCAGGCACGGCGGCCAGGGCGTAAAACGAACTCCGGCGGAATTTCCGGAAGATGAACGGCGCCGCAGCAGCCACTGCAAAGTGCACGGCAAGGACTGTGATCACTGGTATCTCCGCAAAGTCAGAAATTCGATTGTCAAAGGTTGGAGCAGGCGGTCATTCGTTGGGTTCGGTCCGGACAGTTTATCAAGGGGGCACGGACAGTTTTCCCGCCGGGGCGCGAAGTTAGCCCATGTTTCGCCAGCCCACGGGAGAGTTTCCGTCCCGTGTTCGCCGCGGGCGGATAGCATCGCCGTATGAACTCCGCCGCCGCGCCCGAAGCCACGCAGCCGTCCTCGGAACTCGAAGCCGGGAACCAGGCATCCAGCAAGGGACGCATCCTTGCCTGGGCGGCGTGGGACTGGGGGTCCGCCGCGTTCAACGCGGTCATGACCACGTTCGTCTTCACCGTGTACCTGACCTCCAAGGCCTTCGGCGGCGAGGACCAGGCCTCGGCGGTGCTTGGCGGGGCGCTGGCCGTCGCAGGGGCGGCGATCGCCCTGCTCGCACCCGTCACCGGCCAGCGCTCGGATACCGGCGGACGGCGCAAGCTGTGGCTGGGAGTCAACACGGCCGCCGTCGCCCTCCTGACCGCCCTGTGCTTTTTCGTGTTTCCCCGGCCGGAGTTCCTCCTCCTGGGGGTTTCACTGATCGCCCTGGCCAACGTGTTCTTCGAGTTCGCGGGCGTCAACTACAACGCGATGCTGGCGCAAATTTCCACGCCGCGGAACATCGGCAAAATCAGCGGCTTCGGCTGGGGCATGGGCTACCTGGGCGGCATCGTGGCCCTGCTGATTGTCCTCCAGCTCTTCGTCCAGCCCCGTTTTGAATGGTTTGGCGCCTCAACCCAGGACAGCCTCAACATCCGGCTCGTGGCGGTGTTCTCTGCCCTGTGGTTCTTCATCTTCGCGCTGCCCGTGCTCTTCGCGGTCCCGGAGCTGCCCAAGCCCCAGCGCGGTGCCCGCCTCGGGTTCCTGGCCTCCTACGGGCTGCTGGGCCGGCGGATCAAGGCGATCTACCGGACCAGCCCGCACACCATCTTCTTCCTGCTCGCCAGCGCCATCTTCCGCGACGGGCTGGCCGCCGTGTTCACGTTCGGCGGGATCATCGCGGCGGGAACCTTCGGCTTCGAGCTGTCGCAGGTCATCTTCTTCGCCATCTTCGGCAATGTCGTGGCGGCCGTGGGCGCCATCATCGGCGGCTTCCTGGACGACAGGGTCGGCCCGAAAGCGGTGATCCTTGGATCGCTGACGGGGCTGCTGGTCGCGGGCAGCGTGATCCTGGTGCTGGGCAACGGCGATTACGTCTTCTTCGGGATGGAGTGGGCAGGCAGCACCACGTTCTGGGTGTTCGGGCTCTTCCTCTGCCTGTTCGTGGGCCCGGCCCAGGCGTCCTCCCGCGCCTACCTGGCCCGGCTGGCCCCACAGGGCGAATCCGGCGAACTTTTTGGCCTGTACGCGACGACGGGCCGGGCCGTCAGCTTCCTGGCGCCCACACTGTTCACGCTCTGCATCGCCGTGGCCACTCCCCTGGTGGCCGAAGGGAAGGCCCAGCGCTGGGGCATCCTGGGCATCATGGTGGTGATCCTTGCCGGGTTCCTGGTCCTCCTCCCGGTGAAGGCGCCCAGCGAAACCGAGATCGCCGTCGTCCCCCAGTCCTAGCGCGAAGTCCCGGCGCCAACGCCGGGCGCGAACGGACACTTAAGCCTCCGTTTCCGGCGCGAATCGGGCCGTAAATGTCCGTTAGCGGACTAGGCTGATGCTATGAACGTGGAAGAGACGGATCTCCCGGGCCTCGGCAGGCGCAAAGATTTCATGACAGCCTCCGGCCGGAGGATCGGAGTGGTGGAACTCCGCGAAGGCCAGACAGAATTGTTCATTTCCACCTGGGACGATCCCGACACCTGCCAGGCCTCGATTCCGCTAACCGGCGATGAAGCCGCCACGCTGGGCAACCTGCTGGGCGGCCAGCACCTGGCCATGAAGCTCACCGAGGCGCACCGGGAAGTCCCGGGCATCGTCACCCGGCAGTTCTCCATCGCCCCGGATTCGCCCTTCCAGAACCAGCCCATGGGCAAGGCATGCATCCGCACCCGGTGCGGCGTTTCGATTGTGGCGATCATGCGGGAGGGTGAGGTGGTCCCCTCGCCCGGGCCCGACGTCGTCCTTCACTCCGGCGATCTCCTCGTCGCAGTCGGCACGCAAGAAGGCCTTGATTCAGCGGCCGATATCCTGCGCAACGGCTGAGCGTCATGGACCGCCTGGCCCTGACTCTCATCGAACTGGGGGCGGTCGTGTTCTGCCTCGGCCTGCTGGCCAGGCTGGCCGGCCGGATCGGAATGTCCCCCATCCCCCTATATCTGGTGGGCGGCCTGTGCTTCGGGGCCGGCGGCTTTGTGGAACTCAGCGGCATGAAGGAGTTCGCCCATCTGTCCGGCGAAATCGGCGTCATCCTGCTCCTACTTATGCTCGGTTTGGAATATACGGCCACTGAGCTCGTGACCGGACTGCGGAGGTCGTGGCAGGCCGGCGTCCTGGACCTGGTCCTGAACTTCCTCCCGGGCGCGGGCCTTGCCGTGCTGCTCGGCTGGGGCCTGGTGGGGGCCATGGTGATGGGCGGGGTCACGTATATTTCATCGTCCGGCATTGCGGCCAAGGTCATCACCGACCTTGGCCGTATCGGCAACAGGGAAACTCCCGTGATCCTCTCGATCCTGGTGTTCGAGGACCTGGCCATGGCGGTTTACCTGCCCATCCTCACCGCCACCCTTGCCGGCGTCAGTTTCCTGGGCGGCCTGCAGACCGTGGGCATTTCACTGGCCGTCGTCACGGTGGTGCTGCTGGTTGCGCTGCGGCACGGGCACCGTGTGTCGAAGGCCGTGCACAGCGAAAATTCCGAGGTTTTCCTGCTCAACCTGCTGGGCGCCGCGCTCCTGGTAGCCGGCGTGGCCGCGGCCCTGCAGGTCTCGGCAGCGGTGGGTGCGTTCATGCTCGGCATTGCGATTTCCGGAGCCACGGCGCACAGCGCGACCCAGATCCTTGAGCCATTGCGCGACCTGTTCGCGGCCATCTTCTTCGTGGCCTTCGGTCTCAACACCGATCCCGCGTCCATTCCGCCGGTGCTCGGCTGGGCGCTGGTCCTGGCCGTCATCACCGCCGCGACGAAGATCATCACTGGAGTCTGGGCGGCCAAACGGGTCGGGATTGCACGGCCCGGCCGGTTCCGTGCCGGTGCGGCACTGATTGCACGCGGCGAATTTTCGATCGTCATCGCAGGCCTGGCGGTGACCTCGGGGGTGGTTGAGGCGGAGTTGGCGGCCCTTGCCACGGCGTACGTCCTGCTCATGGCGATCCTCGGTCCGCTGGCCGCCCGCTACATCGAGCCTGTGGTCAAGAAGTTCACGCGGCGCGCGCGTCCGGAGCCGGTCCCGGCCTAAGCCCCGCTCATCGATGCGTGAGGTCCCGCGACTTACACAGAGCCTAAGTGCCGAGATCTCACCTCTCGATGCACCAACCCCTGCGGACCAGGGCGTCCAGGACCCGGTGCGCGCTGCCGTCAAAGCCCCACGCCTTCACGTGGGCCGCGGTCACCGTCACCGACGTCCAGCCGATCGCGGCTATCGACTCGTCCCGCCGGATATCCAGGTCCCGCTGGCGAGGTTCCAGGTGGTGCCGGCCATCGTAGTTCACCGCGACCTTGAACTCCGGGAAAGCCAAGTCCGGCCAGGCAAGCTCCCAGTCCGTGGAATCCGTGATCACGTAGCCCAGGGCAGGTTCAGGAAGTCCAAGCCTGCCGATGGCCAAGCGGAGTTTCGTCTCCGGCGCGGAGTCTGCCCCGGCGCGTGCCAGCTCAAGCGCGGTCTTTGCCTTCCGGATGCCCCGGGCACCACGGTTGCCTTCCACCTGGCTTCGGAGATCAGCCAACGAACAGAGAGCCAGACGGTTTCGACCGAAACTCCGGGATTGGCTGCAGATGAAGAAGTCCGCAGCGGCCACGAGGTCCTCTATGTCCAGGACCGAAGCCAGGTCGAGCCAGGTCCTCGCCGGACTGGTGAGGGGAACGCCGTCGAGCTTTGTGACGTCCTCGGCCCGCAGCTCCAGGCGGTGACCGGCTACTCCCTTCCGCACAGGCCGCGTTCCGCCATCCACCCGGGCCAGATGCACGCGAAGGTCATTCTGGATGTTCCATGGCAGCGGGCATCGGAGGAGCAAGCCCGCTGTGCCGAGGCAGCAAGCGGTTGACGGACAGATTCCCGTGAGTAGGCGGCAGGTGTGCAGGAGGCTCTGTTCTGCCGCCCACGGTACGCGCACGCCGCGGCTCGCCACACGGATATCGCTGCTCCATGCGCGGTGCGGCGCCACGCCGGCAGCAAGCTGCTCTGCCAATGTGAAGGACCTGCCCGCGAGCTCGTCGGGCAAGGGTCGCGGCTTCCTCATGGCCCATTCTGGGCACACTCAGACAGTCTCGTTCCGGTTATCCACAGTGGGGAGGAGGAGTGCCCCGGGCCGGCGCCTCATCGATGCGTGAGGTCTCGGGACTTACACGGAGCCTAAGTGCCGAGATCTCACGCCTCGGCCACAAGAAAGCCAGAAGCGGAGCTAGATGTCCGTGCGGTGGAAGTTCAGGTGGCTGCGGCTCGCCGTGGGTCCGCGCTGGCCCTGGTAGCGGTTGCCGTATTCGCCGGAACCGTAGGGGTGTTCCGCGGCGGAGGTCAGCCGGAAGAAGCAGAGCTGGCCGATTTTCATGCCGGGCCACAGCTTGATGGGCAGCGTGGCCATGTTGGACAGCTCCAGCGTGACGTGGCCGGAGAACCCGGGGTCGATGAAGCCGGCAGTGGAGTGCGTCAGCAGGCCCAGCCGGCCGAGCGAGGACTTGCCCTCGAGCCGGGCGGCGATGTCGTCCGGCAGCGTCACGGTCTCATACGTCGAGCCGAGCACGAACTCGCCGGGGTGCAGGATGAACGGTTCGCCCTCGTCCACTTCCACCAGGCGGGTCAGATCGGGCTGGTCTTCCGCGGGGTCGATGTGCGCGTACTTGTGGTTGTCGAACAGCCGGAAAAACCGGTCAATCCGGACGTCCACCGAGGACGGCTGCACCATCGCGGAGTCGTAAGGGTCCAGGACGATCCGTTCGGAATCAATTTCGGCACGAATGTCGCGGTCAGAGATCAGCACGCCTTCCAAAATAGCATTGCTGGCGCCCCCGCCTCCCATTAGTGTTGCCAGAACAATCCGGCCGACGGTCTCACGTCACACGGCCAAAATAGAGCTGGGGATATTTTGAAGAAGATTGCGGCCCACGCCGTCGTGGCGATCATGTGCGCCCTCGCACTGGCTGCTCCGGCAGCGGGAGGGCATCCGGCACCTGCATCAGCCGGAGCGCCGGCGGCGTCACTCACCTCCGGACCTTCCCCGGCCATGTCCGACGACGGCGGAGCGGCCGCCGCTTCTCCCTCACCGGGGCAGCCGCCCGCCTCAGCTCCCTCACCGGGGAGGCCGCTGGCCGATACGGCCAACACGGCCGGCTCGGGGGCCGACCCCGCCGGCTCCCCGGCCGCGCGCTCGTCCTCGGTCCTGTCCGCAACGGCAGCATCACCTTCCGCGGCAACGCAGCCAGCACCGTCCTCCCCACCGGCCAGCACAGAGACGCCGGCGGTCGACGCGGCAGGCGCGGTCGATGCAGCAGGCGCGGGCGCCGCCGGTATGCCTGAACCGGCATCCATCCCGCCGCTGTCAGCACCAGAGGGCGCCCTTCCCTCCCCGCCGACGGCAGCCCAGCCGGAACCAGCCCAGCCGGGGCCCACCGGATCGGCACCGCGGACGCTGGCTCTAGAGGCGCTGGTGCCGGAAAGCAACGCGGCCCAGGTCGCTGCCGTCTTCAACGCGATCAACACGTACCGGGCATCCCTGGGCCTCCCCGCCGTGAAGTACCACGCCACTGTCGCGGGCATGGCGCAGGAATGGTCGGACAGCATCGCCTCCCGCGAGGTCATCGAGCACCGGTCCAGCTTCTGGACCGATGCACGGGCGCTCAGTCCGAACAACGGCGCGGGTGAGGCCATCGCCGTCCGCTGGGACCGGGACGCCGCGCAACTGGTCGAGTGGTGGAAAGGCTCCCCCGCCCACAACGCCATCCTCACGGATCCGCGGTTCAACGTGGTGGGCATCGGCATCTCCTTTACCGACGGCAACTGGCAGACCACCCCGGGCCGCTACACCATGTGGGGCGTGGTGGACTTCTTCGGCTACAGCGCCCTTCCGTCCGGGACCACCGCCGGCCCGGGCGGCACCACCACGGTCCCGGTCCAGCCAGCCGACGTCTGCGAACCCCTGGTCAAGCACATGCCGCCGACCCTTGACCTGGCCACGGCGGCCATCAGGAGTGCCGGCGACCTGCTGTCCGTGGACGCTGCGGGCCAGTTGATCAACCGGCCGTCGCTCGGGAACGGGCTGTTTGGTCCGGCGGAAGTCGCCGGTTCGGGATTTGCCGCCGCCCAGGCCGTTTATGTCACGGACTGGGAGCGCGACGGCATCTTCGATGTGCTGGCGCAGTGGGCGGACGGCCGCCTGACGCTGCATTCGGGCTCGCTGGCAGGCGGTTTCCTGGCACCGGTTACGCTCGGCCAGTCCGGCTGGGCGGGACTGACGCTGGCAGTCGGCGGGTGGTGCTCGGCCAACCGGCTTCCCCAGCTCCTGGCCCTGGACTCCGCGGCAAACCTCTGGCTGTATCCAAACCGGGGCAGCGGCGACCTGGTTCAGCGCACGCTGATCGCGTCCGGCGTCTCGGCGACGCGCCTGGCGATGGTGGATTTCGACGGCGACGGTTTCCAGGATCTGCTGGCCCGCCAGGGCGACGGGAACGTTCTCCTGTACCGGGGATCCGGCACACCGTGGCCCACGGTCGAGGCCAGGGCCGCGGTGGCCAGCGGCTGGGGCGATGTGACCGCCATCCGCTCCCTGGCGGACGTCACGGGCGCCTATTCCGCCGGACTGGCCCTGCAGAGGACCGGCAGTTCCGTTCAGTACCTTGGCCTCAGCGGCGGCATCCTGAGCCCGCCGTCCGCGGTTCCAGGAATCTGGACCGGCCAGCGGCTCGCCCAGTAACCCCGGCCCCGCCGCGGAGTCCTAATCCGCCGTCGGACGCTCTTCGAGCACGGCCTTGAGCCGCTCGAGCTGGGCGACCCGCTCCTGCAGCCTCCGCTGGACGGCCGGCCGGCCGAGACCCCGGAGGCCTTTGAGCGGGGCTTCGAGGGCGAAGCGCACGCGCGTGCCGGCGCCCTCGGTGCTGAGGTAGAACCCGCCGCTCGGCAACGAGGGGCCGGCCACCACCTGGAACCTGATTTCGGCCCCCGGCCGTGCGTGTGAGATCTCAAAGTCCGCCGCGACCGGACGGCCCCGCGGCCCCGTGAGTGTCACCTGATACCGGGCGCCGGCGCTCCCCGCGCTGCCCGAACTCAGGCTGATGCTGCGGATACCCGGCTGCCAGGCCGCGAGGTTCAGCCCGTTCAGCAGGAAGATGTAGACCGTCATCGCATCGCGCTGCACGAGGACCTCGTGTTCTGCAAATGCCATCGGATCCTTTTTCCAGCGTCGGGCGGTTCTCGTAGCCCGTATCCCCGTTCCGCGGCTAACTGGACTCAGGATAGCCAGCGGCATGAAGCCGCGGGGAAAGCTGACCGGGCCTTTACCGAAGAGTTACGGGAGACAGCCAGCGGGGCCTGCCCGGAGGACGCGCGAAGGGCACGGACCGCCGGTGACCTGGCCTGCCACGCAACTGCGCTAAGCTAGGTTTTGCGCCGGCGAAATCCGGGGCACTGCGGCTGTAGCTCAATGGTAGAGCGCTAGCTTCCCAAGCTCGACACGCGGGTTCGATTCCCGTCAGCCGCTCCATTTTCCCCGGCCCGCCGCCCGGGAAGTTCGGCGCCAGGCCCGCCCACTTCCCCGGGGCCCATTAGGCAGCTACCTGTATGGTCAGAAGTCAGGAACCTCTTCGGTTCCGCTACAGGAGCAACCATGGCTGACAAGTCCCCCCGTCAAGCAGCATCCAAAAAATCCGGCAAATCCATCAAGGAAAAGCGCGCCGACAAGAGAGCCGCCACAGCACCGGCCAGCTCACTGGACAAGACCAGCGCTAAGCCGGTGGCGGCAAAGAAGAAGTGACCGGCTCGCCGAACCATCTCACCCTCGGGGTTGTCTCGTCGTCGCGAAAACCGGATGAACGCCGCCTGCCCCTGCACCCCCTGCACCTTGAGCGCATCGCCCCGGAGTTGCGCCAGCGCATGATCCTGGAGCACGGCTACGGCGAACGCTTCGGCTTTTCCGACGCCCAGCTCGCCCCGCTGGTGGGCAGCCTGGCCAGCCGCGACGAACTGGTGGCGAAGGCCGACGTCGTCCTGCTGCCCAAACCGCAGCCGCAGGACCTCGCGGAACTGCGCGACGGCCAGGTCCTCTGGGGCTGGCCGCACTGCGTCCAGGACCGCGCCATCACCCAGCTGGCCATCGACAAGAAGCTGACACTGATCGCCTTCGAGGCGATGAACCACTGGGCCAGCGACGGCGGCTTCGGCCTGCACGTGTTCCACAAGAACAACGAACTCGCAGGCTACTGCTCGGTGATCCACGCCCTGGCCCTCACCGGGTCCACCGGCGATTACGGCCGGCGGCTCAGCGCCGTCGTCATCGGTTTCGGGGCCACGGCCCGCGGCGCGGTCACGGCCCTGAACGCGCACGGCATCCATGACGTGCAGGTGCTGACCAACCGCGGGGTTGCCGCGGTTGGCTCCCCCATCCACTCGGTGCGGATCGCGCAGTTCGACCACGACGACAAGGCGCCGTTCCTCAGCCAGGTCATCACCGAACGCGGCCGCGTCCCGCTGGCCCCGTTCCTGGCCGAAAGCGACATTGTGGTCAACTGCACCCTGCAGGACCCCAACAATCCGCTGACGTACCTGCGCACGGAGGACCTGGGCGCATTCCGGCCCGGCAGCCTGATCGTGGACGTCTCCTGCGACGAGGGCATGGGGTTCAGCTGGGCCAGGACCACCACCTTCGCCGAGCCGATGTTCACCGTGGGCGACCACATCGACTACTACGCGGTGGACCACAGCCCGTCGTACCTGTGGAACTCCTCCAGCTGGGAAATCAGCGAGGCTCTCCTGCCGTTCCTGGAGACCGTCATGTCCGGTCCCGCCGCGTGGGAGGACAACGACACCATTGCCCGCGCCATCGAAATCCGCGACGGCGCTGTCATCAACAAGGACGTTCTGGAGTTCCAGCACCGGGCGGCTGACTACCCGCACGAGGCGCTGCCGGAAAGCTAAGGCTTAGGCGGCCCGCTGCACCACACGCAGCAGGCGGCGGTCCCGGAAGTCCACCTTGAGCTTCAGCTCACCCTTGCGGGCGAGGACGACGGCGACCGTCGCAGCCGCGAGCACCGGCACCCCGCCTGCCACCAGCAGGGCGGTGTGCGGATCCAGGTGCTCGGCAATGGACCCGATCATGGGTCCGCCGATCGCCTGGCCGCCGATCAGCACCATGATGTAAAGGCTCATCACCCGGCCGCGGATCCCCATGTTGGAGCTGATCTGGACCAGCTGGTTGGACGCCGTGAGGAACATCAGGCACCAGAAACCTGAGAGCACCATCGCGGTGCCGAACCAGGCCAGGGACGGCGCCAAGGCGGACAGGCACAGCATGAGCCCGTACATCCCGGCGCCGAGGACCACCGACCGCAGCCTCAGCTGGCGGCGCCGCGTGGAGGCGACCGCGCCGGCCAGCGCGCCCAGTGCCACGAGCGCGTTCAGCATCCCGTAGCCGCCGGCACCGATGCCGTAGACGCGGTCCGCAAACGCGGCGAGCAGCACCGGCAGGCTCATGGCGAACACCGCGATGAACCCTGCCATCAGCCACGGCCAGTAGATGGTGGGCTTGCTGAGCGCGTACCGCAGCCCCTCGCGCAGCATGCCCTTCCGCTTCGGCGCCGGGGCGCTGACAAACAGCTGGTCCTTCCGCAGAAGCAGCAGCATGGACACCGTGGAGCAGCAGGCCACCGCGTTGGCGGCGAAGGCCCAGCCGGCCCCGACCGCGGTGAGCAGCACTCCGGCGAGTGCCGGGCCGATGAGTCCGCCGAGCTGGAACGTCGTGGAGTTCACGCTGATGGCATTGCGCAGGTACTGCGGCCCCACGAGCTCATGGACGAACACCTGCCGCGCAGGCTGGTCCAGCACCGTGACCAGTCCCAGGACAAACGCGATGACGTACACGTGCCAGACCTCGATCACGCCGCCGAGCGCGAGTACAGCAAGGGTGGCCGCCAGGACGGCGGCGACGGACTGGCAGATGATCAGGATCTTGCGTTTCGCGAACCGGTCCGCCACTATCCCGCCCCACGGGCCGAGCACCAGCGACGGCATGAACTGCAGGGCCACGGTGATGCCGACGGCGGTGACGGATCCGGAGAGCTGCAGCACCAGCCAGTCCTGGGCGATGCGCTGCATCCAGATGGCGATGACGGCCACGAAATGGCCAATCGCGAAGATCCGGAAGTTGGGGACTCGGAGGGAAATGAAGGTGTGGCGCCACGGAAGGCGTTCACTGACGACGGCGACGGGCTGGGTGACGGTGGCCGTTGACGGCGGTGGGGGTGTCACAGGAGTTCCTCAGGAGAGCGGGTCGGCGGGGATGCCTCTAACGCTAGGGCTGCGGGGAACGATCATGTAAGACTATTGGTCGTATAACTAGCATTGCGGATCGTAATGTCGGCCCCGCAGCCATCTTCTGCTCGGGGCGCAACCCAGGAGGACGCATGTTCGAACCGGCGCAGCTCCGATCGTTCCTCGCCGTCGCCGAAACGCTGAGCTTCACCAAGGCCGCGGACCGGCTGGGTCTCGCCCAGCCGACCGTCAGCCAGCATGTGCGCAAACTCGAAACGGCGGCCAAGCGGATGCTGATCACCCGCGATACGAGGGACGTCCGGCTGACGGACAACGGCGACGCGATGGCCGGGTTCGCCCGCAGCATCCTCGCGGCCCACGACGCCGCCGCGCGGTACTTCTCCGGTTCGGCCATGCGCGGCCGGCTGCGGTTCGGCACCGCGGACGACCTGGCCATCACGGGACTTCCGCGCATCCTGCGGGAGTTCCGGCAGATCTATCCGCAGATCAACCTGGAGCTGACGGTCGGCCAGAGCGACCAGCTGTACAAGAGACTCAACTCCGGTCAGCTGGACCTGGTCTTCGTCAAATGGGTGGCCGGGGCCAAGGACGGCACGGTAGTCCAGCATGATTCGTTTTCCTGGGTGGGACTCGAGCAGACCACCCTGGAGCCCGGCCAACCGGTTCCGCTGATCGCCTACCCGTCGCCCAGCCTGAGCCGGAAACTCGCCATCGACGCCCTCGAATCCGTGGGCCGGACCTGGCGCATCACGTGCACCACCAAGCAGATCAGCGGCGTACTGGCGGCCGTCCGCGCGGGCATCGGAGTGGCGGTCATGCCCTCATCGCTGGTGCCCGAAGACCTGAAAATCATCACGCGCCGTTTCGAGCTGCCGCCGGTGGGGGACGTCGATTTCACCCTGATTCGGAACCCGCTGGCCAACGCCGAGGTCATCGATGCACTGACCCAGGCCATCATGGGAAGGACGCTCAAGAAGCCGGTTTGAGCCGCGCCAGTCCGGGGTGCGGACGAAAAATCATTGATAACCGTTCGCAGCGGGCCTATGCTGGCTCTGTTGGAGGTCATGAAGCGGCTGATAACAATAAGGTTTCGATGACGAACTTGCCAGGCAACGACGCCCGCACTGTTCGGGATAGGTACGCCGTGACCACAGCCGCAAACCACCGCCACATCCCGCACCACTCTACGACCCACCACCCTATGACGCGCCACTCTATGACCGTCGACACGGAATATGTCGGCAAGCCCAACTGCGAAAAGTGCGGAACAGACGAGTTCGTTTACCTCGAGTCGTTCATTCCGCCGAAGTACCGCCATGACGGCACCGTCAGGACGCTGGGCGAAGTCGCCTACACCTGCACACGGTGCGAGGACTTTTCCGCTCACAGCGTCCCCGCGTCCTGGGCTCCGCCCGGCTGGTACCTGGGCTAAAACTGCACGATTAAGCTGCACGAGCACATTCCGCCAGCAAACTAACGGGCGGGCACCGGATGGTGCCCGCCCATTGTTCTGCCCGCCTTAGGCCCGCATGGAGGCTAGATCAGCGAATCGGACAGGTGGTTAGGCGTTCCGAAGCGGTGCGCGGTGATGCTGACGGCCTGCTCGTGCAGGAACGGAAGCATCTCGATGCGGCCAGCCTCCGTGACCTGGTGCGCGTAGATGGCCAGGTCCGGGCGGCCGCCCGTTGCCTCGGCCAGCGCCGCCGCCGAACCGCCAATCAGGCGGATGCGGGCGCCGGACAGTTTGCCGGCAGCCGCGAGCCTGCCCGCGGAGGCCAGCCACGCGGCATCGTCCTCCGCCGTGACGGCGATGTCCAGGCCGGTCAGCACCGCCCGCAACTGCGCCGGGAGTTCGACGCCGGTGGAGACCGTCAGCCGCGATCCGGCAAGCACGCCGGCGGCTACTGTCCGGACGAGCGCCGGGAGCTGTTCGCCGTCGGACAGCCGGACGGTGACCGGCAGGGCACGGTACCGGAAGACGTTCCGCTCGGCGGCCAAGCCGGAGACGTCCTTGGCGGCGCCGAACTCGTCCGCCCAGGCCAGGGCGTCGGAGCCCAGCGCCCGCTGCAGCTTGTCCAGCTCTGCGGCGTCGAACTCGCCGTTTACGGCATTCACGAGGCGCCGCACGCCGGGGCTGGAGATGCGCGCCGTTGAGCCCTGCGTGCTTTCCTTGCTGGTCCAGTCGCCGAGGCCGGCGAGGTAGTTGGGGCCGCCCGCCTTGGTACCGGCGCCGACTGCGGACTTCTTCCAGCCGCCGAAGGGCTGGCGCTGCACGATGGCCCCGGTGATGCCGCGGTTGACGTAGAGGTTTCCGGCCTGGATGGTGTCCAGCCACAGGCCGAGCTCGTCCGCGCTGAGGGAGTGCAGGCCGGCGGTGAGGCCGTATTCGATCTGGTTCTGGATGGCGATGGCTTCCTCGAGGGTTTCCGCCGTCATGACGCCCAGGACCGGGCCGAAGAATTCGGTCAGGTGGAAGTAGGACCCGCGCCGCACGCCGTGGCGGACGCCGGGGCTCCACAGCCGGCCGGTGCCATCCAGCTTCCGCGGTTCGACGGCCCAGTTCTCGCCTTCACCGAGCGTCGTGAGGGCATTGAGCAGCTTGCCGCTCGCGGGTTCGATGATCGGGCCCATCTGGCTCGTGGGGTCTTCCGGGTAGCCCACTTTGAGGGACGTCACGGCGTCGATCAGCTGGTTGTGGAACCGCTTGGACTTGGCAACGGAGCCCACCAGGATCACGAGCGACGCGGCCGAGCACTTCTGCCCGGCGTGCCCGAACGCGGAGTAGGCCACGTCCTTGGCTGCCAGGTCCAGGTCCGCGCTGGGGGTAACGATGATGGCGTTCTTGCCGCTGGTCTCGGCCAGGAGCGGAAGGTCCTTGCGGAAGGACCGGAACAGCTCAGCTGTCTCGTAGCCGCCGGTGAGGATCACGCGGTCAACGGACGGGTGCGAGATCAGCTGCTGGCCGAGCTCACGTTCGCCCAGCTGCACCATGGTCAGCACGTCGCGGGGCACGCCGGCCTCCCACAGCGCCTCGATCATCACGGCACCGCTGCGGCGTGCCTGCTTGGCGGGCTTGATGACGACGGCGGAGCCGGCGGCGAGCGCCGCGAGGGTGGAACCGGCGGGGATGGCCACCGGGAAGTTCCACGGCGGGGTCACCACGGTGAGCTTCGCCGGAACGAACGTGGCGCCGTCGACGTCGTCGAGCTTGCGTGCCGACTCGGCGTAGTAGTGGGCGAAGTCCACAGCCTCGCTGATCTCGGGGTCGCCCTGGTCGATGGTCTTGCCGGTCTCGCTGGCCATGACCTCAAGCAGGTCCGCACGGCGGGCCTCGAGGGTTTCGCCGGCGCGGTGCAGGATCTCGGCGCGCTCGGAGCCGGAGAGTGCGCCCCACGCCTTGCCCTTTTCGACGGCGGTTTCGATCACCGTGTTAAGGGTGGCTGCGTCCGAGATTGTGGCGGCCTCCACGGCGGCGTTGCCGAGCGTGGACGTTGCGACGCGGCCCAGGATGGCGCGGCCCCAGTCGCGGTTGGCGGGCAGGGACGGGTCCGTGTCCGGGGTGTTCCGGAAACCGTCGTGCGGCATGGGCTCTGCCGGGAGGCTGCGGTTCTGCCGGCGGCTGGGCCCCGGAACCTCGTCGTCGAGTTCTGCCAGGGAGGAAAGGAAGCGCTGCTTTTCGCGCTCGAACAGTGCCTCGTTCTCGCTGAGTTCAAAGACTGCGGACATGAAGTTTTCCTGGCTGGCGCCCTCTTCGAGGCGGCGGATCAGGTACGCGATGGCGACGTCGAACTCTGCCGGGTGCACCACGGGGGTGTAGAGCAGCAGCGAGCCGACGTCCTTCTTGACGGCTTCGGCCTGGCCCTGTGCCATGCCGAGGAGCATCTCGAACTCGATGCCGGATTCCACGCCGCGCTGCTTGGCGAGCAGCCAGGCGAATGCGATGTCAAAGAGGTTGTGGCCGGCCACGCCGATCCGGATGTTCCGGATCCGCTCCGGGTGCAGCGAGTAGTTGATGACCCGCTTGTAGTTGGTGTCCGAGTCCTGCTTGGTGCCCCACGTGGCCAGCGGCCAGTCGTGCAGCGAGGATTCCACCTGTTCCATGGGCAGGTTGGCGCCTTTGACCACGCGGACCTTGATGGCGGCTCCCCCGTTGGCCCGGCGCGCGGCGGCCCAGTCCTGCAGGCGGATCATGGCGGACAGGGCGTCCGGGAGGTAGGCCTGGAGCACGATGCCGGCCTCGAGGTTCTTGAACTCCGGCTTGTCCAGGATCCTGGTGAAGACCGCGATGGTCATGTCCAGGTCCTTGTACTCCTCCATGTCCAGGTTGATGAACTTGGCCTTCTGCCCGCCGGCGGCAAAGGAGGCGGCGCGGGCGAACAGCGGGGTGAGCTTTTCGACGACGTGCTCCACGGCTTCGTCGAAGGCCCAGGCCGAGTGCGGCGCCACGGTAGAGGAGACCTTGATGGACACGTAGTCCACATCCGGGCGGGCCAGCAGCGTGTGGGTGCCCTCGAGCCGGCGGGACGCCTCGTGCTCGCCGAGGACTGCCTCGCCGAGGAGGTTCACATTGAGCTTGATGCCGTCTTTGCGGATCTTGGCGATGGCCGGGCCCAACTTGGCGTCGGTGGCATCGACAATGAGGTGGCCCACCATTTCACGGAGGACGCGGCGGGCGATCGGGATGACCACCTGCGGCAGGACCGGGGCCATGGTGCCGCCGAGCCGGACGGCGCTGCGCATGTGCCACGGCAGGAAGGCGGGAACCTTCGGGGCAAGGGCAGCGAGGTTGCGGGCGGCCACGTGCAGGTCTTCCGGACGGACCACGCCGTCCACGAAACCGACAGTGAACTCCAGGCCGTTCGGGTCCTTGAGGACGCCGGCGAGCTGCTCAGCGGAGGCGTCCACCGGGACCTTGGCGGCCTCGGTCAGCCAGCGGCGCACGAGTGCGATGGCTTCGCCGGACAGGGCCGTAGCCTCGGCGACGTCGGAGACTGCCGGGCGGGGAGCCACGGCGCCGGTCTCAGCGGCATCCTTGCCTGAAACGCGGTGATCCGTTGCGGTGTTGGTCATAGCTTTACTCGTTCTTTCACTGGTGGGGACCGTCTCACTCATCAGTATGAGCCTGCAGTAACATAAGATAAAGCGATCTTTTCTGAGCAATACAGGTTAGAAAAACCGAACACTCAAATTCCCGCCCGAACGTTCGGAAAATCGGGCAAAGTCCCCCTTAAACACCATCGCCACCCGGCGGAAACCGGGTGGCGATGGCTGGCAGTGAAGACGACGGCGATGCCGCCCAGGGAGTGGCATCGGGCCTGTCGGAGCCGGACGGAGGTGGCATCGCCGTCGTCGAGAGTGCGCAACTCATTTAGACAGCAGCTGGTTACACGGGGGTGTGCATCTCCACGGCCTCTTCATGCCGCGGGCTGTTCGGGTTCATCAGCGAGTGTTTGCGTCCGTAGCCGAAGTAGATGGCCAGGCCGATGACCAGCCAGATGGCGAACCGCACCCAGGTGGCGAAGGGAAGTTGGGTCATGAGGAAGCCGGAGGACAGGATGCCGAAGGCCGGCACCAACGGCATCAGCGGGAGCCGGAAGGTACGCGGGGCGTCGGGCTTCTTGTAGCGGAAGATGATGACCGAGAGGCAGACGACGACGAACGCGGCCAGGATGCCGATGTTGGTCAGGTCCGCGACCTCCTTAATGGGGAAGACTCCCGCCAGGAAAGCTGAAGTGATGCCGGCGATCCAGGTGACGCGCTGCGGCGTGCCGTGCCGGTCCGTTTTCGCGAACCAGCCCGGGAGCAGGCCGTCGCGGCTCATTGAGAACCAGACGCGGGTGACACCCAGGAGGAACGTCAGCATCACCGTGAGGATGGAAAGGACCGCAAAAACGGAAATGATGGTGGCGATCACGGGCAGCCCTACCGAGGTGAAGGCGGATGCGAACCCGGCCTTAGGGTCGATGTCCTGGTAATTCTGCATCCCGGTCAGCACCAAAGTGGCAGCCACGTAAAGGAGCATGGCCACAATGAGGGAGAGGATGATGGCCTTGGGCATGTGCTTCTTGCCGTCGGTAGCCTCTTCCGCCGCGGTGCTCATGGCGTCGTAGCCGAACACGGCGAAGAACACGGTGGCCGAACCTGCCACCACGGGGCCGAAGCCGCTCGGCATGAACGGATTGTAGTTGTTGGTGTCGACGTAGAAGATGCCCAATCCGATGATGAAAATGATCAGGACCACCTTGATGGCCACGGCCACGAGTTCAAACCGGCCGAACGCCTTGGTGCCGCGGGACAGGATCCAGGTCACGATAAGGCAGACGATGATCGCGGGAATGTTGACGATTCCGCCCTTGCCCTCGTCCACCGTGGACGTCATCCAGGCGGGCATATGGATCCCGATTCCGGACAAGAAGGCGTCGAAGTAGCCGGAGATGCCGATGGCCACCACCGCCACAATGGCAATGTACTCCAGAAGAAGGTCCCAGCCGATGAACCAGCCAATGACCTCCCCAAGGGCGACGTATCCGTACGTATAGGCCGAGCCTGCGCGCGGGATCATGCCGGCAAATTCGGCATAGGAGAGCGCGGCGGCCGCCGACGCCAGGCCGGCGATCAGGAAGGAAAACAGTACGGCCGGCCCGACGCCGGGGGTGTCCTCGCTGCCGTGGGCCACGAGCCCGGCCAACGAAAAGATGCCGACACCGATAATGCCGCCGACGCCGATGGCCGTGAGCTGCCACAGCCCAAGGGACTTGAACAGCCCGCTGTGTTTGTTCTCTACTTCGATGTCATCAATGGGCTTGCGCCGCATCACAGACTGGGTGGGATCTTTAATGGTCATCAGGGACTCCTGCTTAGATGCGGCCCCATCATCCGCCCTGTGATGGGGGTAACTCTGATCAGTATGCAAGCAACATTGCATTAGATAAAGTGAATACTTCTGAATAGTATTCGTCAGTTCATCCACTCATTCGCTTTACCCAAAGGAACAGCCAGTGCTCGATGTCCGCCGCCTGAGACTGCTCCGCGAGCTGAAGATCCGGGGCACGCTCGCCGAGGTGGCCGCAGCCCTGCAGTACAGTCCGTCCTCAGTTTCCCAGCAATTGGCCCTTCTTGAGAAGGAAGTGGGGGTCGAATTGCTCAGGAAAACCGGGCGCAGGGTTCAGCTGACTCCCCAGGCCGAGGTCCTCGTGGCCCATACCGCGCAGCTTCTCGAGACGCTCGAGCAGGCCGAGGCGGATCTGGCTGCGTCACTCACCACGGTCTCGGGCACGGTCCGGATCGCAGTTTTCCAGTCCGCGGCCCTGGCGCTCATGCCGGACACCCTCACCCGGATGACGGGCACCTACCCGGAGGTCCGGATCGAAATGATTCAGCGCGAGCCGGAAACGGCCCTGCACGAGACGTGGGCGCGGGACTTCGACCTCGTTATTGCAGAGCAGTATCCGGGCCACGCGGCGCCCCGCTATCCGGAACTGGACCGCGTCCGCCTGACGAGTGATGCCATCCGGCTCGCGGTGCCGCCGGAGGCGGAGGGCAGGGCCAAGGTCACGTCCCTCGCGGACACAGCGGAGATGCCGTGGGTCATGGAGCCGCGCGGCGCAGCCTCCCGCCACTGGGCCGAACAGGCGTGCAGGAGCGCCGGCTTCGAACCGGACGTGCGCTTCGAAACGGCAGACCTCCAGGCCCAGATCCGCCTGATCGAGTCGGGAAATGCCGTCGCGCTGATGCCGGACCTCGTGTGGACCGGCCGCGGCACCACCGCCCAGCTGATGGAGCTACCGGGAAAACCCCGCCGGACGGTCTTCACCTCGGTACGCCGGTCCAGCGCACAGCGGCCAGCCATCCTCGCCGCACGCGAGATCCTCGCGGCGACAGCCGCCTCCATCGCGGCCGCCCAGGAAGAATCGGACGCGGGAGCAGGGTAGCGGCCGGAGTGTTCCGGCTCACAGCCATACGGCTAGCCCGGCGTTAGACTGTTCACGTTATGAATCGCACAATGTTTAAGTCCAAAATCCACCGCGCCACTGTCACGCACGCGGACCTCCACTACGTGGGTTCCGTCACTGTAGACCTGGACCTGCTGGACGCTGCCGACATCATGCCTGGCGAGCTCGTGGCCATTGTGGACGTCACCAACGGCGCCCGCCTTGAGACCTATACCATCGCCGGCGAGCGCGGTTCCGGCGTCATCGGGATCAACGGCGCCGCCGCGCACCTGATGCACGAGAACGACCTCGTCATTCTGATCACCTACGCCCAGATGACCACGGATGAGGCCAAGGCCTACACGCCCAAAGTGGTCCACGTGGACAAGGACAACAAGATTGTCCAGATCGGCAACGATCCCGCGGAGGGCCACACTGCCGGTCTCATGCGCCCGCCGTTCGCGCTGAACAACGCCACGTGCAGCTGAGGCCGCAGGACTTCGCGTAACAGGCCGCCCGAATAGCGAGATCCCTGCCACAAGCTCATCCTTCGCCGAATAAATCTGATTAGGCTGGGATGGTGGACGCCACCCCCTGTAAACCCCAGCCTTCAGAGACGCCCGGATGCTAGGCGTCCTGGCGGGCTTTTTCGTCGTCTGGTGCATCATCCTGGTGGGCATGTTCGTCGGCAGGAGAGGCATCCTCGGTGAGAACGCACGCCAGGTCCTGAGCGGGCTGACCTTCTTTGTGGCCAGCCCCGCCCTGCTTTTCGAGACGCTCAGCAAGGCCCGGCTCCACGACGTCTTCGCCGCTCCCCTGCTGGTGACGGCGGTGGGGGCCGTGGCCACTGCAGCCCTGTTCTTCATCATTGTCAGGTTCCTGCTCAAGCGCAGCGTGCCCGAATCGCTCATGTCGTCCATGAGCGCCTCCCTGGCGAACTCCGCCAACCTCGGCATTCCGATCGCCGTCTACGTCCTCGGCGACGCCAGCTATGTGGCTCCCCTGCTGATCTTCCAGCTGGCGTTCTTCACGCCGCTGTTCCTCATGGCCCTCGACTCCACCACGAGCTCGCACCGCACCACCCCGCTCCGCTTCGTCCTGATGATCCTCAAAAACCCGATGATCGTGGGCTCCGCACTTGGCCTGACGGTGGCCGGAACCGGCTGGCAGGTCCCGGCGCTGGTCCTGCAACCCATCCACCTGATCGGCGGCGCCGCCATTCCGGCCATGCTGATGGCGTTCGGCATGAGCCTGAACGGTTCCAGGCCGCTCCAGGCGGCTCAAGGACGGCGGGTTGACGCCCTGCTTGCGAGCGCCTTCAAGCTCGTCGTCCACCCGGCGATCGCCTACATTTTTGCCCGCTTCGCCCTGGGACTCGAGGGCCAGGCGCTGTTCGCCGTCGTGGTGACCTCTGCCCTGCCCACCGCCCAGAACGTCTTCGTGGCGGCCAGCCGGTACAAAACCGGCCTCACGGTCGCCAAGGACACCGTGCTCGTCACCACCGTCGTAGCCGTCCCCGCCATGATCGGCGTGGCCCTGCTCCTGGCGTGAGAACCCACCCCGATTCGGAGGAACCGTGAACCCAACCCTGGACACCGTAGTCATCGGAGGCGGCGCCATGGGCTCCGCTGCGGCGTGGGCGCTGGCCCGGCGCGGGCGGGACGTGACCCTGCTGGAGCAGTTCGGCCCGGGGCACCGCATCGGGGCCTCGCACGGGGCCACGCGGAACCTCAGCCTGGCCTATTCAGAGCCGGAGTACGTCGCCATGCTGGCCGAGGCGCTCAAGCTCTGGGGTGAGCTCGAAAACGAGAGCGGGGAGCAGCTGCTGGCGCGCACCGGCGTCGTAAACCACGGCCCCGACCCCCGGCTCAGCGATATTCACGCGGCGCTGGCCGGCGCCGGGCTGCAGGCGGATTTTGTGCCGCTGGCCGAGGCCGGCGAGCGCTGGCGGGGCATCCGGTTTGATCAGCAGGTCCTGTACATGCCTGACGGCGGGCAGCTCAATCCGGAAGCGGCGCTGCCGGCCCTCCAGCGCCTGGCCGCCGCAAACGGGGCCGCGATCCGCCACCATGCGGCGGTTCTGGAACTCAAGATTCTCGACGACGGCGTGCGGCTCACCGTGGACGACGGCGGCCGCACCGAGGTGCTGACAGCCCGCCAGGCGGTGGTCACCGCCGGCGGCTGGACGTCCAAGCTGCTCGCGGGCACGGTGGCCGTGCCGAGGCTCACCGTGACCCAGGAGCAGCCTGCGCACTTCGGCGTTTCCGACGGCGGCGCCGCCTGGCCCGGATTCAACCACTTCCCGGGGTCCGGGGAGGGCTACGCCGGCTGGTACTCGCCCGTCTACGGCATGCTCACCCCGGGCGAGGGCGTCAAGGCGGGATGGCACGGCGTGGGGCCGGTGGTGGACCCGGACCGCCGCTCGTTCCAGCCCGAACCCCGGCAGCGGGCCGCACTCCAGCGCTACGCCCGGGACTGGCTGCCCGGCGTTGATGCCGACGACATGGCGGACATCAGCTGCACCTACACCACCGCCGCGGACCACAACTTCGTGCTGGACCGCATCGGACCGGTGGTCATCGGCGCGGGCTTCGCCGGCCATGGCTTCAAGTTCACGCCGGTGGTGGGCAGGATCCTGGCCGACCTCGCCGCCGGGGACGGTCCGGCCCCGGCCATGTTCTCCGCCACCCGCGCAGGACTCCGCTAGCGCGTAGCAGCCGGAACACCCTGCGCGCGTCCCGGACCTACGCCCGCTGGTGCTGTTCCAGGAGCCGGGCACAGCGGATGAAGCCGAGGTGCGAGTAGGCCTGCGGGTGGTTGCCCAGATGGGTCTCGGTGCCCGGATCGTACTCCTCCGGCAGCAGCCCCGTCGGTCCGAACAGGTTGACCAACTGGTCGAACAGGTCCCAGGCCTCCGCGATGCGGCCCACCGCCACGTACGCCTCAATCAGCCACGTGGTGCAGATGTGGAAGCCGCCCTCCAGGCCCGGCAGGCCGTCGTCGTACCGGTACCGGAAAACGGTGGGACCGACGCGGAGCTCCCGCTCCACGGCGGTGACGGTGTCCAGGAACCGCTGGTCGTTGACGTCGAGCAGGCCGGACAGCCCGATGTGCAGGACCGCCGCGTCCAGGTCGGGGCTGTCGTAGGCCACGGTGTAGGACGAGGCGGTGTCGTCCCAGCCCTCGCGGAGCACCTCGTCCCGGATAATGGTGGCCATGGGAGCCCAGGACGGTTCGGGATCCCGGCCGAGCCGGGCGGCGGTGCGGAGAGCCCGGTCCAGCGTGACCCAGCACATCACCTTGGTGTAGACATGGTGCCGCGGTGCGCGGCGCGCCTCCCAGATGCCGTGGTCGGCCTCATGCCAGCGCGCCAGCACGGCACTCGCCATCTGCACCATCAGGTCCCAGTGCGCGGGCGCCAGGGATCCCTGCGACGTGCTCAGCGCATGGATCAGTTCTGCGATGGGACCGAACACGTCCAGCTGGACCTGGTGGTCCGCGGCGTTACCGATCCGCACCGGCCGCGAGCCCGCATACCCGGGCAGGCTTTCGATGATGGCCTCCGTGGAGAGCGGCGCGCCGGTGACCGAGTAGAGCGGATGCAGCCACTCCGGGCCCGGCGCATTCGCCAGGATCCGGCTCAGCCAGCCGAGGAATCCCTCAGCCTCCGCCGTGGACCCCAGGTCCACCAGCGCGTTGACCGTCATGGATCCGTCCCGCAGCCAGCAGTAGCGGTAGTCCCAGTTGCGGGTGCCGCCGATTCCCTCGGGCAGCGAGGTGGTGGGCGCCGCGAGCACGGCGCCGGTGGGCTCGTGCACCAGCGCGCGCAGCACCAGGGCCGAGCGCCGCACCAGGGAGGGCTTCACGGACGGCAGCACCAGGCCCTGCACCCAGCGGCGGGAATGATGCGCGACGGCGGAACGGCGGTCCGCCTCGTCCGTTCCGTGCGAGTGACGGGACTCCGTGTCACCGCACCGCAGATTAAGGACCACCGGGCCGTTCTTCAGGTTGACGTCGGCTGTCGCCGTAGCGTGCCGCCCGTCGGAGGTGATGGCGAAGCTGACGCCGGGGGCCAGCAGGACGATGGGATCGGAGGTGCCGACGACGTGCAGCTCGTTGCCGCGGGCTTCCATGCTAAACGGTGCGTTGGCGTAGTCGGGCCGGGGTGCGAACACGATCCGCGCCGCCCCTGTTCCGGACAGCACGCGGACCAGGCTGGTGATCCCGTCAGGGGCAGGCTCGAGGTAGTCCGTCACCGTGACGTCCGCCCAGCGGGTCTCCACGATCATGGTGCTGTCCACGTACCTCTGGCCGAGCACCTGCGAGGCCTTGACCGGTTCCACCGAGAAATGGCCCGCGGCATCCCCGCCCAGGATATGCGCGAAGAGCGAGCCCGAGTCCGGCAGGGGATGGCTCATCCAGCAGATCTTGGCCTCGGGTGTCAGCAGCGCCGTGGAGGAGCCGTTGCCGATCATGGAGTGCCGCTCCAGCCCTACGGCATCCTCGCCGAACAGCCAGGCGCGCCGCAGTTCAAACAGGATTGCCAGCACCCGGGCAAACGACTCGGGGTCCTTCAGCCGGTGCTTTGCCTGGCTCGGCTGGTTGCCGACCCACAGCCCCATGTCCGGGCCCCGGAGGGTGGCCATGGCGAGTTCGTCGCTGAGGGCGTCCCCGGCGTACAGCGCCGCGCTGACCCCGAGCCTTGACCGGAGGTGTTCAAGGGCGGGGGCTTTGGAGGGCTCCACCACGGACAGGTCCAGCACCGATCCGTCCACGATGAAGAACAGTCCCAGGGCACGGGCCACCTCCTCGGCCTTCTTCGCCGTCTTGGCGGTAATCGCCGCGGACGCCGGCCGGGTGTGCACCGAAACCGCCACCGGCTTCCGCTCGATGCTGATCCCCTTGTAGGCGCCCACGGATTCGATCAGGGCCTGGTTGGCCTGCTGCAGCACGGATTCGGTGGCCAGGGACAGCCCGTGGGCGAATCCCATGTCGAATTCGGCTCCGTGCGAGCCCACCAGATGCACCTCGGCGGGCAGCCTGGACACTGCCGCCAGATCGCGCAACGACCTCCCGGAGATGACCGCCGCATGCGTATTCGGCAGCGCGGCCAGGGCACGCAGCGCTATGGCGGCGCTGCCCAACGGCAGCGTTTCGGTGGAAATCCCCTCCGCGGCGCACAGGGTACCGCCGTAATTGCAGGCCACCAGGAGGGTTGGTGTGCGGGCCAGGATCTTCAGTTCGGCGAGCAGCTGGGGGGTCAGGCCGTCGTCGGCGGCTTCCGACTGGACGAAGGCCCTCAGCAGGCCCAGGGGCAGGGACTTTGTCAGCAGCGCAGAATCGGCCACGGTCTGGTTGAGCGGAGTAGGCACAGGCGACGTCCTTCGGATAATCCCCAATGATGCGCGAGAAAAGTCCGGCGAGGGACTTACCCCCAGTTTCCTGTGCCGTCGTTACATCAGAATAGCCCCGGCGTTGCGGGAATGTAACGCTGTTGAAAATCACCGCGCCAGGAACGTCAGCACGGACAGAAAGATCCGCCCGGGCCACAGCGAACGTGACCCGGGCGGACCGGAAATTTCTTGGTGCAGGTGCCTGAAGCTAGCAGGCGGGCGAATCGAACTCGTAGGCGCCCGAATCAGCAGCCGCGGTTCCCGCGCAGTCGCCGTTCATGGTGGCGGGAGCGCCGGCCAGGTCGAGCGTATAGGCGGTGGTCCCGGCCCGGTCGATCGCCGGGCTGGTGCTGGTCAGGTGGAAGTCGGTCGGTGCGCTGACGAATCCTGCCGGCGCCTTGGTAGACGTGCTGTTTGGCGTGATGTTCGTCGGGCCGTTGAGGACGTTCTGCTTCTCGGTCCAGCCGGAACCGTTCATGTACAGGGCGTTCTTGACCCCGACGAGGATGTTGGCCCGGACCACGGTTGAGGACGGGCAGGTCGCGTGGCAAACAACAGCCTCGGACACCGAGCCGGTCAGATACACCGTATTGAACTCGAAGACCGTGCCGTTGGTGGGGCCGAAGGAAGTTCCGGTTCCGCGGGCGATCAGCCCCTTGGCCTCGGAGCAGCTGGCTCCGCAGGTTGAGCGGACCAGGTTGTAGCGGTACATGTTGCCGTCCGCAGTACCGGAGGACTTCCCAAGCTCGGAGAAGTTGTTATTGTCCACGGACACATTGTGGTGAATGTTGTTGCGGTTGCCGTTGTAGATTTCGAAGGCGCCGCCGTCCTGGTTGAAGTCGTAGGACTTCCCTGTGGAACCGCTGACGGTATTGCCGGAAAACTCATTGTCGTTGCCGTTGATCAGCACGCCAAAGGCACCGGAGTCGTCGCTGCAGTTCACCGCGGACGCTGTTCCACAATTCGTGCCGGGGGTATTCACATTCATGACGTTATTGTTTGTCAGTGAATTCCCCGTGTACTTGCCGAAATCGGAGCCGGCGCCGATCTTGAGGCCGACGGCGTTGTTGGAGGCACTGGAGTTCCGCACAACGTCGCGGTCCCCGGTGAGACTGAATCCCGCGTAACCGCAGGCGACGGCACGCAGGCCGTCAACCGTGGTGTAGCTTCCGTTGATCCTGATGCAGTTGCCCGACTTGCCGCCGGTCACCGTGGGGGCGTTCCCGGTTCCATAACTGTTCAGGGTGATCGGTGCCGCGGAGGTGCCGCTCTGGGCGGTCACGATGCCCCCGGTCCAGGTGTCGCCCTTGCGGAAACTGACGGTGTCTCCGGGCTTGAGGACGGCCTGGCCGACCTTCGTCAGGGACTTCCAGGGGGCCGCGCTGGACGTGCCCGCGTTGCTGTCACTGCCTGCGGCACTAACGTAGTAGGTGGTGCCCGCGGCCGAGGCCGGGGCGGAGAAGCCTGCAACCAGCCCGCTGACCATGAGGAATGTCATGAGTGCGGCTGCAACGGTGGATTTGATCTTCATAATTTCTACCTGGGTCTGATTGTGAACGGAGCTGAGCGCATTCCATCCGGTGGATTTCTGAATCAGGCGCGCCGAAAAACCTCAACCGCACGCGGTTGAGGTTGTCAGGTGTAGTGATCTTGACGTCGCTACATTGGACCAGCTAGCCACAGCATCTGCACTTGCTTTTGCAGAAGCTTTAAAGCACCCGGAATTGCGGGCGGGGTAACGCCCATTACCGAAGCAAATTGAGACCTTGCGATGTTAACGCTAAGTTCTGCCCGGCGTAGAAGTCAAAAGATATCGGTTGAATGGCGCTAATTTGAGCCCGTATTAACCCGGTGCACATTCCTACCCAGTGCACCCTGACCTGCAGGTTTATGCCTCGGATGCCGCGCGCGGAGGCCCTAAAAAATATTTCTATTGGAGGGCTAAACGCGCGCCAGGCCAGCAACCTCGGCCAGTAATTCCACCGACCGGAGACGCGATTCCGTCGCTGTGCTCTGGTGAGCCACGATGAGCTCGTCGGCGTCGGCGTGCTTGGCGAACCCGTCCACGTACTCCATCACGGCGTCCGGCGTTCCCACCGCCGAATACTTCATCATCTGGGACACGTGCTGCCCCTGCGGGGAATCGAGGACCATGTCGGCTTCGTCGTCCGTGAATTCCCTCCCGCCACCGAAAAACAGCGAGACGCGGGCGCGCAGCGTGGCCCGGAACATGTCCTGTGCTTCCGGTGCCGAATCGGCGGCGATCACGTTCACACCGGCGATGACGTGCGGCGTGGCCTGCTGCTCGGACGGCTGGAATTCCCGGCGGTAGATGGCCACGGCGTCCTGCAGCGCATTCGGCGCGAAGTGGGAGGCGAAGGCGAAGGGCAGGCCCAGCTGCGCGGCCAGCCGTGCCCCAAACAGCGAGGACCCCAGGATGTAGAGGGGCACGTTGGTGCCCTTGCCCGGCGTTGCCTCGACACCCTGGATGCGCGTGGGGCCGCTCAGGTATCCCTGCAGTTCCAGGACGTCCTGCGGGAAGGTCTCCGCCGACTGGGGATCCCGGCGGAGCGCCCGCATGGTGTTCTGGTCGCTGCCCGGGGCACGGCCAAGCCCCAGGTCGATGCGTCCCGGATGCAGGGTAGCCAGCGTCCCGAACTGTTCGGCAATGGTGAGCGGCGAATGGTTGGGGAGCATCACCCCGCCCGCCCCGAGCCGGATGGTCTCCGTCTTCGCCGCGACGTGCGCAATCAGGACGCTCGTGGCAGAGGACGCGATCGAGGACATGTTGTGGTGTTCGGCGTACCAGACCCGCCGGTAACCGAGTTTCTCCGCAAGCTGGGCCATGGCGACGCTGCCGGCAAAGCTCTCCGCCGCTGTCTGGCCCTTGCCGATGGTCGCAAGGTCAAGGATGGAGAGGGGAACAGTCACGGTGGAGCCGGCCTTTCGTTGCGGGGCATGGCGGGCCGGGACCGTAAATGGTCCCCGGCACGCTTTTGACAACGACGGCGGCTCCCGGCTTATTTCTGCGGGGCCGGGTGACGCTGTCCACACTTTCACCACGTGTTCCCTGCCGCCGGGCGGCAGGCCGCCGCTAAGCTTGCGGCATGGCCAACAAATCCACTGCAGATAAAGTCGCCACAATCCAAAAAGGCTATGTCCTGGAGGGCACCACCATCGAGCTGGGAGCCGCCATCGTCGACGGCGAACTCCACAAGGACGCCCCGGTCCGGCTCCCGCTGTCCATGATGAACCGGCACGGGCTCGTGGCGGGCGCCACGGGCACGGGCAAGACCGTCACGCTGCACATGATGGCCGAGCAGCTTTCCACCGCGGGCGTGCCGGTCTTCCTGGCCGACATCAAGGGCGATCTGTCCGGCCTCGCCACCGCCGCCCCCGGGAATGAAAAACTGACCGCGCGCACCGAAAGCATCGGCCAGCAGTGGGCCGGCAAGACGTTTCCCGTGGAGTTCCTGGCCCTCGGAGCGGACGGCAACGGCGTCCCTGTACGGGCCACCATCACGTCCTTTGGGCCCATCCTGCTTTCCCGGATCATGGAGCTCAACGACACCCAGGAGTCCAGCCTCCAGCTGGTGTTCCATTTCGCCGACAAGAACAACCTCGAACTGATCGACCTGAAGGATCTCCGCTCCGTCATCCAGTTCCTCACGTCGGATGAGGGCAAGGAGCCGCTCAAGGAGCTGGGCGGCCTGTCCAAGGCCACTGCCGGCGTCATCCTCCGCGAGCTGGTGACCCTCGAGGCGCAGGGCATGGAGCGCTTCTTCGGCGAGCCCGAGTTCGACACCGCGGAGCTCCTCCGCACGGCCCCCGATGGGCGCGGCGTCATCAGCTGCCTCGAGCTCCCCACCCTGCAGACCAAGCCCATGGTCTTCTCCACCTTCCTGATGTGGCTGCTGGCGGACCTCTTTGAAGACCTGCCCGAGGCCGGCGACCTCGACAAGCCCAAGCTCGTGTTCTTCCTCGACGAGGCCCACCTGCTGTTCAATGACGCGTCAAAGGCCTTCCTGGAAGCCATCACCACCACGGTCCGGCTCATCCGTTCCAAGGGCGTGGGCATCTTCTTTGTCACGCAGACACCGAAGGATGTTCCCGCCGACGTCCTCGGCCAGCTCGCCAACCGCATACAGCACGCACTGAGGGCGTTCACGCCGGAGGACGCCAAAGCGCTCAAGGCCACCGTCTCCACGTTCCCGATCAGCGACTACGACCTCGAGGAGACACTCACCTCCGCCGGCATTGGCGAGGCGGTGGTCACCGTGATGAACGAGAAGGGCGCGCCCACGCCCGTGGCGTTGACCCGCCTGCGCGCACCGGAGTCCCTCATGGGCCCCAGCGCCGATGAGCTGATCAAGGGCACGGTGGCGCACTCGGCGTTGCTCACCAAGTACGGCACCGCCGTGGACAACATCTCCGCGTACGAGAAACTTTCCGGCAAGTCCGCCGCCTCCACGGGCGCCGCAGCACCGGGCCAGCCTCCGGTTCCCTCCGCAGGCGTTTTCGTTCCCGGCAGCCTGGACACGCAGGCAGTCGACGCCGATGCCCGCCGCATCGAAGAGGAGATCCTGGGACGGCCCAGCAGCAGGCCCACACCCGGGCGGCGCGAGCCGTCCGCGCCCGCGCCGCGCTCCGCTCCCCCTGCCGGCGGCGGCATGATGGAGGACATCACCGGCGCCCTGGGCGGGGCCCTCGGCGGAGGGCTGAAGAGCATGGTCCGGTCAATGGGAACCCAGCTGGGCAGGGAACTCCTCCGGGGCGTTTTCGGCACCTCGTCCCGGCGCCGCCGCTAGCGCCGCTGCCCGCCCGGCCGGGCGGTGACACCCCGCCGTCGGGCGTTTTTTCGCGCCCTCCCGGCGTCATGGCGGCGCCCCTTACTCCTGTGTTCGCGGCACTAGCAGGTAACGTAAGGTGCGTGCAGATGAGTCAAGCGTTGGTGAGGACCGCGGCCGGGTGGCTGTTGGGCCTGATGCTTGCCGTGGTCGGAGCCATCGTTTCGGTCAACCTTGTGAACAACTCGGTGGCCAGTCCGCAGCAGCCAATACGCGAATATCTCGAGGCCCTGCAGAAGGGTGAGGGCGAGCGCGCCCTGGGCCTGCTCCGCGCTTCCGTGCCGGACGCCGACCCCGCCATGCTCGACGGCACGGCGCTGCAGACGTCCGCCTCACGCATCACGAACGTGAAGCTCGGCGACGCCGTAGCGCGCACCGGCAACCGGGTCATGGTGCCCATGGACTACACCATCGACGGAAGCCAGCTGCACACCGAGTTCCTGCTCGAAAGCACCGGCACTGAATGGCTGTTCTTCCACAAATGGGCATTCGTGCCCGCACCGCTGCCCACGGTGGACGTCACTGTGGTGAACTCCACCGAGGCCACAGTCAACGGTGTGCCGGTGAACATGCCCGGCGGCCGCAACTCATTCGCCGTGTTCTACCCCGGCGAGTACCAGGCCTCCTTGAACGGCCAGTTCTTCTCGGCGCCGGCCACCAGCGCCACCGTATCCGGGCGGGACTCCCCCACGGCACCGCTGAACCTCCTGACCCAGGCAACGGATGAGCTGAACCAAGCCGTGTCCACCCGGGTCAAGGAATTCCTTGACAAGTGCGCCGCGGAGGCAGACAAGCAGCAAAGGCTTCAGCCTGACTGCCCGTTCTACCACGCCACCAACAACCGGGTGGTGGACGGGACCATCAAGTGGAGCATCACCGAGTACCCGAAGATCAGCATTGAACCGTTCGACGGCAAATGGGTGGTTGCACCGCTGGACGGCAAGGCCAAAATCACCGCACAGCAGGTGGACCTCTTTACCGGTGCGGTTTCGGCCCTGAACGTGGTCCACGACTTCAGCTTCACCACGCGCCTGGACATCGAGGGCGACACCATCAAGGTCACTCCGCTCCTGAGCTTCTAAGGCCGCCGACCCTGGCCTTGGCTGCCCGGAGTGGCCCAGTTTTCAGGCTCCCGCGACGGAAATCACTGCCCCTGCAGCCGGCTGGCGACTCCATAACCGGGCTGGTCCGGCTGCGGCCAGCGGAGCGAGCCGCGAGCCAGTTGTGGGCGCATTCCACCATCACCAGCGCTTCCAGGGGCGGCCGGCACAGGAGCGCGTGGAGCAGGACATCCGGGCTGCAGGACGCAACTGCCAGAGGGCGTACCTCGGGGCGGCCGAGGCGCATGTGAGCCGGCCCCGGGAACGTCCGGCGGCCACGAGTTCCGGGTCGGCTCCGGCGACGGCCAGCAGGCCCCGTTCCAGCCTGACCACGTCGCCGTGCCGGATGGCTCGGCGGAGGGCGGCCTCGGAGGAGCCCCTGGCCAGCACGTCCCGGGTGAGCAATACGTCGCCGGCCGATTTGAGGATGTCCGTTGGGTCCATAAGCCCACAATGTCCGCCACCCCGGCCCGCGCACAGGCCAAACTGGGCTATGTGGACAAGCCCGGCGCCGGCGCCGTGCGCAACTGGCCCGGCTTTGACCCCGGCAGCAACGGAAATGGCCCGGAATTCAACCCTCGGGGGTCGAAAACCGGGCCACTTAAGCATGCGTGAAGAGGGGTAGGGACCTTAGTCCATGCCGCGGAGGTCCAGCACCAGCTCGGTGTCGCCGTCCGCCTGCAGCACCACCGGGATGCCCCAGTCCTGCTGGTACAGGTGGCACGCCGCGTGGTCGGGGATCTCCCCGTCCTCGGTTTCCGGGCCGTCGCAGGCTGCCGCGCGGGCCGTTATGTGCAGCACGCCCTCGGGAACGTCGGAGGACAGCTCCAGAGTGCGGAGCAGACCTACGGAGGTTCCGCCGCCGGACACCAGCAGCTCGGGCGGGGTGGAGGAGATCTTCAGCTGCGTGGGGTCGCCCCAGCGGTCGTCGAGCTTCTGGCCGGTCGGCGCCGTGAAGCGGACGGTCAGTTCCAGCGGCCCCGCGGCCACAGGACTCTTGGGCCGGTGCGTCTGCACCGCGCCTTCGTCCACCTGCTGGGCTTCCTTCGGAATAGGCACGTAGACCAGCTGGTGCTTGTTGGCCTCCACCACCACCAGCAGCGGCTCGGAGCCGGCCACCTGGGTGTGGTCCACAATGACATCGGAAGGCTCGGACAGGCCGCGTGCCAGCGTGGACACGGTGCGCGTGGCGGGGTCGTAGCGGCGCACCGCCCCGTTATAGGTGTCGGCGATGGCCACGGAGCCGTCCGGCAGCACCGTCACGCCCAGCGGGTGCTGCAGGCGCGCCTCGGAAGCCTCGCCGTCGCGGAAGCCGAAGTCGAAGAGTCCTTTGCCCACGGCGGATTCAACGGTGACCGTGCCGTCGTCGTCAATCACGAGTTTGCGGAGCGCGGAGGTTTCCGAGTCCGCCACCCAGACGTTGCCGTCGGCATCCTCGGCGAGGCCGGAAGGCTGCGCGAACCATGCCTCGTGGGCCGGGCCGTCCAAGAGGCCCTCCAGGCCGTTGCCGGCGATGATCGACACGGCCCCGTTCAGCGGATCCAGGCTGAAGATCTGGTGCACGCCGGCCATGGCAACCACCACGGCGTTGAGCTTGGCGGACCACACCACGTCCCAGGGCGAGCTGAGGGAAACCTCCAGCGGTTGCTCGCTGAGGCGGCCGGTAAAGCCGGCGGCGTCCTCGTCCACGCGGGCCGGGCCGGTCTCCAGCAGCCGCTGCACGCCGTTGCCAGCGAGTGTAGTGACGGTGCCCTCCGCGAGCGACAGTCCACGGAGGCGGTGGTTGACGGAGTCGGCAATCACGACGTCGTAGCCCGTCTTCGCTGCCACGTCTTCCGGCAGCAGGACAAGGCCTTGCGGCTCGTTGAACTGCACGGTCGGCTCGACGGAGTCCTGTGCAGCGCCGGGGCCGTCGGCGTAGCCCTTGGTCGCGGAGCCGTAGGTGCGCAGCACGGTGTGGAAATCGGTGTCCAGCTCCACCAGGCGGTGGTGGCCGGTATCGGTGACCAGCCAGGATCCGGCGGCGGCAGCACCGCCGTCGGGCTGTCCGGCAATGGAGCCCCGCCCCGCCGGCAGGTAGAGGGCCTTCCCCGGGAAGCGCAGCGTGCCCGACGTCGGCTCCGGCGCCACATAAGGGCCGTTGCCGCGGTGCAGGGTCCCCTTCGCCTCATGTTCGGCGATGAGTTCCGGGATGAGCACGGCGAGGCCGTCCGCGTGGCCTTCTCCGGAGAGGTGGGCCACGATGTAGCCCTCGGGGTCGATGACCACCAGCGTGGGCCAGGCGCGGGCCGTGTAGGCCTTCCAGGTGTCCAGCTCGGGGTCGTCCAGGACCGGGTGGTGGATCTCGTAGCGCTCAACGGCGGCCGCAAGGGCCACGGGATCGGCCTCGTGCTCGAACTTCGGCGAGTGCACGCCCACCGTGACCAGGACGTCGGAGTACTTTTCCTCCAGCGGGCGGAGCTCATCCAGCACGTGCAGGCAGTTGATGCAGCAGAAGGTCCAGAAGTCCAGGAGGACAATCTTTCCGCGCAGGGCTTCCAGGTCCAGGGACTTGCCGCCGGTGTTCAGCCAGTTGCGGCCGACCAGTTCGGAGGCGCGGACCCGGTGGTGGGTGCGTACGGTTTCGCTCATCAGCGTCCTTCCAGCTTTGAGTCACGTTCAGCCAGCTTGGCGTCGCGTTCAGCCAATTTGGCAAACATATCGTTGTAAGCGGTGAGATCGGCGTCGTTATTCCTGTCCGCGGCCCGGTCGGTGCGGCGGGTCTCGCGTTCATCGGACCTGGACCACATGATGGCGACGCCGATTGCCACCAGCAGGGTCGGGATTTCGCCGATGCCCCAGGCCACGGCCCCGCCCATTTGCTGGTCCAGGAGCGCGGACGGTCCCCAGGCCCGGCCGAGGTTGCCGAAGTAGTCTGCGGCCAGCAGGTTGGTGCCACCCATGATGGCTACGCCGAAGAAGGCGTGGAAGCCCATGGTGGCCAGCAGCAGCACCAGACGCAGCGGGTACGGTGCCCGGAGCGGCAGCGGGTCGGTGCCGATCATGCTGAGCACGAAGATGTACCCGGTGAGCGCGAAGTGCAGGTTCATCAGCTCGTGGCCCACGTGCTCGCGCATCGCGAAGCCGAAGGCATCGGAGTAGTAGAACAGCACAATCGAGCCAGCGAAGTTGGCCGCCGCGAACAGCGGGTGCGTGACCAGCTGGGAGAACTTCGAGTGCACAAAGAGCAGCACCCATTCGCGGAGTCCGCGGGAGCCGTCGGTCCTGGCCGGGAGGGCGCGCAGGGCGAGCGTCACAGGGGCGCCGAGGACCAGGAAGAGCGGCGCCACCATGGTCAGCGCCATGTGGTCCACCATGTGCGCCGAGAACAGCACACGCCCGTAGACCGACGGCGGCCCGGAGGTTATGTAGGTCAGCACCAGCAGCCCGATCACCCAGTTGATGGACCTGAACCATGGCCATTTGTCGCCGCGGGCACGGACCTTGGCCACTCCGAGGAAGTAGGACACGAGCCCAAAGAGGGCCACAGCGATCCACAGCCAGTCGAGGCGCCACTCGGAGAGCCAGCGTGCCGGCGTCAGCTCCGGGGGCAGCTCGTAGCCGGACAGGATGAAGGCCGGAGAGGCGTTCGGAGCGTACGACGTCGGCTCGGGCGGCGCGGAGCGGCCCAGAGCTACGGCGATACCGGAGGTGGCTCCCATGATGAGCAGTTCCATGAGGATCAGCTGCCACAGCACGCGGCGCGAGGACATGGCTGCGCCCTTGCGTCCCAGCTGCGGAAGGATCCACTGCCGGTGCATGAAGCCGATGCCGCCGAGGACCACGGCGGCGGCAGTCTTCGCCAGGATCAGCTGGCCGTAGGGCGACCCGAAGAGGTCGGCCCAACTGGTCACCCGGACACTGGCGTTGATCACGCCCGAGGCGAAGACCAGCACGAACGCGAACCCCGCCAGGGAGGAGAAACGCCGGAGCGTCGGTTCGGTGATGTCGGCGGGGCCGCCGGGCTGGGATGCCTGGATGGCCTGCTTGCCGGCACCGTTCCGCGTGCCTGCCGAGTTCCGGGCGCCGGCCAGGATGCCGGAAAGCAGCGCGAGCATGATGATGCCGCCGACCCAGGCGCTGACGCCCACCAGGTGCAGGCCGAGGGAGTTGATGGCGCCCTCGTGGTCATTCGAGCTTGAGGAGTGCCCGATCAGAGCGGTCGGAACCAGGCCGATCAGCGCCAGCACCAGGGTTAGCGCCAAGCCTGTCAGGGATCGCACACCGAACAGGGCTGTGGTCACCACGGCGGCGATGATGGTGACGGCCAGCCAGGCCCGGCCGGTTTCAATGTCGGTCATGAAGTAGACCAGGGCCCTGGTGAATTCGGCGTCCCCGGAAATACCTTGCCCTGCCACGTCCGCGTAGGTGAGCACCAGCACGGCGATCGCTGACAGGGTCCAGGCCACACCGGCGGCCGCCGCGATGGCAAGGGCGCGGGCGAAGGCCGGGTGCTCGGGAGCGTCATGATCCTTGGTGCGCGAGCCGCCAAGCTTCCACGGCAGGATGCCCGCAGCGAATATGAGCCCGCCGATCACCGTGGCCAGCGAGATGTTGTGGATTGCCTTGCTGACAGGGAGGCCCCAGCGCACCAGTGCTCCGGGATCGGACACCTCGCGGGCCGCCGCAGCGCCGGAGAACAGCAACGCGGCCGCCAGCCCTAGGAAGAGGGCGGCCAGGCCGGCCAACTGCCAGGGCCGAGGAATACCGAGGGCGGCGTCAGCCTGGCTCTGAGTTCCCTGATCGGGCGCAGGCTGTGGGATACGGGATTTTGCTGCTGAGGGCACTTATCCATTGTCCGCTACCGCTGCCCGGGCGGCGAATCGGTGCTTACGGCGAATCGGGCCTTAAAAGCAGGAGGGGCGGCCACCGGGTGGTTGCCGCCCCGCCGGAGCTGTCGAGAAGACTACTTCTTGTTGGAGACAGCGGCCTTCAGCTTGGAGCCGGCGGTCAGCTTGACGCTGTGGCCTGCTGCGATCTGGATGGTTTCGCCGGTCTGCGGGTTGCGGCCAGTGCGGGCTGCGCGGTCGGTACGCTCAACTGCGAGCCAGCCCGGGATGGTGATCTTCTCGCCGGAGGCGACGGAAGATTCGAAAACCTCGAACAGTGCATCGAGCACGGAGTTGACGGCTGCCTGGCTGGTGCCGGCCTTGCCTGCTACCTCTGCAACAAGTTCACTACGGTTCTTAGCCATTTATGTCCTCCTGGACGCTTTGGATTTCTGGAGCCTGCACACGGCATGCGTACAAGCCACTGTTCGAAAACTTACCAGCTTGCACCCGTGAGGGGGGCAAATTCCGCGTGTTTCCGCGACTTTTTGACCTAAATCACCGAATTTTCGGGGGTTTTCCACCGAATTCCGCCCATAGCGGACGATGTTAAGGCCTCACTACGGTGAGGCCCGACGGCGGCGGCACGGTTTTCAGCGTGCGGCACCTCGTGCATCGGTTGAGCCACTAACCAGCTGGCCACGCCGGTTGAGCTTGCCGAAACGCGGCCGGCCGCTGGTTGAGACTGTCGAAACCGGCGGGCCGCGTTGGTTGGGCTTGCGCGAAACCGGCGGGCTGCGCCGGTTGGGGCGGGGCGGGGCGGGGCGGGGGTTAAATGCGGGAGAGCCCCAGCCGTGTGGTTGGGGCTCTCGACCGTGTAATGGTTGTCCGGCGGTGACCTACTCTCCCACACCCTCCCGGGTGCAGTACCATCGGCGCTGTGGGTCTTAGCTTCCGGGTTCGGAATGGGACCGGGCGTTTCCCCCACGCTATGACCGCCGTAACCCTTGCTCCCGTACCCTTTTGGGGGTTGGGAAATTTGTGGTTACAACATCCCTGCCCGGTGAAGGGGCAGGTGTGGTGTTGTTATGTAGTTGTTGGTTCCTGTGCAACAAACCGGTGGTGCGGGTTTGTTGGTTGGGAACCACATAGTGGACGCAAGCAGTCTTGTTTCTTCTTA